>JAGPVX010000002.1 GCA_018066805.1 Paraperlucidibaca sp. | reverse complement strand
CAACGCCTCTTACGAAGCCCGCATACGTCGTGTTTTCCTCGTGCCGCGCACATTCGCCACCACTGTTGCGGCAAAAGACCATAGCCCCGACTCATTGGGCTTAGGCACTTTACCATTACCCATGCGATGTAATTGGCGCGTATACCACGACACTTCCATGATGGCCATGCGATCGACCATGCCAATACCCGTTTTAATCGGCTTAACGCGATAGCGCATTTCTTCGCCGGCCAACAAGCGATTAGCGGCATCTGGCTCAATGGCCAAGGGACGGCCCAAGCCAATTAAATCCAAGGCACCAGAGTCTAGTGCGGCTTGCATGACCGCTAATGTACGAAAACCACCCGTCACCATTAATGGCGTGCTGATATGCTCACGCACGGTTTCGGCAAAAGTTAAGAAATACGCTTCACGCTCGATAGTCGAGGCCTTAGCACCAGTCATCGCCGGCGCCTCATAGGTGCCGCCAGAGATTTCGATCAAATCGATGCGGGCATCGGCCAAGGCCTTGATGGTGGCCAGTGACTCTTCTTCAGTAAACCCGCCGCGCTGAAAATCAGCCGAGTTCAGTTTGATGCCAATGGGGAAGTCGGCGCCGACCTGCGCACGCATGGCGGCATACAACTCGAGCACAAAGCGGCGGCGCTTTTCAGGCGTTCCGCCCCAGCCATCTTCGCGCACATTGTGCCGTGGCGATAAAAACTGGCTGACCAAATAGCCGTGCGCACCATGAATTTGCACACCAGCAAAGCCAGCTTTTTTAACGATGCCTGCGGCATTGGCGAAACGCGCAATAGTGTCGAGAATTTCAGCTTCGGTCATCTCGCGTGGCGTCGCAAAAAATGACTGCATTTCAGCTTTAAACGGGATGGCCGAAGGCGAAATATTTTCACGATTTAAGCCTTTCGGCGACTGCTTGCCGGGATGATTAAGTTGCACCCATATGGCCGTGTCGTAGTCGCGGCCAGCCTGTGCCCATTCTTGCAGTAGTGGTAAGTCGCGTTCGTCTTCAATCACCACGTTGCCCGGCTCGCCTAAAAAGCGGCGATCGACCATGACGTTACCCGTCATCAGCAAGCCAGTGCCGCCTGCCGACCAACGCTGATATAAGCGCACCAAAGCTTGAGTGACGCGATTATCCATGGTGCCCATGGCTTCGCTTAAGGCCGACTTCGCAAGGCGATTCGGTAAAGTAGCGCCATTGGGCAGCGTCAGAGGGACAGCTAAAGACAAGGACATGGTCGAGCTCCGATAAAAGTGAGCCCGAGTATAGACTATGACCTAGGCGCTGCGTATGGCCGACAAACCAACACGACTAGGCACGTCGGCATCGCCATGTAGGGCAATCAAAGCATCGCCCATGGCTTGCTCACACACCAATGACAACGCGCGAGCATCTCGCTCAGCCACCGCTTGCACTGGCAAGAACTGAACATCAACACGAATGCGCTCACCCGCCAGCACATTAAACAAATGCGGCACTAAATCATCGTTACCAATAAATGGCGCTAATGGATGCAAAGCATCACCCTGGCGATAGCAAATAACGATGGGCTGAACCTTGCAATCGGTATCGCAAGCAACAGCGAATAGCTTAGGGAAAAAGCGCTGCACGCGATGACCATCGGTAGTGGTGGCTTCAGGGAAAAACAGCACACTACGGCTCGCAGCTAGTGCTGACTTCATCGAGCCTTGCACACGCGCTGAGTCACCTGAACCACGCTGAATAAACAAGGTGCCGACCGCCTGTGCCAAATGCCCAATCAATGGCCATTTAGCCACCTCGGCCTTGGATAAAAAATCCACCGGCGCAATGCCGCCAAGTACCGGGATATCCATCCACGAGACATGATTGCTGACCCATAAGCTCACGCCAGTGGTCGGCGTGCCATGCACATTAACATCGAGATTTAGTCGTGAAGCCAGACCATGCAGCCACCAGCGCACAATGGGTCTATGCCATGATTTCGGCTGTGTAAAAAACATGCCTGTGAGAAATGCCAACGTGCAGCCTGTGAGCAAATGCAGGGCAATAAGCAGCAAACGCCATAATAGGCGCGGGCTAAATGGAGGGTTTTGCATCACGGCTGGGTGCTCGCGTTTACTTCGGGGCGTTCGTACTCGGCTCACGGCATCCTACATTTAGGCGGTCTTTAAGAACCGTTGAGCATACCGTCCTGCCATCGCTTGTACATCTAATAATATGAAGACATCGGCGCAGTTGAATTCAGGATCCCAGCAAGCTTCACCACCAATCTGACAACCCATGCGTAAATACGCTTTGAGTAATGGTGGCAAGCTGACACTGCCAACCATATCGCTTGAAAGCACGATTTCGCGTGTTGGGCTAACACGTAACTCATTGGCAACAAAGTGCTTTTCACGCAATGTTGGCATCACGCTTGCCAAGGTCGTGCCGCCATCGGCAAGGCTAATGCTGGCGCAACCGATTAAATAGCTAAAGCCTTCGCGCATTAAATAATCGGCCATGAATGACCAAAGCACAGTGATAGCACCACCGGAGCGGTAATCGGGGTGCACACAGGTGCGGCCAATCTCCAAGATGCGCCCAGGCAAATTTTCTAGCGCGGAGACGTCGAACTCATTGGCTGAATAGAAGCCACCAGCTAAGCGAGCTTGCTCTTGGCTGAGTAAGCGTGTGGTTGCTACTAAACAATCGTTGGCTACGTCATAAACTGTGATGTGGCGGCAAAACAGGTCGTAGCGATCATTATCAAGGCCATCGAAGGCCACGCCATACTCCATACCAAAGACTTCCGCGCGCAGCACTTGCGCTGCACGCATAGCATCGGGGGTATCGGCAAAGCGGGCTTCTAGGATAGGCTTCTGGCGCACTGCCTCGACCTGTGCGGCAACCTTAGCTTTCTTGCTAGCCTTCTTCGCAGCTTTAAAGCTCAAATTGCGCAAGAGTGACATGGGCATTGAAACCAGTGTTGGGACACGGCGAGTAGTCATAGGGCGGCTCTTGTTTGTCGTTTTCATGCACGCAGTGTCATATCAAGCCATGTCGACAACGTGACAGATAGGTGACAATTAAGTGACAGGCCAAAGGCTTGCCATCGCACACATAGGAAGCCACATGGATCTCTCGCTCAGCGCCTTAGCACTCTATGCCGCCACCGGCATTTTCTCGGGCTTTTTAGCAGGGCTTCTAGGCATAGGCGGCGGCATGATCATCGTGCCCGCCCTACTCTGGAGCTTCCACTTGCAGGGCATTAGTCCTGAAGTCTCGACTCATATGGCCGTTGGCACTTCGCTCGCCTCTATTTTACTGACCTCTGTTAGTTCCGTGCGCACCCATCATCAGCATGGAAATGTTGACTGGCCGCTCATGGCCAAGCTCTCTATTGGCCTGATGATCGGCTCCTGGTTCGGCGCGCAAATTGCTCACGCCATGCCCGCTCGCACCTTGCAAATCATCATTGCAATTTTCGCTTTATGGACCGGCCAACACTTGCTGCGTGGACGCAAAGCTCAGGCGCAAGACAAACCGTTTCCGGGCACAGCTGGAACTATTGCCGCTGGCAGCATCATCGGCACCGCGTCAGCAATTTTCGGTATTGGCGGCGGCAGCTTAACCGTGCCATTTCTCGTGCATCACGGCATGCGCATGCAACGTGCCGTTGGCTCAGCTGCCGCCGGCGGCTTTCCCATCGCACTCGCCGGCAGCCTGGGCTTTCTTTGGGCAGGATGGTCAGAGCCCGGCCTGCCCGCAGGTAGCACCGGCTTTATTTATTGGCCGGCATTACTCGGACTCAGCATTACTAGCCTGATTTTTGCCAGCTTTGGCGCTCATGCAGCGCAACGCTTGCCCGCTGCACAATTAAAACGCTTATTTGGCATTTTGTTGCTCGCCGTTGGCGTACAATTTCTATTCGGCTTTCACTAAGCCCCTTCGATTGCACTAGATAAAAACCATAAGCACCATGACCGAAAAGCACTCCATCGACACGCCAATAGAAAGTTATGACCCCGAGCTCAGTGCTCGCGTGTACTGCATCCCAGAACAACAGGCCCTGCGCATTAGCGTGGGCTTGCTGCTAACCCTGTACGCACTGATTTTATCCAGCTTGCTGCCACAACCTGCATGGATCTTCATTGCCATACCCATAGCCTATGGGCTTGCCCACGCCGTGCTCGGATATATTGAGGGTCGCAAAGGCTCATCGCATCGACTCAGTGGCGCCATTACCGCGCTAGATATTGCCCTGTTCCTGCCCGCTCTATGGTTCGACCCCTTAGCTAGCACGCCGACACTATTGCTCGCTGGCCTATTTTTTGGTCTCGCTAGCGTGCGTCATCGCAGCATTACATTGACCAAACTAACCTTGTGGATGCTGGCACTGGCCGCAGTAACACTCATTGCCCGCGCTGCAATAAGGCCCGAACTCGCCATACTGCCACTGCTGGCTAGCGCTGCTGTACTGCTGCTTTTGCATGGCTTGGTCATCATGTTTCGCCATCACAGCATGGACTTACGCACCATTGCCGACCTTGCACCACACGATGATAAAGAGACCGGCCTAGCCACTCGCTCTACGCTCTATGCCACTGCGCAATTGCTGTGGCCTCTCGCGCATCGGCAAAATATGCCCGTGTCTTTGCTTTATGCCGTGGTCGATCCAGAAGTCACGCTAAACGATGCTATTGCCAGCAGGCAGTTGAGCTTGGAGCTGGCACAAGCCATGGCATCGGTGGCGAAATCACACTTACGCGGCTGCGATATTTTAGTGCGCTATGATCGCCTGCGTTTTGTCTTCATCTTGCTTGATTGCCCACATAAAAACGCCGACGAGATTGCGCAGCGATTGCAAACTGCTTTTCAGCAGGCCCTACAAGTAACTGGCCACAGGGCTCAGGCATACATCAGCGCAACGTGGCTGCCAACATTGCCGCTAGCACTCGACCCCATGCTCTCTGCACTGCATAGCGCCCTAGATAGAGCGCGCCAACGTGGTCAAGCACACGCTGGCGCCGTTTATACCAATCCAGAACGACCGCGTTAAATGCGACCAAGCTCGGCTAATAAATTGTCCGACAAAGTGCAAAAAAATCCTGTTTGCACATAATGCAAATCGGTTTACAGAGTGTTATGATGCTCGCGCTTTAAGCCGTCAACCGCTGCCGCAACAGCCTGATTGGTCGAGAGCATTCGAATTCGTTGTTCTAACCTGAGAGATACTTATCATGCAAATCAAAAAAGTTGCTATTTTAGCCGCCGTTGCTGCAACCCTAGCCATTGCTGGCTGTGCAAAGAAAGAAGAAGCTGCTCCAGTTGAAGCTACTGTTGAAGAAGCAGCTCCAGTTGCTGAAGAAGCTCCAGTTGCCGAAGCTGCTCCAATGGTTGAAGAAGCTGCTGTTGAAGCTGCTCCAGCTGAAGAAGCTGCCGCTCAGTAATGCGGTGAGGCTTACGCCTCAAGAAAAAGGGGTGCATTATGCACCCCTTTTTTATGCCTGAAATTTGGAGATACTCATGACTTGCCCTTGCGGTTCCTCACTAGCACTAACTGAGTGCTGCGGCCCAATCATCGCCGGCTCACCCGCCCCTAGCGCTGAAGCCATGATGCGTGCGCGCTACACTGCTTATACGCAGCACAATATTGACTTCATCATGGCCTCTACGCACCCCGATGGCCGCGCTGATAGCGACATCGACGCCATGCGTGCATGGGCTGAAACAGCCGATTGGCAAAGCCTAGAAGTATTACAAGTAGAAGCAGGCACAAACCAAGATCGTAAGGGTCTGGTAGAATTCAAAGCGCACTACCTCATCGGTGGTGTGAAGCATCATCATCACGAAGTCTCGGGCTTTGTTAATTCCGATGCCGGTTGGCAATTTCGCGATGGCGAAGTACTGCACGCCGGCCCATCAGAAAAACTCAAGCCCGTGGTCAATGAATTAAAAATTGGCCGTAACGACCCCTGCCATTGCGGCAGTGGCAAAAAATTTAAGAAATGCCACGGCGCTTAAGCGCTGGCTAAAACGGAGAGATAAAATGAGCCTCGACCCAATCGTGATTGTTAACGGCGCCCGCACCCCAATGGGCGGCTTTCAAGGCAGCCTCGGCAGCGTCATCGCTACCGATCTCGGCGCCATTGCCATCCGTGAAGCCCTGAGCCGCGCCGGCGTTGCTCCTGAGCTAGTGCAAGAAGTCATCATGGGTTGCGTTTTGCCAGCAGGCCTGAAGCAAGGCCCAGCTCGCCAAGCCGCACTCAATGCCGGCATTCCAGCAGCCGCAGGCGCTACCACCATTAACAAGCTTTGCGGTTCGGGCATGAAGGCCACCATGTTGGCTCATGACTTAATCGCCGCTGGCACCAACGACATCATGGTCAGTGGTGGCATGGAGTCGATGAGCAACGCACCGTATATCCTGCCGAAAGCACGTGGCGGCTACCGCATGGGCCATGGCCAAGTCTTGGACCACATGTTCTTAGATGGCTTGGAAGATGCTCGCACTGGTCGCCTAATGGGCTCATTTGCGCAAGACATGGCCAACACATTGGGCCTAACTCGTGAAGCCATGGATGACTTTGCGATTGAATCACTGCGCCGTGCCAATGCGGCCATTGCCAATGGCAACTTCAAAGCCGAGATCGTGGCGGTGCCCGTGCAATCGCGTAAAGGCGAAACCTTGGTCGATACCGACGAGCAACCAGGCAACGCCAAGCCAGAGAAAATCCCTACCTTGCGCGCGGCTTTTGCTAAAGACGGCACCATCACTGCCGCCAATGCCTCATCCATTTCCGATGGCGCATCGGCTCTAGTGCTGATGAAAGAAAGCAAAGCAGCTGAGCTTGGCTTAAAGCCACTGGCACGTATTGTCGGCCACGCAACTCAGTCACAAGACCCCAGCGAATTCACCATCGCTCCTATTGGCGCAATGAACAATTTGTTTGCCAAAATCGGCTGGAGCGCTGAGTCGGTCGATCTGTTTGAGATCAACGAAGCATTCGCTATGGTCACCATGGCCGCGATGATCAAACACAACTTGCCGCATGAGAAAGTCAACGTTTACGGCGGCGCCTGCGCGCTCGGTCATCCCGTTGGCTCAACTGGCTCACGCATCATTCTCACGCTAATTCACGCGCTCAAACAACACGGCAAAACTCGTGGTGTTGCCGGCCTGTGCATTGGTGGTGGTGAAGCCACAGCCATGGCTATCGAGATTATTTAATCCGATTGAAACCCCAGTGGACGCGCCCAATGGTGCATCTACTGGGCAGGATTTCTGCTAGCGTCTATAACGTCACGCTAGGCGTTAGCAGGAAACCACTCTATGCACTTTCTTCGCGTCATCATGCCCTTTCGCTACTTAACGTGGCTACTTAGCGGCTTCGGTTTTATCGCCTCGCTCGTGTTGTTTTGGCTCTACCCACTGATAGGCACCACGCCCGTATTAGTGCTCGGCGGCCTCACCTTATTGGGCGCGCTAGATTACTTTCAGAAGAAGCAGGCAATTCGCCGCAACTACCCAATTTTGGCGCACTTTCGCTTTCTTTTTGAATCGATACGCCCTGAAATCCGTCAGTACTTTCTCGAATCAGATACTGAGGAAATCCCCTTTTCTCGCGCACAACGCAACTTGGTGTATCAGCGCGCCAAAAATGTAGTCGATAAGCGCGCCTACGGCACCATGGCCAATGTCTATGGCGACGATTATGAATGGATCAACCACTCCATCCACACCAAACATATCGAGAATAATGACTTCCGCGTGACCATCGGTGAAGGCAATTGCGCCCAGCCCTACTCGCTTTCGCTGTACAACATCTCGGCAATGAGCTTTGGCTCGCTTTCCGCCAATGCCATTCTGGCGCTCAACAAGGGCGCCAAACTCGGCAACTTTGCCCATGACACTGGCGAAGGCTCGATCAGCCGTTATCACCGTGAGCCTGGTGGCGACTTAATCTGGGAAATTGGTAGTGGCTACTTTGGCTGCCGCCAGCCCGATGGCACGTTTAGCCCTGAGCGCTTTGCCGCAAACGCCGCCTCTGGCCAAGTTAAAATGATCGAAATTAAGCTTAGCCAAGGTGCAAAACCCGGCCATGGCGGCATCTTGCCCGCGGCAAAAGTGACTCAAGAAATTGCCGATGCGCGTGGCGTTCCAGTCGGTGAGGACTGCATTTCGCCATCGAGCCACTCAGCTTTTAATACGCCCATTGAGCTCATGGAGTTTATTGCGCAATTACGTGAGCTCTCAGGAGGCAAGCCCGTCGGTATTAAGCTTTGCATTGGCCATCCTTGGGAGTTTTTTGCTATCTGCAAGGCCATGATCAAAACCAATATCACGCCCGACTATATCGTTATCGATGGCGCTGAAGGCGGCACAGCAGCAGCGCCAGCCGAGTTCACCGATCATTTAGGCACGCCCATGCACGAAGGCTTAATACTCGCGCACAACACTTTGGTGGGGCTGAATTTACGCGGTCGCGTCAAGCTTGGTGCAGCAGGGAAAATCGTCTCTGCCTTTGATATTGCTCGCACCTTGGCCTTAGGCGCGGACTGGTGCAACTCTGGTCGTGGCTTTATGTTTGCTCTCGGCTGCCTGATGTCACAGACCTGCCATACCGGCCGCTGCCCAACCGGCGTAGCAACACAAAGCTGGTTGCGTCAACGCGCGCTAGACCCCGAAGACAAAGGTAATCGTGTCTATTATTTCCACCAAAATACGCTGAAAGCCTTGGGGGAAATAATAGGCGCAGCAGGTTTAGCTCACCCCAACTTACTTCGGCCGCATCATATTGTTCGCCGCGTATCGGTGAATGAAGTCGCGCTCGTGTCGGCGTTGGTGCCGTATTTGCAGCCAGGCGAATTACTCAAGCATTGCCCACAGCATCCGGTCTATCAGCTGTTCTGGAAGATGTCACAAGCAGAGAGTTTCGATCCGGCCATCACTCCAACTGAAGCGGCGGAAAGGTCGGCTGCGTTAGTTTAAATACGCGCTGCGTATTTTGCCAAAATGCCCGAGCTAATACCTCGGGCGACTCCGGCCTTAACTGGCAAAAAGCATCAAAAACTGCTGGCAAATAAGCCGGGCTATTGCGTACTCGTTCGCCGGTCTCACGGGGGCGGCCATCGCGATGCTGCTCACGCTGCGACCAAGGCACCATATCCGGCGCATCGGTCTCAATGAGCAAATGCGCTAAAGGGATTTGCGTGGCTATTTCGCGTAATTTTCGCGACTGTGGATATGTGAGCGGCCCGCCCAAGCCTAAACCCAGACCAAGCTCAACATAGGCCAGCGCCTCTTGCACACTGCCAGAAAACGCATGCACAACGCCGCCTTGCGAAAACTTCACACGCTTTAGGCTACGCACAATGTCGGCATGGCAGCGGCGGGCATGGATAATTACGGGCTTGCTATACGCTTGTGCTAACGCCAGCTGAGCTTCAAAAAATCGCTGCTGCTTATGCCACATATCTGGCGTGATGAGTTCCGGTAAAAATCGATCGAGGCCGATTTCACCAACCGCGACAAGCTCAGATGCGCTAATTAAGTGCGCCTCTAGAGCCTGTAAGTTAGCTTCCTCATGTTCAGCGATATATATCGGGTGCAGGCCTAGTGCGGGCCATAAGACTGGCTGCTTGGCGTGCGCGCAGAGCGCCATCAGCGCCGACCAACGCGGGGCCGCATATGCAGGCACCACAATGCCCATCACGCCCGCCTCGCTCGCTGCTTGCATCACCTGCTCACGATCACCATCAAACTCAGGCGCATCGAGATGGCAGTGGCTATCGAGCAAAGGCCAATGCACGTTAGCGCTCAGGCAAATAATCTGGCTTCAGCACATCACGCAGGCGGTCATAGCTAATAGTGATCGTCGGCGTACCCATGGAATACGGCCCGATGGCGTAAGGGTCATATTGTAAATCTAAGCCTTCAGGCGTTAGCAAAAACATCGATGTTGACTGAAATGGCCAGCCAGCATAGTTAAGCGGATCATCCTGCTGATCTACCCATTCGCGATGAACACGACGGGCGATTTGCCAGAATTGCGTCTCTTTTTCGGGCAGCAAAATATCAGTCAAGCTCAGCGCGCGCTTATTGGCTCGATCGTAGTTAATCGTGCTAATAGTGGTCATGCCGTGAGCGCCGCCAGTGTAGCTATAGGCCAATACTTCGATCACCGAGACATCGCCAAGACCGGGCAAAACACTGACTCGAAAAATCTGTTCCCAAGGTTCTTGAGCTTCCATGGCATCACGCAGAAAATCCTGCCCCTGCTTGCTCAGCGCAGCTTTTGTCGATAGTCCAGCAGGAGCATTGACCTGATCCAACACCAAGCTATTCAGCTCCGCATTGCGTGGAAACTCGATCCACTCGACCTCAAAACTAGCGCAACGATCGCCGCAGTCGATGCTGTCTTTTAGCGTAAAACGAATCGGATTGGTCGTGAGCGCAGGAGCAAAAGTAGCTGGCTGCTCAATCGCTTCAACGGCTGCCGTTGGCGCTACTTTTTCAGGCTCAAGTGCCGCCTCAGGCTTACGCTCGCAGCCAGCTAATACAGCAACGGCGCACAGTGGCAATATCAGACGTAACGCTTGCATTAATGCTCTCGAGTAGGCGAAAAAATAATGTCAGGATAACGCTCTTGCATGATCTGTAAATTCACGCGTGATGGCGCCAAATAAGTTAAGTGGCCGCCGCCATCAAGCGATAATTGATCGTGTGCCTTTTTCTTAAACTCAGTAAGTTTGCGCTCGTCGCTGCATTGAATCCAGCGCACCGTAGAGACGTTAACCGGCTCATACACGCACTCAACTTTGTATTCCTCTTTCAGGCGAAAGGCGACAACATCGAACTGCAGAACGCCGACTGCACCCAATATTAAATCATTGCTAATTTGCGGCATGAAAACCTGAGTAGCACCCTCTTCCGACAACTCTTTCAGACCTTTTTGCAGCTGCTTACTTTTCAATGGATCACGCAGGCGCACGCGGCGAAACATCTCCGGTGCAAAGTGCGGAATACCCAAAAACTGCAGGTTTTCATTCTCGGTAAAAGTGTCGCCAATTTGGATGGTGCCGTGGTTATGCAAGCCGATGATATCGCCGGGCCATGCCTCTTCTAAATGCGCACGCTCACCCGCCAAAAAGGTCAGCGCATCGGCTACACGTACTTCTTTGCCTAAGCGCACATGCTGCAATTTCACACCCTTTTCATAGCGTCCAGAACAGATGCGCAAGAAGGCAATACGGTCGCGATGCCTAGGGTCCATATTGGCTTGAATTTTAAAAACAAAACCGGAGAACGTAGGCTCCGTCGGCTCAACTACGCGCTGCTGTGCTTTTCGTGCCAATGGCGTTGGTGCCCAATCAACAAAGCTCGACAGCACATGATTGACGCCAAAATTACCTAAGGCGGTGCCAAAAAATACTGGTGTTTGTTTGCCTGCTCGAAATAGCTCAAGGTCAAAGCTATGGCTAGCGCCCTGCACAAGCTCAAGCATATCGCGTAGCGCAGCGGCTTGGTCACCAAGTGTCGAATCGGCCTCTGGGTTATTCAGACCATCGATGCAACGGTCAGGAATAATCTCGTGGCCATGACCTTGGGTGTAGAGATAGAAGCGATCTTCAACGAGATGGTAAACGCCTTTAAAGTCACGACCAGCACCGATGGGCCAGGTAATCGGCGCGCACTGAATGCCAAGCACCGACTCAATCTCATCGAGCAGTTCAATAGGGTCACGAATTTCGCGATCAAGCTTATTCACGAACGAGACAATTGGCGTGTCGCGTAGACGGCAGACTTCCATCAGCTTGACGGTGCGATCTTCAACGCCTTTGGCGGCGTCGATAACCATTAGCGCCGAGTCAACAGCAGTCAGCGTGCGATACGTGTCTTCAGAGAAGTCTTCGTGGCCTGGCGTGTCGAGCAAATTAATGGTGGCGTCGCGATAGGGGAACTGCATCACCGAGGTGGTGATGGAGATGCCGCGCTGCTGCTCCATAGCCATCCAGTCCGAAGTCGCGTGGCGATCAGATTTGCGCGACTTAACTGTGCCGGCAACCTGAATCGCCTTGCCCCAGAGCAGCAGCTTTTCGGTGATGGTGGTTTTGCCCGCATCAGGGTGAGAAATGATGGCAAATGTGCGGCGCGAGGCGACCTCGGCGGCCAGCTGTTCGGTAAAGCTCATGGGCGTGTGTTCGCTCGAAAAATCTAGCTAGACAGTATACGCCATCAGCACCGCATCCTCACTGCCCTGAGCATCGCGATAGTAGTTTCTGCGCAAGCCCATTTCGTTAAAACCCAGCGCGGTGTAGAGCCCGATAGCGCCAGTATTGGAGGCGCGCACTTCCAGAAACCAGAGCGAAATGCCTGTCGTCATAACCGACTCCATCAGGTGCAGCATAAGCAAGCGGCCATAACCTTTACCGCGCTCAGATGGCGCGATGGCGATGTCGAGCAAATGCGCCTCATCGACTATTTTTTGCACGAAGGCATAGCCCAGCAAGCGCTCATTTTCGTCACATAGCACGATGCCTTTATGCGCTGCTAGCGACTCTTCAAGGCCACGCATGGGCCATGGGCTAGGATGCGAAACTTGCTCGATGGCAAAAACCGCCGCTAAATCGGCAGCGCTCATATCGCGAAAATAACTTGTCATGGGAAGGTGCTTAGCGAGTCTCAGTGGGGCGTTAAATAGCGCCGTGCAGTTTGAGCATGAGCTCACGTTTGCGCAACGGCTCAGCGAGCAAAGCTTGAAGGCTAGGCAGGCATTTATGCTCACTTGGCGCGGCCACACTCAAGTTTTCGCCAAATACAACACAGCTCATGTGTTCCGCGTGCTGTGTTTGCAACCATCCAGCCAAGGCCTCTTGCGCTACGGCTTGTGTGGCCGCCAAGCCAGGTATGGGCCAATGGAATTGCGCAGGCGTGTCTGCCGCTTGGTGCTGCCATTGCTGCGCAGAGCAAATGGCAGCCCACAATATCGCCTCTGAGCCCTCTAGTGCTGGCTGATTATCGAGATCAATCAGTGCGATATGCGTGGCATTTATGGGCACTAGCAGTAGGCTAAATCGCGCTACTAATGGCTTATTAGACTGAGGAATGGGCGCTGATACAGGGGCTTGTGTTGGCTCAGTACTTTTTGGAAGCAACAGCACAGGTTCAACCGTTCGTGCAGCAGCACTAGGCTGGCCACCGCGCAGAGCCTCGCGGGCAGCTAATGCAGCAGCAGGCAAAGCTGCAGGTAGTGAAACACTTGGCGATGAAGCCTTTGTGACAGCAGAAGGCTTGATGCCCGCGGAGGTCGCCGCCAAAGCATTAGCGACAATAGACGACGAGCTGACCGAGGGTAAAGCCGGCGCATCACATTCCACCGATGCCGCCGCGCCCGGCAAGGCCGAGCGTGCACGCAATAAATCCAAGCCTAAAGCCTGCAAATACGAACGCCGCCTCGGCTCATTTAATGCCTGTGCTTGCACGGCTTAAATTGCCTCGCCTTGTGGATGAGCACGCGATACACCGCCGCGCAGCAGATTCAGCGCATTCAAATAAGCTTTCGCACTAGCAATAACAATGTCGGTATCGGAGCCATGACCATTGATGATGCGACCGGCCTGACTCAAGCGCACCGTCACCTCGCCTTGCGAATCGGTACCGCTGGTAATGGCGTTTACCGAATACAAATCTAGCGATGTACCCGAGTTCGCCACCGCCTCGATAGCTCGAAACGTGGCATCGACTGGGCCTGAGCCAGTAGCCGTTACCACTTTATCAACGCCGTCCACATTCAAAGTCAGCTGTGCTTCAGGCTTGGTGCCAGTTTTCGAGGTAACCTCAAGACTGACTAATTTAAATACTTCTACGGCATTCGGTTGAGCATCACTAACCAAGGCGTGAATGTCTTCATCGAAGATTTCATGCTTTTTATCAGCTAACTCTTTAAAGCGCACAAAGAGTTGGTTGAGCGAATTATCGCTGCCCACCGGAATGCCTAGCTCATCGAGGCGAGCGCGAAATGCGGCACGACCTGAGTGCTTGCCGAGCACCATTTTATTCGCGCCCCAGCCCACATCTTCAGCGCGCATAATCTCGTAGGTTTCACGATGCTTGAGCACACCATCTTGGTGAATGCCGGACTCATGAGCAAAGGCGTTCGCACCGACAATGGCTTTGTTCGGCTGCACCGGAAAGCCGGTGACGCTTGATACCAAGCGCGAAGTCGGAACAATTTCCGGCGTCCAAATCGTGGTTTCCACTGGAAATAAATCAGGGCGCGTTTTTATCGCCATAACAATTTCTTCGAGCGCGGCATTACCGGCGCGCTCGCCGAGGCCGTTAATCGTGCACTCGACTTGGCGGGCGCCTTGCAGCACAGCCGACAACGAGTTCGCCACTGCCAAGCCTAAATCATTGTGGCAATGCACAGAGAAAATGGCTTTGTCGGCGTTAGGAATGCGCGCCAAAAGCTGGCCAACTGTGGCACCAAATTGGCCAGGAATAGCATAGCCAACAGTGTCTGGAATATTGATCGTGCGCGCGCCGGCATCAATAGCCGCTTCGATAATGCGGCATAGGAAATCGATCTCAGAGCGCCCTGCATCCTCACAGGAAAATTCAACATCTTCGACCAAATTGCGCGCGTACTTCACAGCACGCACAGCGCTTTCCAGCACGGCATCGGGCTCTTGGCGCAGTTTGTATTTCATGTGGATGGGCGAGGTCGCAATAAATGTATGAATACGCGAGGCATTAGCCGGCTTTAGCGCCTCTGCTGCGCGATCAATATCTTCAGCGCGAGCGCGTGATAATGAGCAAATACGCGAATCTTTCACCGCCGCGGCTACCGCGCGAACAGCTTCAAAGTCGCCCTGTGAAGCAATCGCAAAACCAGCCTCAATGACATCGACTCGCATGCGCTCCAGCGCTTTACCAATGCGCACTTTTTCTTCGAGCGTCATCGAGGCGCCGGGGCTTTGCTCGCCGTCGCGCATGGTGGTGTCGAAAATTATTAATTTATCTTTGCTCATCACATCACTTCCATTTTGAAAAGCTCGCCGACATTAGCCGACGCATGTATTCATTAGATAGTGAACGATCAGCAATAGGTTCTCAATAAACTATTTCTTTACTGAGTCGGCAAAACGCCATTTCAAGCATTATGTGTGCTTATCAGCGCCCAACTATTGAAATAAATTAAATACAATCAATGCACTGTAAACACTCCAGAAAAGCCGACATTCGTTCGCGTGTTTTTTCGCCAAAAATCTGTCACATTTTGACCAATATCTACGCAATCATTGCTAGTCTGCGCGCCTGATTTTTTGCACTTAACAGGTTTCGCTTTTATGTCATTCGCTTCAAAGCAATTGCCAACGCCCTGCATCACTTATCCAACGCAGCCAACGCTCCCGCACGACGTGGCGGCGATGCACGAGCGCCTCAGCCAAAAAACTAAAGAACCACAAGCTGAGCTAGCCACTGCATTAATCCAAACTGCCGCTGCAGAACTTATCGATACCTTTTTTGCTGACTTGCTAAACAAGCTTGTGGCAGCAGATGAGACCGAGCACAGCTATCGCGAAGCTCGCGCAGTGGTACGCGACATCAACGAAAAATTGACGCACTACCTAGGTTGGGCATCGAGCTTTTTTAGCAACGATCGCATCCGCCCTGCGGTCGCGCACTATCACAGCATGTTGTATATGCTGCCCGAGGCTGATGGCCTGCGCGGGCATATCGCGTTTAGTTGCTCTAATGACTTGGCGCAACGCATCGATGCCATGCTGCCGGCATTACACAACGGCCAAGCTGAGAATGCGCACGATGCCATTGAGGCGTTAATTGAAGTGATTGATGCCGCTATGCATGCGCTGCTGATCACGCCGAAAAAGCTGATGAAGTTTAACTTTGTCGTGGATAAGACCCTGAGCGGCGTTATCTCACTGACACAAACGGTGGCCTTCCGCAGCTTGCGCAAGCTTGCCCCGCATGTGCCTGCCGAGCACCAACCTATCCTCGCCGCGCACCTTCAGCGCGTGGTTAGCCTAGAGGCGGTTGCTCAAGTCGCTTAATGCAAACTCCCTGCGCCACACTTGCTGCGGCGCAGGGAGCTCACATCTTCACACCTGCTTTAAACCTTCTCGGCGTGAAAAAACTGCTCAAGATGATCCGCCACCACTGAAAAATGCTCCGGTGGCAGCTGAGTGCCGAGTTTACGAAAGCTGCGATAAGCCAAGGCCATGGTCACTGAAATTACGCCATTGAGCGTTTTATCCACGACAAAGTTAAACTTCATGCGCTGCTTGGGCACAAACAACAATGGCTGCAATGCCTCGTCGATGACGCGAATCAACACTTCCACACCAGGCCGCAAATCTGTCGTTGCAGGATCACGCAAATTCACTAGCGATGCTGCCGAATCTCGCGCTAATGCCTCGCTAATAGCAAAACATAAGTGCGCATGTGGGCCATCAACGGTGGGCATACGCACAATCAGAGTTTGATAATGCGCCACCACTGGCGCTAAGCGCTCATTGCTAAAAAATCCGGTAATCCAGCCCAAGTAATGCCGCGTCTTGCCTTTAATATCTTCAATAACGCCATGCGCTTCGCGGAAGCCCTCTTCGCCTGTCTCATCAAGCATTTGCTTAATGATATTGCCAAAAAAGGCATCGATGATGTCGCAAGAGGCATCGGTGATTAGACGGCCGGCGAGCTTAGCTTGTGAGTTTTTACTACCGCGCTGCAGATGATCATTAAGCACGGCAATTTCATCGGGCAAGGTGTCGCTAACACGGCAAGCAATATACGGTGGCGTAGGCATATTTACTGAGTCCTATCAAATAACTGCAGGCAAAAAAAAGCCCAGCTAAGCTGGGCTTTTTAACACAACTTACAGCAGCTTACATCATGCCACCCATACCACCCATGCCACCCATATCAGGCATCGATGGGCCAGACTTATCTTCTGGCGCATCAGTGATCATGCATTCAGTGGTCAGCATCAGGGCTGCAATCGACGCCGCGTGCTCAAGTGCTGAACGCGTGACTTTTGCAGGGTCCAAAATACCCATGGCCAGCATGTCGTTGTACTCACCAGAAGCGGCGTTGTAACCGTAGTTACCTGTGCCTTCTTTCACTTTATTGAGTACGACCGAAGCTTCTTCACCAGCGTTGGTGACGATTTGGCGCAATGGCGCTTCCATGGCGCGACGCAAAATGTTGATACCGGCATTTTGGTCTTCGTTATCGCCGCGCAGCGTTTCTAGCGCCGCAACCGCACGAACCAATGCAACACCACCACCAGCAACCACGCCTTCTTCAACGGCCGCACGAGTTGCGTGCAGCGCGTCATCAACACGGTCTTTCTTCTCTTTCATTTCAATTTCGGTAGCAGCACCGACTTTGATCACGGCAACACCGCCAGCCAATTTGGCCACACGCTCTTGCAGTTTTTCTTTGTCGTAATCAGATGTTGCTTCTTCGATCTGCATGCGAATTTGCTTCACGCGCGCATCGATTTCTTCGGCCTGACCAGCGCCATCGATGATGATGGTGTTTTCTTTCGATACGACAACTTTCTTTGCCGAACCCAAATCATTAATCGTGGCGTTTTCCAAGCTCAGGCCGATCTCTTCCGAAATCACCGTGCCGGCAGTCAATGTCGCGATATCTTGCAACATGGCTTTACGACGATCGCCAAAACCTGGGGCTTTCACGGCGCAAACTTTCACGATGCCGCGCATCGAGTTCACTACCAATGTAGCCAGCGCTTCGCCTTCAACATCTTCAGCAATCAGCAGCAATGGTTTGCCTGATTTAGCCACTGCTTCCAAAACTGGAATCAGTTCGCGGATGTTAGAGATTTTCTTGTCGACCAAGAGAATGAATGGGCTGTCGAGTTCGGCCGTCATCGTGTCTTGTTTGTTGGAGAAGTATGGACTGACATAACCACGGTCAAACTGCATGCCTTCAACCACTTCCAACGTGTCTTCGAAGCCAGAGCCCTCTTCAACGGTGATCACGCCTTCTTTACCAACGCGCTCCATGGCTTGTGCAATCAAATCGCCAATGGTGGTGTCGGAGTTAGCAGAGATCGAGCCAACTTGGGCAATCGCTTTGGTGTCGGTGCAAGGTGTCGAGATGTTTTTGATCTCGGCCACAGCAGCGCGCACAGCTTTATCGATACCGCGCTTCAAATCCATTGGATTCATGCCAGCAGCAACAGCTTTCAAGCCTTCGTTGAGAATGCTTTGTGCCAACACAGTAGCAGTCGTGGTGCCATCGCCAGCGATATCCGCTGTTTTCGAGGCCACTTCTTTCACGAGCTGAGCGCCCATGTTTTCGAATTTATCTTTCAGTTCGATTTCTTTAGCAACTGTCACACCATCTTTAGTGATGTGCGGAGCACCGAACGATTTATCAATGACCACGTGGCGGCCTTTGGGGCCTAAAGTCACTTTCACCGCGTCGGCCAAAATGTTTACACCGGCAATCATGCGAGCGCGTGCGGAATCACCAAATTTTACTTCTTTAGCAGCCATGGAATTTACTCTCCCAAATTAGGTTAAAAAAACAGGGCTTAGCCCAGAACAGCAAAAATTTCAGACTCTTTCATGATCATCAGCTCATCGCCATCGATCTTCACGGTGCTGCCGGCGTATT
>JAGPVX010000005.1 GCA_018066805.1 Paraperlucidibaca sp. | reverse complement strand
TGCACGCGTGTGTCGATGCAAGTCTAAAGATGATGGCAGCGTGAGTTCCTCAGGAGCTAGCTCAGTTTCAACATAGATCCAAGTATTGGCCTGTAGCCAACCTTTTGCCTCAAGTGCCGCCAATGTTTTATCGACATGGCCAAGGTGAAATGGCGGATCGAGCACGATCAAGCCATAGCCACCCTCAGGCAATGTAGCGGAGGCCAGCCAGCGCAGACTATCGTCGCGAATGATTCGTGCCTCTGTCGCCGCTAAGCTCTGCGCCGTCGTTTGCAAGGCGCGCGCTTGCGCTTGATCGAACTCAATCATCGTGGCGCTGGCAGCGCCGCGTGACAGCGCCTCAAAAGCCATGGCGCCGCTGCCGGCATACATATCCAACACATGACGGCCGGGGACATTAAATTGCAACCAATTAAACACGGTCTCACGGACACGATCGGGGGTTGGACGCAGGCCCGGCGCATCGACAAAGGTTAATAATCGACTGCGCCAGCGGCCACCAATAATGCGTAAGGTGCGGGTGCCGCCACGACTAGATTTTGCGGCTTTCATTTTATTAAGCGCCAACGGTTTTTTGCACCAGCTTTAGTCGCAGGCTTTTCATCAAGACGGCCGACCGTCACTACCAACAAGCGCTCAGGATGAATATGTCGGCTCATGGCGGCACGTACTTGCGCCAAATCCACGGGCGCCAATTGGCCAATGTAGTCATCGATAAAGCTATCTGGCAGCTCATAAAAACCGATCATGGCTAAGAAGCTAGCGACCTGATCATTACTCGCCACACTGCGCGGAAAGGCCTGCGATAGATTCGCCTTGGCAGCACTCACATCATCCTCACTCGGGCCTTGGCGAACAAAATCGGAGAGTAATTGACGTGTTAACGCTAAGGCTTCAGCCGCTTGGTCATGGCGCGTAGAGAAGCTGATTTGGAACGGGCCGGCCGCGCGCATGGGGATGAACTGGCTGGTGACGCTGTAAGTAAGGCCGCGCTTTTCACGTAACTCGCGCGTGAGCAAAGTGCCAAACCCGCTACCGCCTAGCAGTTCATTGCCCACCATTAAGGCGAAATAATCGGGGTCGCTGCGACTAATGCCAACTTCACCGAGCACGATATGCACTTGCTCAGAAGGAAATACTTGATGCACGCGCTCAGGCTTGGCCAAGGGCTTCACTGCGGGCAGAGCAGCAGCCTTTTCACCAGCGGGCAAGGCCTGAGAAAGTTGCGTTGCCAGGGCCTCAGCATCTGCTCGCGTAATGTCGCCAACTAGCACCAACACGCCATTTTTTGCGGTGTAATAGCGCTGATGAAATGCGGCAATATCTGCCGGGATCATCCGTTTAATACTGTCGACATCGCCACCCGGCGTACGCGAATACGGGTGATTGCCATAGAGCGATTGATAAAACGTAGGCCCCGCACGGCCAGCTGGTGATTGCAGCCGGCGTAGCAAGCTCAGCCGCATCGACTCTTGCAAACGATGCCAGTCATCGAGTGCGAAACGTGGCTCGCTGACCACTCCGCTGAGCAATGCAGCAGCCGCATTACGGCGTTCAGCATCGCTCATCACGCGCAATGACACCAAGGCCATGTCGCGATAGCTTGCGGCGGAAAAGCTCGCGCCTATCTGCTCGAAGCCTTCAGCTACTTGCTGTGCCGTACGCTCGCGGGTGCCCTCATTAAGCAGGCTAGAAACCGCTGCTGCTGCGCCCGGAAAGTCGCCTTCGCGAGCCGCGCCGGCATCGAACACCAAACGGATATCGAGCAATGGCAGCTGGGTATTGCGCGACCACATCACGCGCAGACCTTCGTCGGTAGTCCAACGCTCTAGCGCAACATGAACCGCTGGTGTGTTGTTGCGCTCGGCAACTAAGGCCGGAGCACTCTGCAACTTCTCTAAAGCGGTTAATGGCCCAGGACTAACGCCACCATGTTCAGGGCCGGCCCAAGCGACACTCATTAGGCATAGCGAAAAGCTCAAAACAACTAGGCGCAGACTCATTGCTGCGCTCCTTTAACGTGCATATGCAAAACACTCAAACGGTCATTAGTTAGATAGCGCTTAGCGACTTCGCGCAGCTGCTCGGGCGTGATGCGTTTGAGCTGATCGGCATAGCCATCGGCCCAATCTAGCGCCAAATGATTACTCGCCAAACGTCCCAAAAGTTGCGCCTGATCATCGACTTCATCGCGAACAAATACTGACTGCGCAATGACATTGGCCTGCACTCTATCTATCTCGGCCTGTGTCACTAACTCTTCACGCAAAGCCAGCACGGGCGCCAAAACCGCTTCCTCCAATGCTGCCAATGATTGCTCCTGTGCCGGAACAGCGGTAATGGTAAACAGCGTATCGCCGCGCGACAAAATATCGTAGCCCGAACGCACGGCCGCAGCCTTGCCGGCACGCACTACTTTGCGCTCTAGGCGTGCGCTAATGCCCTCGTCTAGCACGCCGGCAAGTAGACGCAACGCATAGGCATCTTGCGCGCCAACAGCGCTGCTTAAACTTGGCCAGTTATAGGCAATGAATACTGCTGGCACTTGCCCCGGCAGCGTTAGCGTCATGCGCCGCTCACCCGGCGATGCCAGCTCACGGCTGCTGGCGCGGCGAGGTAAATCACGCGCGGCAATGTCACCGAAGTATTTTTGAGCTAGCGCTTTTACTTGCTCCGGCTGTACGTCACCAACCACGACAAGCACTGCATTATTTGGCGCGTACCAGCGCTGATACCAGTCTTTAGCATCAGCCGCAGTCAGTTGTTTTAAATCATCCATCCAGCCCACAGTGGGATTACGCTGCGAGCTGCTGGGATAGGCCATGAGTTGAAAGCGCTCGTAGGCCAAGGCTTGCGGATTGTCGTCGGTGCGCAAGCGGCGCTCTTCCATCACGACCTGAAGCTCGCTGGCAAACGCTGCGGGATCGATGATCGCGTGCTGCATGCGATCGGCTTCCATTTCCAGCGCTAGCGCGAGTCGGTCGGCCACATGATTTTGGTAATACACCGTGTAGTTATCGGTGGTGAAAGCGTTATCGTCACCGCCCATATGCGAAACAACGCGCGAAAATTCGCCGGCCGGCACTGTCGGCGTGCCTTTAAACATCATATGTTCGAGCACATGCGAAATGCCCGTTAAGCCCGGCGGCTCATCTGCTGAGCCAACCTGATACCAAACCTGCGTGACCACCACAGGCGCACGATCATCAGGCTGCACAACCACACGCAAGCCATTATCGAGACGAAATTGCACAGCCTCTGCTTGCGCCCACAGCGCCGGACTCACCAATACACCGAGTAGAATCCAGGCCAATCGCTTCGCACCGCGCATAGGTTCATCCTTTAGGGTCAATAACAAGGGTGGTAGCATAGCGCATCCCTCGCGGGCCGCTAGCCGCGACACTTGTACTACGACTGGATACCAGCATGAGTTCACACGAAAGCTCTGAAGACGGCGGTTTTTTTAGCCGCATGAAGTCGGGCTTAAGCAAAACCCGCAAGTCGTTTAGTTCGGGCATGGCAACTTTGCTCATCGGCGCCAAAGAAATTGACGATGAATTATTAGAAGATATTGAAACGCAATTACTTAGCGCCGATGTTGGTGTCGAAGCCACACGCCGCGTCGTTGATGCACTAACTGAGCGCGTTTCACGGCAAGAGCTGCTGCACTCGCACGCATTATTCGATGCTCTGCGCAGCGAACTTGCCGCAATTCTCAGCCCACGCCAACAGCATTTGCGCATTGGCGAGCTGCAAAAACCGTTTGTCATTTTGGTCGTTGGTGTAAATGGTGTCGGTAAAACCACCACCATCGGTAAACTCGCGCAGCGCTATAAGCGTGAAGGTCGTGCAGTGATGTTAGCGGCTGGCGACACATTCCGCGCTGCCGCCGTTGAGCAACTACAGGCTTGGGGCGAACGCAATGATGTGCCCGTGGTCGCGCAAGGCACTGGTGCAGATTCCGCCTCGGTATTATTCGATGCTTACCAAAGCGCAAAATCGCGCGGCATGGATGTGCTAATTGCCGACACCGCAGGACGTTTAAATAACAAATCGCATTTGATGGACGAACTCAGTAAAGTCGTGCGCGTATTGAAAAAGATCGATGCCACAGCGCCGCACGAAATCATGTTGGTGGTCGATGCCGGTACTGGCCAAAACGCGCTCAACCAAGTGCGTGATTTTGACCAAGCGGTAAAGCTCACTGGCCTCACCGTGACCAAGCTCGATGGCACCGCCAAAGGCGGCGTGTTGTTTAATATCGCCAGCCGCACTCACCTGCCCATTCGTTTTGTTGGTGTCGGTGAAGGCATCGATGACCTACGCCCATTTGAAGCAGAAGAATTTGTCAGCGCCCTGTTTGACGACAGCCGCCAGTAACTAACAGGAGCCCGGAATGATCAGTTTTAAATCCGTCAGCAAGCGCTACCCACCACAGTTTGACGCCCTGCGTGAACTCAGCTTTGATTTGCCCACAGGTGAAATGGCTTTTTTAACCGGCCATTCAGGCGCCGGCAAATCAACGCTGCTTAAGCTCATCATGCGCATTGAAAAAGCCAGCAGTGGCCAAGTTATCGTCAATGGCCGCGATCAAGGCCTGCTCAAAGGCAAGCAAGTCGCCTTTGCACGTCGGGACATCGGCATGGTCTATCAAGATCACAACTTGCTCGATGACCGCAGCGTATTCGACAACGTCGCCTTGCCACTGATCATCTCCGGCATGCCACCACGCGACATCCCAAATCGGGTTTATGCAGCGCTGGATTTGGTTGGCCTCAAGCATCGTGCCAAAGCCATGCCGCTAGAGCTTTCTGGTGGTGAGCAGCAACGCGTCGGCATCGCTCGCGCCGTAGTCGGCAAGCCTTCAGTCATTTTGGCCGATGAGCCCACCGGCAACCTCGACCCACAACTTGCCGTGGAAGTAATGAATATTTTTGAAGACCTATCGCGCGTCGGCGTCAGCATCTTAGTCGCGACTCACGACCTCGCCTTGATTGCCCGCTTCCGCCATCGCCTATTGACGCTGCAGGCCGGCCAACTGGTCGCCGACACAGGAGCCGCGACATGAATCAGCCTATCGCCGGCGCCCAATCGCCAAAGTCGAAAAAGCCCAGCGGCGCTCGCAGCTCAAAAAGCACCGCAGGCTCGCGCTTTCAGCACTGGTTGGCGCACCATCGCCGCGAAGCCAATGACAGCTTCGGCCGTCTCGCTCGCGTACCGCTTTCTACACTGATGACGGTTACCGTCATGACAATTGCCCTCAGCTTACCGCTAGCATTAGGCCTATTACTAAATGACACGCGCCAAGCCGTTGCTACCTGGGATGCGGACGCACGCTTATCGGTCTACTTAAAAGAAGGTACCGACGCTGAAACGCAGCGCACGGTCTTGGCGCAGGCGCAAGCGCTGTCCGGCGTTAACCGTGCCAACTTGATCACGCCCGAAGCCGCACTCGAAGAGTTCAAAGCCAAATCTAATTATGGCCCGGCACTAGAGCAGCTCGGCAGCAATCCATTGCCCGCCGTGCTTGAAGTCTTCCCCAAAGACACTAGCGACACCAAGTCCATGACTGCTCTGCGTGATCAATTTGCACAATGGCCTGAAGTTTCCTTGGCCGAGGTCGATATCGCTTGGGTGCAACGTTTGCGTACGGCTCTCGACATTGGTGAGCGATTGCTCATGGCCATTGCTGGCACGTTAATTTTGGGCGCACTGCTCGTGGTCGGCAACACCATTCGCCTGAGCATTGAGTCGCGTCGTGACGAAATTCGTGTCACCTCGCTACTCGGCGGCACCCACGCCTTTGTCCGCCGCCCCTTTGTCTATATGGGCTTTTGGTGCGGCCTTAGCGCTGGTGCGTTCACTTTAGTCACCGTCAGCGGGCTCATTGCTTGGCTAAGTGAACCAGTACTGACCTTGGCGCGTTTATATGGCAGCCAATTTGCTTTGAGCTACCCCTCACTGTCAGTTGGCTTCGGCGTGATAGTTGGCGCCAGTTTGCTCGGCTTAATCGGCGCCTGGATTGCAGTAGGCCGCCATTTACGCGAGCTTGAGCCCTGATTACTTGCAGCGGCCACCGTCGCTGCTTATAGTTAAGGGTATTGTATATTCTGCCAATGGAGGCATGACAAACCATGAGTGACTGTCAGGCGCTAGCGCCTATCGCAGTGACCGTTCCAGGCGTAAACCTGGGTTCGTATATTCAAGCTGCTAACCGCGTTGCGGTGCTGTCGGCGGATGAAGAGCGCACGCTCGCCGAGCGCTTTCATGACGAGCAAGACCTCGACGCCGCCCGCCAGCTGGTGTTGGCACATCTACGCTTTGTTGTGCACATAGCCAAAAGCTACTCTGGCTATGGCTTGCCGCAGGCCGACTTGATTCAAGAAGGCAATATCGGCCTGATGAAGGCAGTGAAGCGCTTCGACCCCACCATGGGCGTGCGACTGGTGTCGTTTGCAGTGCATTGGATCAAAGCTGAGATTCACGAATACGTGATCAAAAACTGGCGTATCGTGAAAATCGCCACCACAAAAGCGCAGCGCAAATTATTTTTCAACCTGCGCTCGATGAAAAAGTCCTCAGCCAACCTGACGCTGGCCGAAGCTGAAGCCATCGCGACCGACCTCAACGTCAGCACACGCGATGTGATTGAGATGGAAGGCCGTTTGCTGTCTTTCGATGCGCCTATCGATGGCAGCCCAGACGATGACGACGAACGCGCGAGCCGTGCGCCAATTCATTATCTTGAAGACAAGCGCTACGACCCAGCGATGCAAATCGAGGCGTCAGACTTTGAGAGCAATAACAGCGAGCGTTTAATGGCCGCGCTAGACACGCTCGATGACCGCAGCAAAGCCATTTTGGCGCGCCGTTGGTTGAGCGAGAAAAAAGCCACGCTACATGAACTGGCCGCTGAATTTGGCATCTCTGCTGAGCGCATCCGCCAGCTAGAAAAAAATGCCATGGATAAAGTTCGCGCCGTGCTTGTGGCTTAAGCACAGCAAATGAACTGGCTCTCGCTCGCGGCAATCAATCTCACCCTGTGTATCGCCACTGGCGCGTTTGCCGCACATGGCCTGAAAGCTCGCCTGAGCGTGGAGCAAATGGCTTGGTGGCAAACCGCTGTTGGTTATCACACCACACACGCGCTCGGCCTGTTAGCCATCGGCATTCTATTGCGCTTTAGCCCTTCGCTAAGCCCTAGCCTGCCCGCTGCCGGCCTCAATACTTCAGCTCTATTGCTGCAACTAGGCATTGTGATTTTTTCTGGCTCGCTTTACGCCATGGCATTGGGCGCACCACGCTGGTTTGGTGCCATCACACCCATTGGCGGTTTAGCCTTTATGGCCGGCTGGCTCTGGCTAGCTTGGGCAGTAAGCAAATGAATATTCGTCTTAATGGTGAGTCGCTTACCATGTCTGCTGGCAGCACGATTAGCGACCTGCTAGCCGCACAAGACCTAGTTGGCAAGCGTATCGCCGTAGAATGTAACGGCGAAATCGTGCCCCGCAGCCAGCACTCCAACCATACCTTGCAGCCGAATGATGCCATCGAAATTGTCCACGCCATCGGCGGCGGTTGATGGATGTTCTAGTCGGCGTAGATTGGTTAACGCCTAGTCTGATTGTGCTCTCATTGCTGCTGATTATTGCCGGCATGATCGGCATGGTACTGCCCGCAATTCCGGGGCCACCCATCCTGCTCATGGGTTTATTTACCGCCGCTTGGGCCGAAAACTTTCAATATGTTGGCAGCGGCACACTGATTGTTTTGGCGCTGCTATGTGTTGCCGCAGTCGCGCTCGACTTCATTGCCGGGGCGCTCGGAGCTAAACGCAGTGGCGCTTCTCGAGCCGCCGTCATCGGCGCCTTACTTGGTGCCATCATAGGCTTATTTTTATTCCCGCTTGGGCTGATTTTCGGACCATTTATTGGTGCGATGATTGGTGAGCTATCTACCGGTCGGCCGTGGCAACAAGCCAGTCGCGCCGGCTGGGGCGCGACTATCGGCATGCTCATTGGCATCGTCGCCAAACTCGTCATTGGCCTAATAATGATTACGCTGTTTATCTCTATGCGCGTGATTGCTTAGAGAAAGCCTGAAGTCAACCGCTCGTCTGTTTTAAATTTGTACGATATTTGTCCATGATCGGATTCCATTTCTACTGTGTCACAGTCATCTGTCAATAAACTGCGGACGTGACCAAAATGAAGAAAACTGATCTGAGCGTGACTATTGCCGCTGTTTTTGCTTTAAGCGCCTGCGGCGGCAGCAGCAGCAATAGCGTCAACGTAACGCCAGCTGTTGTACCTGGAAACGTATTGCTCGACAGCAATCGTATCGCCTATATGGACTTTGCTTCGCCAGCTAATAGTTTAACGACAATCGGAGCAGTAACTGGCCTTACCCTAGGCGATACATTAGTTAGCATTGATCGACGGCCACAAAACGGTTTTCTGTATGGCCTTGGCTACAACTCTGATGCCGACACAGTCACCCTCTACGTAATTCATCCTGAAACCAAAGTTGCGACCTCGCTGGGAATTGCAGGTGGCTTTACGACTGATGGTATAAATCCTGCTCCAATCGGTAACAGTAGCACTCGCTTCGAGATTGACTT
>JAGPVX010000076.1 GCA_018066805.1 Paraperlucidibaca sp. | reverse complement strand
CACCGGATATTTAACTAAATACTCCGTAGGTGGGATTCAATCAGAGTTTCCCTGCTTAACTTTTCCCAGGAGTCAAAAAACATGACGGACACAAACCTACAACTCACATCAACGATCACCGACGACAACAAACTGGAACTTGCTCTTCGCGAAATAGAGATCCCCCAGCCCGGCGAAAATCAGGTCGTGATCCAGATGCAGGCTTGCCCTCTCAACCCATCTGACTTGGGTGTGATGTTTGGTCTGGCCGACATGACAACTGCCATCCAATCCGGCAGCGCAGATCGCCCTGTCATCAGGGCCGAAGTACCCGCCAAATTTATGAGCGCTCTTAAGGCCCGGGTTGGCAAGTCTTTACCCGTAGGCAACGAAGGCGCTGGCAAGGTCATTGCTACCGGCTCATCAGCCGCCGCAAAAAGCCTGATGGGGAAAACTGTTGCGGTCATTGGTGGCGGAACCTACCGTAAATATTTATGTGCCGATGTTCGAAGTTGTTTGGAAATGGCGCCGGGCACTAGCGCCACTGAAGCAGCCTCCAGCTTCGTTAATCCACTGACTGCACTGGCCATGGTTGAGACCATGCGTGCCGAAGGCCATAAGGCCATCGTGCATGCAGCGGCGGCATCCAACCTTGGGCAGATGCTCAATCGCATCTGTATCGCCGACGGCATCGATTTGGTCAACATTGTGCGCAAGCCAGAACAGGAAACCCTGCTGCGTGACATGGGTGCCAAATACATCGTCAATTCCAGCAGTGACAGTTTCTACGCCGACCTGACCGCAGCGCTAGTTGCAACCGGCGCCACTATCGCCTTCGACCCCATTGGTGGCGGCAAATTGGCTAGCGATATTCTTACCTGCATGGAAGCTGCCGCCTCGCGCAATATGACCGAGTACAGCGTATATGGCACTGATGTGTACAAGCAGGTTTATATCTATGGCGCACTGGATCGCGGCCCTATCAACCTGAACCGCAGTTTTGGCTTTGCATGGGGTGTTAACGGCTTCCTGCTTTTCAACGTACTGGGGAAATTGGGTGCGCAAACCAATATTGCCATGCGTAAGCGTATTGCTGCAGAAATTACCACTA
Source organism: Paraperlucidibaca sp. (assembly GCA_018066805.1). Taxonomy (GTDB): domain Bacteria; phylum Pseudomonadota; class Gammaproteobacteria; order Pseudomonadales; family Moraxellaceae; genus Perlucidibaca; species Perlucidibaca wandonensis. The sequence goes on along the minus strand of JAGPVX010000076.1, from coordinate 9,117 downwards.
CCTTCGCCAGTCACTACACCCATGAGGTGTCATTGGCAGAAACCTTGCATCTGGACAATATTGCTAAGTACGCCAAGCAGGCAACGGGCGAGAAATTCCTGATTAAGCTATAGGAAATACAGAGGCACCTTACTCAGCGGGCAAAGGGTCCGGTCTTGTTTTTTGCCCGATTTACCAATCGGAGCGGAAAATATCAAGGCCTGACCCAAACCTCTTCGCGGTACTCATGGGCAAATTATCTCAACTGGCGAGTTAACTTGTCAGTACCATATTTTTATAGATACGCTTCTACAATTTGATCAACTATGCCATCCATAGTATTTGATTGAATGTCTGGCTTTAAATAGAAAGGATGGTAAGGAGTATCGGTACGATTTATGTAGGCAGCATTTAGACCAACAGATAAAGCACCATGCGTATCCCAATCATGAGTCGCAACAAGACAAAGATTTTCTACAGACTCGCCTAAGACATTAGCCGCAAATTTGTACACATTTGGATCTGGTTTAAAACTTCCTGTTTCTTCGACAGATATAATTTCATCGAAAAAACTTGTTAGCCCAGCATTTTTTATTTGGGTAGAAATAAGGCTCAATGATGAGTTAGAAAAAGCTACTACTTTAAACCCATTTGAGCGTAGCTTACTTAGCGCATCCTTAATATCTGAATGTGGTTGTAAACTAGAAAATGCACTTAAAAGCTCATTACGCTTTAACTCAGATAGCTGTAAATCGTAATTTTCCGCAGTTGATTCAAGCATGGCATCTGCGAGTTTAGAAAAGTTTGTTTTAACATTTGTAATAACGCAAACCGCTGAAGTATGTAGTAATTTCGAAAACCATAGTGATAAAGCTTCTTCACTACCGAAAGCATCATTGAATTTTGGTTGCAAAGACTTAAGGTTTAGAACTGTCTCGTTTATATCAAAAAGAATTATTTTATTTCTCATATACTACTCTTTGCCTCACTTTACGCTAAAAAATATAGCTTAGTTTATGCTGCAGCACAGTACTGACAAGTTAACTTACAAACTCAGCAATAATCGATCTATTTGATACGGACCTCGCCGCGGCGCATGAAGTAGAAAGCCACCGGCACCACCAGCATCGATAATAATGGCGCTGTTAACATGCCGCCAATCATAGGCGCGGCAATCCGCTGCATGACCTCCGAGCCAGCAGCACTGCCCCACATAATGGGCAGCAAACCGGCAATAATCACTGCAACTGTCATGGCTTTGGGGCGCACACGCAATAAGGCGCCCTCATGAATTGCATCCAATATATCAGCTCGCGAACAAAGACCTTGCGAGACACGACGCTGCCACGCTTGCTTCAAATACAACAGCATGATGACGCCAAACTCTGCTGCGACACCCGCTAAAGCAATGAAGCCAACGCCACTAGCTACCGATAGATGATGTCCCAAAAGCCACAAAAGCCAAACACCACCAGCTAATGCACAGGGCATGGTGAGCATGATCAACAAGGCTTCATCAAAGCGTCGAAAGGTCATGTATAGCAAGATAAAAATAATCATCAGCGTGCCCGGCACAACCCACATCAGACGCGCAGTTGCTCGCTCTAAAAACTCAAACTGCCCCGACCACGAGATCGCGTAGGCCGGAGGCAGTTTAATAGAGGCGGCAACGGCTTTTTGCATATCGTTAACGGCAGAGCGTAAATCACGGCCGCGCACATCAACATAGACCCAGCCAGATAGCCGTGCATTCTCACTGCGCAACATCGGAGGCCCATCGACAATGCGTAACGACGCCACATCGACTAGACGAATCTGAGCGCCAGTCGCCGTGACAATGGGCAGATTCTCTAAAGAGGCCAGCGAATCTCTATTTTCGCGCGGGTAGCGTACGTTAATGGGGAAGCGCTGCAGGCCTTCAACGGTTTCACCGATATTTGCACCGCCAATGGCTGAGCTCACGATGCTTTGAACATCGGCAATGGACATGCCATAGCGAGCAGCAGCGGCGCGCCGAATATCCACATCGATATATCGCGCCCCGGTTAAACGCTCTGCCAAAACCGAACTCACACCAGGCACTGGCTTTAGCACGCGCTCAATTTCGGCAGTCAAATGATCGATCTCAGTCATGCTAGCGCCAGATACTTTGACGCCAACCGGGCTCTTGATACCCGTCGCCAACATATCAATTCGGTTGCGAATGGGCGGCACCCAAATATTAGATAAACCCGGCACTCGCACCACCCGATCTAGCTCCTCAACCAGCTTGTCTGGCGTCATGCCCACGCGCCATTGTTCTCTAGGCTTAAAGCGTATGGTGGTTTCAAACATCGTAATAGGCGCGGGATCCGTTGCGGTATCCGCGCGCCCAGCTTTGCCAAAAACACTCTCCACCTCTGGCACGGTTTTAATAAGTCGGTCCGTTTGCTGAAGTAACTGCGAAGCCTTGGCAACCGATAAGCCGGGCAATGCCGATGGCATATAGAGCAAGTCGCCCTCATCCAATGGCGGCATAAACTCACCACCTAACCGTGATAGCGGCCACAGGCTTAGCATGACCACTAAGGCGGTTATCCCAAGCGTTGCCATTGGGTGTTTAAGCACCGTATTCAAGACAGGCTCGTAGACTCGAATTAAGCCTCTATTGATTGGATTATCACGTTCGTTGGGAATACGCCCTCGCAATAAATAGCCCATCAGCACAGGAATTAAGGTAATCGCCAAGCCAGCTGAGGCTGCCATTGCGTAAGTTTTCGTGAATGCTAGCGGCGCAAACAACCGCCCCTCTTGAGCTTGCAAGGAAAACACCGGCACAAATGACAAGGTGATAATCAGCAATGAGAAAAATAAGGCTGGTCCCACCTCCACAGCAGACTCTGTGATCAGCTGCCATCGCGAAGCACTATCTGGCTCTGCCCCATCATGCTCATGTCGCCAAGCCTCGAGATGCTTATGCGCATTTTCCACCATGACAATGGCAGCATCGACCATTGCGCCAATGGCAATCGCGATACCGCCTAGCGACATGATATTGGCGTCGATACCCTGCATGCGCATGATAATAAATGCCGTTAAGATGCCTATCGGCAGCGAAATAATGGCAACCAAGGCCGATCTAAAATGAAAGAGAAATAGCGCGCAGACCAAGGCTACAACAAGAAACTCTTCAAGTAGTTTTGTCGTTAGATTACTCACCGCACTCTTGATCAGCTGAGAACGGTCATAAACCGGAACCACTTCAACACCCGCCGGCAAACTGGCTTGCAAGCTTTTCAGCTTCGCCTTCACTGCCGCAATGGTACTGAGTGCATTACTCCCCGAGCGCATGATAATCACGCCACCGGCGACCTCACCCTCACCATTTAACTCGGCAATGCCACGACGCATCTCCGGCCCTATCTGGATACGAGCCACATCGCCCAAATAGACAGGCACACCTGCGGAGGTCGTCACCAAGGGAATTAGCTTAAAATCGCTAATGCCGCGAAGATAACCATTGGTGCGCACCATGTATTCGGCTTCGGCAAGCTCAACCACCGAGCCACCAGCTTCTTGGTTAGCATTGCCAATGGCAGTGATCACTTGCTCATGTGTGATGTTGTAGGCTCGAAGCTTTTCGGGATCCAGTACCACTTGATACTGCTTCACCATGCCACCGATACTGGCCACTTCAGCGACGTTCTCTACCGTCTTCAGTTCATACTTTAAGAACCAGTCTTGCAGCGTTCTCAGCTGTGATAAATCGTGCTGCCCTGTTCGATCAACCAATGCATATTCATAGACCCAGCCCACACCCGTGGCATCTGGCCCAAGCACTGCTTTTGCTTGCGCAGGTAATCGCGCTTGTACCTGACTCAAATACTCCAGCACACGAGAGCGCGCCCAATATTGATCCGTGCCATCCTCAAAAATGATGTAGACGTAAGAGTCGCCAAAGAAAGAGTAACCACGAACAGTTTTCGCCCCCGGCACCGACAACATGGTCGTTGTCATCGGATAGGTAACTTGATTCTCAATCAGCTGTGGCGACTGCCCCGGCCATGTAGTTCGAACAATGACTTGCGTATCGGAGAGGTCCGGCAATGCATCTAGCGGCGTTTTTGCTGCCGACCATAAGCCTAAAACGGTGAGCATGATGCTCGCCAGTAACACCAATGGCCGATTGGCAATCGACCAGCGTATGCAGCGGGCAATCATGGCGCAGACTCCTGCATCCGGCTCATAACACCTTTTAGGCTAGCCTCTGAGTCCACCAAAAACTGACCAGAAGTCACCACTTTTTGGCCTGCGCTTAAGCCAGACAAGACCTCAGTTTCAGTGTCACTTTCAAGGCCTGCAGTAATCGTATGCGGATTAAATTTGCCATCATCATTGACGGTAAAAACGATCTTTCTACTTCCAGTAGTAATGATTGCCTCGGTCGGCACCAACAGTGCACCGGCTACTGAATTTTGCTTGATGACAAGTGAGGCAAACATACCTGGCAAAAGCTCGTCACGCGGGTTGGCCAGCTCAATGCGAACACGCTGCGCTCTGGTGACTTGATCAATCTCGGGCGGCAATAAAGCCACTTTGCCGGAGTAGCGTTTATTGCCGCGCGCGACCGTCGTAACTTCGACGCTATCGCCTAAATGCAGCGATGACATCAGTGATTCCGGCACATTCGCATCCAGCCATATCGGGTTTAAACCGCTAATTCGAAATAGCGGCATACCTAAGTTCACTGTCTCACCTGCGCGAACGTTCAACTCAGACAGCACGCCACTTCGAGGGGCTCGTATCGTCACGCGGGCATGAATCTTTCCATCACGTACGACTTCGGCAATTTGTGAGTCGGTCATGCCAGCCACACGCATGCGCTGCTTAGCGCCAGATTTAAGCTGCTGGCCTATCTCGCCGCCAAGCTCACGAGTTAGCAAATACTCTTCTTGAACTGCAATCCAGTCTGGAACGTAGATCTCAGCCAAAGCCTGCCCTTGCTTCACCGTCTCCATGGCCGCGCGAACATATAGCCGCTCAATAAAGCCTGTGGCTCGTGCCGAAATGACATCAATCGCATGCTCATTCCACACCACATTGCCCTGCACAACAGCCTCTTTGCTGATCTCGCCCATTCGTACTACGGTGGTGCGAATACCGAGATTTTGTTGCGTTTGAGCAGAAATACTGACGCCCTCGCTGGCGTCGGAATCATCGGCATAAACAGGCACTAACTGCATATCCATAAACGGCGATGGGCCCGGCTTATCGAAGCGCTGGCCGGGCACCATGGGGTCATGCCAGTACAGCACGTTACGCTGCTCCGAGCTGCCCTGATCAGCCCCGCCGTGGTGCATATCGGCAGTCATAGACATGGTGTGTGAAGGCGCAAAAAAGTACCAAGCACCACTGCCAATAAGCACAGCCAGTACTATGATCGTGATGACTTTATTCGTGCGGCTCATGACGCTTCTCCCGCATTTTCAGGCAATAAAAACTCTAAATCGACCCAATCTTGATCGACTTGCATATTGATTAATAAGGCATCTAATTCAGTGCGTAGGAGTGCGCGGCGCGCGGCGAATACATCGGCTAATGAGGCACGACCTCCTCGCCATTGCGCGTTGACGGCCTTTGCTCGCGCCGCTTGCAGCGGAATGATTTGTTCTCGGTAGCGCCTGGCTCGAGATTGATTGGAGCGCCAACGATCCAACTGGCCACTAATCTCGGCAACATGACGATCAAGCATGTCTTCTCGAGTCGCCTTAGCTTGCTCTACTTGAGCCAGTCGTGACGCGACTTCACGATCTTGTCGGCGCGACTGCCCCCATTGCAGCGGCACAGAAACGCCCACAGACATCATGTCTGAGAACGCCGAGCCGCGCTTGGCATAGCTCAATGACACTGTCCAATCTGGCGACTTGGCAGACTCAGCTAAATCGGCCTCAGTTCTGGCCAAGTCAATGCGTTGACTGAGCAGCACTAAGTCTGGATGGCGAAGCAAGTGATCTCGAAGACTCATACCATCGAGGTGTGTTCTAGAGCTATTTGGCGTTCCAAGTAATATGTCTGCATTAGACTCACCGCCCAACCATCGTGCCAAATCAAACAATGCTTGCTGTAGCGTGGATGTTAAAACTTGGTGCTGATCCTCTAATAATAGAACCTCGGCATGAGCCGCTAACGTGTCGGCCTGACTCAGTCTATTGCCGCTATAAGCTGCCTCGCTAGCCTGCTGCTTCAAGCGCGCTTGAGTCAGCTCGTCTGCCAATACACGGCACTGCTCTTGTAAAAAGTACGCTCTCACCCATGCTCGGCCTGCGCCCTGCAGCACCTTACTCTGCATTAATCGCTTATCAGTTTTCGCCAGCTCAACAAGCTGCTGTTGCCGTGCTTGGCGAAGATCTAAGGTGTTTTGGCGTGTGAATTCTTGCGAAATACCTACCATCCGCATGGTCATAAAATCGCGCGTAGTACTGAAACGATCACTGCCATTGGCGGGTAAGTTTTGTAGCTCAACCGAGAGTCTTGGATCGGGTCGCTCGCCTGCCGCAATGACCAATTCAGAGTCAGCACGAATTGCCGCGTCTCGGGCTTGTAGCTGGCGTGAATAGGCTAATGCCTGCTGCTGAGCATTGTTAAAGCTCAATGCATCGGCATGGGCGTAGCTCGACAACGAGCCATTAAGAGCAAACGCCAAACAAAGTAGGCGGGCTGCATTGAAGCGCATGAGGGATAGCCTCTGAAATCATATGAAAAAGACAGGTGCAACAAACGCTCATTCATAAAAATTGAATGGGCATGTCTTTTCCTTAATTCAGCAGGCGCTGGTATCGAATGGTTACCGGAGGATTGACTACAAAAGGGTCAGGTGGGCGATAGTTTGTGGATGCAGTCTGTGGGGCTAGCTTCAGCGAGTATGGCTCAGCAATCGCAAGGATCACTGGCGAGTGATCTAGGCTAGTCAGTTTAACGGTTACATCGGGGTGCTGACTCAGCTGCTCGCAGACACTACAACAGTCAGGCATTGCCACCTCAGCTGCGAGGCTAACTCGGTGGCAGTCGGGCATATCTATCACGACAGCTGCGGCATTTTCGGAGTGGCTTGTCGATATATTTCCCGCCCACGCCTGTACCTGACATAAAGAAAAAACTGTCAAGACAACGCTCATGATGAGCGAAATGGCTTTGCGCTGGTTGCGGTTCATTTAATCAGCATAGCTAACCTGTCATGCGACTGGCAAGTTAACTTTCCGGCTCAGCAATAGTTGAGCCTGGCTAGGAGATCTGAATCGCTGTCTTGATCCATTGCTCGCCCCAAGTAGTGCTGCTTGCCATTTGTCTTGATAAAAACCTCAGGTTAAGGCCTGTATGTGCTCAGCAACAAGTTATCACAAACAGCGAGTTAGCATGTCAGAGCCAGAATATCCGCTATTGACCCATTATTTTTAGAGCTATATACGGGGATGCCAAGAAGACGAATACTAACATTTTATACTTAGCAAGGTATTTAAAATAGATTAGCGAAATATCCTTTTCTGCAATCCCAAACATTTTACTGTGCACGGACATTATATTCGCCCTAAATGCAATCAGTAATATTGCCGAGAAAAATAGAAAGCCTATATTAACAACCGTAGCCCAACCAAGCAGTTCTGTAAGCTGTGAAATATCCATCAGATATTACCTCCAGATTCATAAGGTCCTCTACTTAACTCGGGTGCTATCACTCTTTAACCCATTCCCACGCATCAGCCAGTTTACTTGACTCAAAATGCTTCTCACTGACACCAACTAATTTGCCAAATGAGCTATCTGCAGCGACCAACAGCCCAAGCACTTTGCTATCAGAAACAAGGGCCAACTTATTCATATTTTTAATATTTTTAAATGTCCACTTCAAATCAGAAAAAGCCACATCTATGCCGAAATTAATTCGCCCGTCTAGTTTAACTAATACGTTAATATCTCCATGCTCTTCGATTAACTTATCAAAGACTTCTATCCATTTACTTTCTTCCTCAGTAGAAATTTTCCCAGATATTTCAATTCCAATAGTAGCATCTTTACTTTCTGGTAATTTACTTATCATATTTCCCTCTATTATGTTACGAACTTACAATATGCGATTTTGCTTGACTGATCGCCACAAAGAGAAGCGAAAGCAATGTCGCTTATATGTACTCTTTCACAAGTTAATCCAATCAGCGAGCTAACTTGTCAGTACCCATGGGATTCATGAGGCACTGCCTCCCCTACACTGCGCTATGCGCCACGAGGACGATGGCAAATAACGAGTCATCAACATTCGTGTGACAACAAATCCGGTCAATGACGCAGCTAATGCCTGCCAGCCATAATGTGACAACAGGTAAAAGCCACCTACCGCCAGCGACGTACGTAGTAAGAAACTGGCGAAGAACCATAGGCCAGGCTGTGACGACACAAGGCTGCGTTGTATGGTCCACAAGAGGCCACAGAAATACATGATGCCTAGCGCAGCGCCTGCAAGCAGCGCTAGCATCACTCCGATTAGACTACTCATCGTCGTGCTCCTTGCTGAACTCCGGCGGCGCACCAATAAGCATCTATCCGCGATAGCAATTCCGGCGTCAGAGTTTTGTGCTTCATGATCCAGACCTTTCGGTCAAAGCATGTGTGTCGGTATCTCAGCCGTTACGTAGCAGTAATTTCCACCTTCATTAAAGCAAACTCCTCACGACTGATTTCGCCTTTGGCATAGCGCTCATTCAATATATCGAGTGCGCCTTTTTCAAAGCGCGTGCTGTGGAGGCGATTTGATCGATAGCTATAGCCCCAATGGGTGAAGCTAGAGATCATCAAAAACCAAATACCGATCCAGAGAAACCATCCCCAGCTAGCGTACCAGTCATTCCAATAGCCATGATTCATAGATTATTCCTTCTGCCTTAGGTGTGGCTTAAATGCTCTAGGGAGAGGCTATCGGCCACATAAGATCAATGCCGATAAGTCGCCGCAAGCCCAGTGGAGCCCGGCATTCGCGCGGTTGGCAAGACACAGACTTCGCCACCCATCTTCTCAACAAGCTCGCCTAAGTCATCAAGTAAATCGTCTACGTCTGGATCATTTATTTCAGCAGTCCGGACTCGGCCCGTCGTCACATCAAGATGCCCT
>JAGPVX010000016.1 GCA_018066805.1 Paraperlucidibaca sp. | reverse complement strand
AAGCCCTCCATGCTGATGCGAGGGAAGCCGGCTGAGCATGTACTGGAAGCGATCGCACATGATGTTGAAAACAGCACTGGCTAATGGCTCATCAACCATGCGCATTTGCTCTTTGATGTATCGAGTCAGTGCTTCTTGATTAGTGAGTGATTGCTCGTAGCCAAGCACAGCAGCAAGGTCTAACAATGGGCTCACTGAATAGGTGTTGAGCAGTGCTTGTGCCATTCGAAGCACAATGCGATTACTGCACTCTTTGCGATGTTGCAGACGAACTGCATCGAGGTTGATCACGTTCATGATGAGCACCTTAGAGATTAGATACGGATGTGGTGATGAGCCGATCCATCGCACTGCCGTCGTTTCGTGTGAGGTTTGGCACAAAATTGCTATACACAGAGAACAGCATCTTGGTGTTGCTGTGGCCTAGTTGGTTAGCGATCCACTCGGGTGACTCACCAGCAGCTAGCATCAACGTAGCGGCGGTATGGCGCGTGTCGTAGGGCCGACGGTAAGGGATATCAAGATCTTCTAACATCGGCTTCCAGATCCGATTGCAGAAGTTCTTATCATCGACTGGTAGGCCGTTTCTATTACAGAACACTAAGCCGTCACGCCCGTAATGGCCGGTAATCTTAAATTGTCGTTGTAGAGCTTCACGCACTTTGCTGGACATGCGGATGTCACGCTGTGATGGGTCGTTTTTGGTGTATTCAAACCCGGACTTTCCGTGTGTCTCACGAACGGCAATGAAGCCCCGGTCAAAGTCGACACACTTCCAGCGTAGCCCATGGACTTCACCCGTTCGCATGCCGGTAAAGAACTTGATGATCAAGTAGTCTCGGAAGTCCGCTCGTACATCCTCAAGGATGCGACTCACCTCATCGAGCGTGAATGGTGTGATGTGCCGCTTCTCTTCTTTGAGCTTCTTAATACGCTCGTAAGGGTTTGGAATCTTGTAGCGAGCACACGCTTCCTCAATCACCGCTTTGACCAGTGTCATCATGCGGTTGATCGAGCCGGTTTGAAGCGCAATCCCGCCTGGGGTGCGATACCGCACTCGCGAGTTACGAAAATCCACGAGGTCATCACGAGTGATGGCATCAACTGGCAGGCCTCCCAGGAAAGGGATGATGTGCTTTTCGAAAAGACTAAAAATCGTATTTCGATAATTTGCGCGCCATTCGACCTCATGCTCGGCCAGCCAAGATCTAACCATACGCTCGAAGGTTGGTAGTTCTTCTCCAAGGCGGCCCTGATTAGCACGTTTTTGTTCGAGCTGTATTTGGCCTAAAAATGAGCTATTTGGAAAATAGGTCTCATAGCTGAAAGTGCCCGTAAGGATTTCGGCTTCTATTCGTCGCATCACTACGTCTAGTCGCTTGCGATTAGCAAGAGTGTCTGCGAGTTCTGTGATCTCTCGGCAGCGCTTACCTAGGTAGCGAAAGTCAAAGTATAGTTTGCCGCTTGGCTTGGCTCGGATATTACCCATGACAAATGCCTCCTGCTGCCATTGGAATAGGAGATAAGCCAAGATTTAGTTCATCTTGAATTCGCTCCCAAACGAAGAGGATCTTTTTGCCACCAAATGGGCGTGTGTAATGCACACCTTCAATTAGCTTGTAGTCGACTAACTGGCGGCGAATGTAGCGTGGTGAGTAGCAAATGCGTTTACCGAGCTCTTCGGTAGTAATTAGCGTAACTATGTTCATGGTCGCACCTCTCTATGGATAGATAACGACTGCAACAAGCTCGGGATAGTTCGTGCTAGACTGACCATCACTTGCTTCTAGTAGCCGATAGATGCTGCTTTTAATGAGCACCTGATGACTATTGTGCACGTCTGCATGCTGAAGTCAAGTCACGAATGATGTTTTTAATAAACACCTGGTGTAAGTAATGATTAGATTTAGATTAAAAGAAGCAATCGCTGATAAGTCGTTCAAGGAGCGACGCCACATCACAATCAGCGAGATTGCAGAGCAGACAGGGCTTAACCGCAGCACACTGAGTAAAGTCGCAGGTGTGCCGGGCTATAACTGCACGACCGATGTAATCGATAAGCTGTGCAAATATTTTGGCTGCCAAGTATCTGACTTGATGGAACACATCAGCGAGTGATGGCTCTTAAGGCCCTAAGCTAGAGCCTGAAATTGGCGATATTTGCTTTTAATAACAAATAGTTGTGCTGGAAATAGGCATCAAAATTTGGGGTAGGGGTCAAAAACGAGTGTTTTCTGATCATATCCATTGTCGAAAAAGAGTGACCCCTACTTTTTGAGTTTGAATTTTGGTCTCAGAATGGTCCCGATTTGGTCCCTGTGAAGTTTTATGTCCTCTAGCCTCTCTGTTTTTCAAACCCCAGAAAGCACAAAACCCGCTAGGCGCAAGGCTTAGCGGGTTTCGGTATTTGGTAGACACTAGCAGACTCGAACTGCTGACCCCTACCATGTCAAGGTAGTGCTCTAACCAACTGAGCTAAGCGTCTAATGTGGCGCGCATGATACCCAAGGTGGAGGTTACTGACAACACATCTGATAGGGGATTGGCGAAAATTTCGGCAAATGGTGTAACGTGAGAAATAGTTAGACAAAAGTTAACCGAATAAAACGAAATTATTTGCTGCGCTTACAACTTGGTGGTTGCAAGCGCAGCATGCTTACAGCCATTCTCGGTTAGTTATGCTCATTCGAGTTTAAAGCCACCGTTGGTGTAATTATGATTCAGTTTCTGACAGGTCGGAATCACATAGCGTTGTCGCTTGCCAAGGTCAACCCGTTGCTCTCCGCAACGCTGTTGTTGCTCATCAGCTTTTTACTAGCAGTAATGACCGGTCAGAAAGTTTTAGAGTCAAACATCGAGCTTAGTCAGTCGCGCTTAACCGACTCATCGCAGCAGTTTAAAACCTTGCTGAAAGAACGTTTAGAGATTTACGAGCGAGGTCTCATTGGGTTTCGCGGCGCCATGCATGCCTCTGGTGGTAATATTTATAATCGAAGAGAGTTTCAAGGCTATGTGCAAGAGCTAGATATGCATCGCACATTTCCTGGAGCGCATGGGTTTGGATTTATCAGGCGAGTTCCAAAAGAAAGTGAGAAAAGCTTCATTTCAAGCTTTACTCAGGAGTGGGACACTGAGTATGAAATAAATCAAATATCTGAGCATGATGATGATAAATGGATTATTGAGAGGTTAGAACCGCTAGAAGGTAATGAGAAAGCGATTGGCTTAGATATAGCATCGGAATATCGCAGATACGAAGCAATTAGAACTGCAATTGAAACTAATAAGCCTGCGCTAACGCCACCAATCACTCTGCAGCAAGCAAAAGACAAGCCTAATATGGGCTTTTTGCTCGTTATGCCAATTCGCTCGAGTAAAAAGCCATTCGATATTATTGGGCTTACCTATTTGCCACTTTTGATAGATGAGGTTTTGTCTGGTTATGTTATGAGCAGCGGTGAGTTTATTGTTAGGTTATCTGATATATCTAGGAATAAAGATGCTAAGTATTTTTATACAAACGAATCTACTGATGACAAGGTGGCTGACGATTTATATCAGGTTATGGATGTTAATGTTTATGGCAGGCAGTGGCGAATTGAGTTAAATGCGACAGAATTATTTGTTAAACGTTTAGGTCTTGCATCTCCCATTAGTTCGGGCGTGCGAGTTTTTACGGTTGGAATACTAGCGACACTGCTGCTATATATTTCACTTTTATATATTCGTCGACAAGCTTATGCACTTAATCAAAGAACTCATGAGTTGGATCGAGCAAGGCGTGACTTACAAACAGTTTTTGATGCGGTTCCATCCATAATAGGATATTGGGATTGTGATTTGCGCAATCGTATGGCTAATAGGTCTTATCTAGCATGGTTCGGCCATGATCCAGAGGTAATGACTGGCATGCAAATGCATAAAGTTATTGGTGATGAGCTATATAAAAAAAATGAGCATTATATAATCGGTGTGTTACAAGGTGAGGCTCAATCATTTGAGTCACGTTTCAAAGACCCTAATGGTCGATCTATTGCATCATCAGTCAACTATATTCCAGACTTTGTCGACGGTGAACAAAAAGGATTTTATGTTATTGGTCATGATATAACGGACTTTAAAGATAGTCAGCATAGATTAGAGCAGGTTTTACGTGAAAACGAAGTTTTGCTAAGCACTTTAAATCAACAGCTTTTATATTCAGTTACAGACTCTAAGGGTGTAATTATTGAGGTTAACGATAATTTTTGTGGAATTAGCGGTTATTTACGTGAAGAGTTAATTGGTAATACGCATAAGATAATTAACTCTGGAGAACATGATAGAAAGTTTTGGCAAGATGTTTGGCGTAACATAGCGCAAGGTCACGCATGGCATGGAGAAGTGTGCAATCGTTCTAAGAGTGGTGATTTATATTGGGTAGATACAGTTATAGCGCCATTTATTGGTACTGATGGTAAGGTCGAGCGCTATGTGTCTATGCGTACAGACGTGACTGCACGCCATCTACTTGATATTAACCTGCGTGATGCAAAGTTAGCCGCTGAGGATGCTAATCAAGCAAAAAGTGAATTTCTTGCTAATATGAGCCATGAAATAAGAACACCAATGAACGGAATTTTAGGCTTTGGCTATTTACTTGAGCGCCAAACAATGTCTCCTGCAGCTTTAAGCATGGTGCAAAAAATTCAAAGCGCGAGTCAATCACTGCTGGGAATTATTGATGATATTTTAGACTTCTCTAAAATTGAGGCCGGCCATTTATCATTAGATGAGTCACCTTTTGATTTATGCGAGGTGATTGATCAATTGGCGAGCTTAATGTCTGGCTCGGTTTCAGATAAGTCAATCGATCTGATTATAGATTCGCCACCAAGCAACACGAGATATTTAATTGGAGATATGGTTCGCCTAACTCAAATTTTAAGAAATCTGGTTAGCAATGCTCTCAAGTTTACTTACTTAGGTGAAGTGTCTGTTGCGATTGATGTGGTATCGAAAAGCACTGCAGATAGCTCTGTAGTTTTAAAGTTCACAATCAAAGATACTGGAATAGGTATTAGTGTTGAGAAACTTGGAAACATTTTCAACTCCTTTAGTCAGGGTGATACTACAATTACTCGTCGATTCGGAGGTACTGGCCTGGGACTAACTATTAGTCAAAGTTTGGCCATGCTAATGGGAGGAAATATCTCTGTTTCCAGTATTGAGGGAAGCGGCAGTGAGTTTATTTTGACTGTGCCATTCCTCCTTGACACTGAGAGCATGTTTACGAAAAATAAAGACTTGAGTTTAAGGGCACTTTTTGGCTGCGATGAGCGTAGCGGCGAGAACTTTAAAAAAATGGCAGCCAGTTTAGGCTGGCAAGCTGATGTTGTTACAAGTGCAGCCTCTATGCTGCAGGCCGTTAAAGGTAATGCTAATTACGATATTGTTTTAGCCGACTGGCAACTGCCAGATGATAATGGTTTAAATGCTTTAACAAAAGCGCTAAAAATTGCAAAAAATGTAAACCCGCCTGTTACTTTGGTAACTGTGACGCCGCAATCCACTGATACTCTGCATATGCATGATGCTAGTGAAAAGATTGATTCAATTATTATTAAGCCTATTACTTGCTCTGCTTTGCAAAATGCAGTTTTAAATGTACTTAATTACCGTGCTCATCCAGAGCTTGGACTGACTCACTTAGGTGATAAGCTGTCTGGTATTCGTATTTTATTGGCAGATGATAGCCAGCTTAACTTAGAAGTGGCTGAGCATATTCTACGTAATGAGAGTGCATTAGTGACTACGGTGAACAATGGCCAGATGGCTGTTGATTTACTTGATCAGCGGGCTAGTGATTTTGATATTGTTTTAATGGATATTCAAATGCCCGTAATGGATGGTTTTACGGCGACACGCATCATTCGCGAGAAATTAAGTATTCGTGAGCTACCTATTATTGCTTTAACTGCAGGCGCTCTGAGTACGCAAAAGCAGCTTGCGCTGGATGCCGGTATGAATGACTTTGTTACCAAGCCTTTTGTGGTCGATGATTTAGTCGCTATCGTGAAAAGAGTGGCCGCAAAAAGCCTAGTAGTAACATCCACTCAGGTACTTACAGGGAGTGCCGCTACTGTTATTTCAGCGCAAGAGCTGGAAGCCGGCGATGAGTGGCAAGAGATTATGGGGCGCTTTCGTTCCCGCTTCTTTGAAGAGCGCGTGCCGGCATTCCGCGACGCCTATAGTGCGCTTATCGATAATAGCGAAGGCGATTGGCAAGATGACTTAAAGTTTCTGATACATAAGCTTGCTGGTGAGGCCGGCTTTGTTGGCTTCACCGAGATTAGTGAGTTGTCGAAACGTATTGAGCAATGTTGGGACTTAAACGGCCTGAATGATGAGGTGCGCGAGTTGCTGCAAGAGCTATCATTCAACCTAGATAATGCGGCTTAGCTAGGTTGAGTAAAGCTCTCGATTAGGCGCTCGATGGCTTCTGAAACTATGCGCCGAGGTGCGGCCAAATTTACTCGCATAAAGCCGCGACCAGCCTCGCCAAAAAATACGCCGGCGCTTAAGCCCAGCTTGGCTTTTTCGACAAAGTGCCTTTGTAGTGCTTGATCATCTAGGCCTGTGTGGCGGCAATCTAACCACAGTAAGTAGGTGCCTTCTGCAGCAATGCCCTGAGGTGCCTGTGGGTGCTCGGCGAGTCGCGCTACGACTTCATCGTGAGTGATTTTGACATAGTTAAGCAAGGCGGCGAGCCAGTCGTGGCCATGCCCGTAGGCGGCTTCGGTGGCTACCATCGACAAAGGGTTATTCACATGGATGGCGAGCTTGGCGTATTGCGCCTTAATGGCTTCTCGCTGAGCGATTTCTGGTGCCACTAACCAAGCCAGACCAAGGCCAGGCATATTAAAGGTTTTGCTTGGCGCCATTGCGGTTATTACATGCTTTTCTGCACCTGGTAGTGTCGCAAGTACGGTGTGTGGCACAAACGTGAGGTCGGCGTGGATCTCATCGGAAATGATGATGAGGTCGTGGCGCTCGGCAACATCGAGTAGTCGCGCTAATTCGTGGCGTGTCCAAACACGGCCAACGGGGTTGTGCGGCGAGCAAAACAGCAGCATTTTTGCTTTTTTCGCGCACAGCTCAAGGCCATCCCAGTCGATTTCGTAATGCAAAGTTTGTGCGGGTGCGTTATGGCATTCGGCGCCTTTATCGACGCTCTGACTTTGATCACGATGCGTGATGAGCAGAGGATTAAGAATGAGCTCGCGCTGATTATCGCTGACGGCTTTAAACAGCGGTGGATATACTGGAGGCATAACGATGATGCCATCGCCAGCTTTCGTGAGCGCATTCACCGCAGCGTAAAGCACGGGCACTACGCCGGGCGAGAGCAGTATTTCATCTTGGTTTGGGTGCCAGTCGTAGCGCTCGGCTACCCAGCGCTGCAGATTACTGAATAAGTGCTCGGGCACCATGCTGTAGCCGTAAATCGGGTGCATGGCGCGCTTTTGGATGGCCTCGCTAACGCAGGCTGGCGCGGCAAAATCCATGTCGGCTACCCAGAGCGGAGTTATGTCATCGCTACCAAATAGCCGTTTACGTGCATCGTATTTTTCGCTGCCAGTGCCGCTTCGATCTAACTCTTCGTCGAAATTGAAACTCATCGCACACGTACCCAAAAGCTCGCCTCACTGACACTGTGCTGAAATTTCCGGCGTGTCTCGCGAATCACAAAAGGCACATCCATAGGCTCGCGCAGCGGTTCAAAATGCGCGCTTAAATGATCATGCAGCGCATCGAGGGTGGTGTAGGTTTCGCCATCTTTCTTGAAACCACCTAGCCAATCTTCGCGCGGCGTATGTTCTGCGAGCCATGTGTAGGGCGAGGTAATCATCAGCACGCCGCCGATATTTAAGCGCTCATGCACCTGCGCAATAAACTGTGCGGGGTCATAAAGCCGGTCGATCAAGTTGGCTGCCAATATGAAGTCATAGCCAGTGAAATTAGGCTTTAAGTTGCAGGCGTCGCCTTGGCTAAAGCGGACTTTATTTGCCGACTCGCTCAGACCTAACTCATCTAGCGTGCGAGTTTTATAGCTGATCAATTCACCTTCATCGACCAAGGTGTAGCGTACGCTGCCGCTAGTGGCGAGATTGGCAGCGAGATCGATAAAGCGGGCCGAGAAGTCGATGCCGCTTACCTGGTCAAAGGCGCGGGCGAGCTCAAAGCTTGAGCGCCCAGTGGCGCAGCCAAGATCTAGTGCGCTGCGCATTGGGCGGCCAGCACAGGCCTCAATGGCGATATCTGCTAGTGCTTTAGGGAAGTTATCGACCCCGAAAAATGTATCGCCGTAATGAAACTCGGCGTATTCGGCGAGTTGGCGGTCGGTTTCATAATATTGCGGGGTCACGGTGGGCTCCTGTGAGCTCTGCACATAGCGAAAGCCGGCGTGCTGGAAAAAGTGGCGGCGGAAAGCGTAGCGCGCGCTGCGGCGAGATTCATTGCCGCAGGATATCCATGAGCCACCCATCATTAGGTTGTGGCGATCATCGAAGGTAGGCGTGGTGAAGTCGTCGTAAATGGCGTGAACATCGAAGCCAGGAAAAGGATAGGTCGGGGTTTGCGTCCACTGCCAAACATTGCCCGAAACATCGTAAAAGTCGCCGTGAGCAAACTGGTTAATTGGGCACGAAGAGGCGAAGTGATCGAGATGAATATTGGCATTGGCCGCCGTGCGCGCCGGTGTTTCTTTACGCCCGCAAGCATCGGCTAAGCGATGCCATTGATCTTCGGTCGGCAGGCTAATGCACTGGCCAGAACTTGCGCTTAGCCATCGGCAAAATGCTTCAGCTTCTAAGCAGTTGACCTCAACTGGCCAATCCCACGGCATGGCAACCTCTTCAGTCATCAAGCGTAGGCGATAGCCGTGTGAGTCTTTACGCCAGAAAGTTGCTTGTGTGGCACCGCTGAATTCGCGCCAATGCCAACCTTCATCGCTCCAATAGTCTTTGTTGAGATAGCCGTCCGCCTCTACAAAGGCCAAATACTCTTGGTTGCTGACTAAAAATTCGCTGGCCTCAAACGCCTCGACTGCCGCTTTATGATGACCGTATTCGTTATCCCAACCGTAGTAATGATCACTTCGAGTTTTGCCTAGCTCTACAGTGCCAGCGCTAACGGTTAATAAGCGGTTGTTCGGCGCGACGCCGTGTTGACGGCAAGGAGCCCAAGCCGTTTGCGGGCGTACCAAATGCAAATCATGTTGGCGTATGAGTACCGACGAGGTTTCTAAGTGAATTCGTTCGTGTTCAACGCCCATGATAATTGCCCACCACGGGTGATCCCAAGTGATAGGGCCGGTGAGCGGCATGGTGTCGATGACGTGCAGCACTGCTTTGCGAACTTGGCGGCGATATTCAGCTACTTCAGCAACTGTCGGCCAGTTGTAATGGGCGTCGTCTAAGTCATCCCAACTCATTTCATCGACGCCAACGGCAAACAGCGACTCAAAGTGGGCATTAACGCGTGTGTCAATTAACCGCGCCAACAAAAACTTATTAATGAAAAATGTGGCGGTATGGCCGAAGTAGAAAATGAGCGGATGGCGCAGGCTAATGGACTTGCGGTAATAGGCCTCATCGCAAGCTAGCGTGTCGAACAGGCGCTCATACAGCGTAAAAGTGCTATCGAAATAAAAACGTATCTGCTCGCGCAATGACGCTAAGTCGGGGTTATCCAGGGCGGGTGTACGCGCACAAAGATGAGAAAAAGTTCCGGCGCTCATGCGATAGGTCCTTAGCAATTTTGAAGCAGACTAGCAGCTGAAAAGCCACAAGTGTCCTCTACAAGGCTAAGGTTAACGCAAGAGTGTGAGCGACTCTTAGCTTTTTGTGCTGCTCGAGTCTGCATTAGGTCCGAGGTCGGGTTTATTCATAATCAACGCCCAGACGCTAATCATTAGTAAAACTAGGGTGAGGGCAGAGGCTAGGCTATTCATGATATGTGCTCGCTATACTGTGTATATGGACAGTATAGCGAGTCAGTTGGTGGTAACAAGTGGATTTGCGGTTACTGGTCGGATGATCAGTGGTATGGCTAGGTGGTTAATGCGGGCTCCTATTACTTATGTGGGTTCGTTAAAACGTTTGCCTTCAATCGGCTCCGCGATTAATGCCCAAATATTAAACAGCAGCAGTGTTGCTAGGCTTAACCCGGTCAAAACAGTCATGTGATGCTCCCTGCTCTGTGGCGACACACTGACTCTTACATGAAGGCTTGCACTTGGCCAAAAACAAATCGTGCTATGGGCGCCTGTAGATTCGTCGAGAGAAAGCACTGCTTAAGCATCAGCCGCTTGCCTTTGCCTGCTGGCGTGACTCGAATTTGATAGATGCTTTGGCTATATGAGCGCGTATTGCCTTAGCGATAACACATAAAAAAGCCCTGACTATGCAGGGCTAAGTGCTTGCTAAATCGATAGATAGTTGCGACTACTAAGTCCACCTAGGTGGTCAGTAACAAGCCTTACCGTTGGTCAGCCGACTAAGACGTTTGACTTGAGGCTTATCGCTCACGAGCGATAAAAATCACCTACATGTTCATTTTTCTTAAAGCGCTTATAGGTCCACTGATACTGCTCTGGAGCAATCGCGACTAAGGTTTCCATGGAACGATTCATGGCTGCAGCCGCGCTGGCAAGGTCGTCGTCATGCACGGCAGGGTCGGCGGGCAAGATATAGAGGTCAAAGCCATGGCCATCATTGCGGCGGATGCAGCCCATCACAATAACGCGGCATTTTGTGCGCTGAATCAACTTCGGCACCATCACACCAGTCCAAGTTGATGTGCCGAAAAATGGCGCGAAGATCCCGCCATTATCGTTAGGTGTGTGGTCCGGCAAAATCGCCGTGAAACCACCTTTGCGTAACGCCTTAAAGGTGGCGCGCACACCGCTGTCGTCAGTGGGCACAATATTAGCGCGTAAGCGACTGCGCGCCTCCCAAACTAAAGCATCTACCCCTGGCTGTTTGCCCGGCTTGTACATGATGGTTGGAGCCGTGTGTTCATTGACCCAAGCGTTCATAAATTCCCATGTGCCCCAGTGCGGCACGATGCACATCACGCCATCGCCGGAGTTTATTGACTCCAAAAAAAGTTCGCGGCCATGCACATCGCGGATTTGCTTATAGCTGTACTCCGGTGGCATGCCCCAGGTTTTGGCAAACTCCAACGCAGTCATGGCAGTGCTGACAATACTGGCTTTAGTTGTGTGCTGGTGCCATTGCCGGCTTTGCTTGGGATGCGCGCGTTCGAGATTGCGTAAGACCGTGCGGTAAACGCCGGTGTGCGGAAAGGCGGCGACAAATTGGCCAATCAGCTGCCCTATGCGTTGCAGCATTGGCAAGGGCAGTTTCGCCAGCCATTTTAATGCAACCATCGATATACGATCTTTGAAGTCTAGATCTGGGGGCGCTAGCGGTGGGGTATTCATATTGCGGCTACTAAATAAAAGTGGCGCCAAGCATAGACGATGATTTGCCGTGCTCCAAGATAGTGCCGCTTTCGCTATACTGCAGGCCACTTGATTTTGATGATAGCTAGCTCATGAGTTCTGATTTTCTTCAGCCCGTACGTGATTTTCTCGGCGCGGCCACTACCGATGCCTGGGTGCAGGCTGCCGTAGCCGATCTACCGACACTGCTGCAAGACCATGCTAATTGTGAAAAAAAGGCCGCAAGCACGGCGCTGAATATGCTGTTTCGCTACAACGATCGCGAGCAGTTACAAACCGAGCTGACGCAATTGGCGCGCGAAGAGCTACTGCACTATGAGCAAGTGCGCGAGCTCATGGCTAAGCGTGGCATCAGCTATCGACCATTGTCAGCGAGCCGCTATGCCAACGGTATGCGCCAGCATCTGCGCACTTACGAGCCTGCGCATTTGGTCGACCTAATGATTATTGGAGCTTTTGTCGAAGCGCGCTCTTGCGAGCGTTTTGCGGCAGTAGCGGAGTATCTCGACGATGAGCTTAAGCGCTTCTATACCTTTTTGTTGCGCTCTGAGGCGCGGCATTTCACTCATTATTTAGGCTTGGCGCAATGCTATAGCAGTGAGCCTATCGCTGAGCGCGTGGCATTTTTCCGCGAAGTGGAGGCTGAATTGATTTCTACGCCCGATGTTGAGATGCGCTTTCACAGTGGCGTGCCGCAAATTCAAGTGCAATCTCAAACGCGAGCACAAGCATGACGCCGTGGCGCTGCCCGCTCTGCGCAGCAGCATCAATAAGGGCAGCGAACACAGTGCCTGATGCTGCCATTGGCGAGCAAGACTCTGAGCCGTTAGAGGTCACTGAGTCGACTCATGAGCTGCGTTTGGAAAGCACTTCGCCGACTAGTAAAAGTTATCGTTGTGAGGCTGGGCATTGCTTTGATATTGCGCGTGAGGGCTATGTCAATTTACTGCCAGTGCAGCAGAAAAAATCACTGTCGCCCGGCGATACCATAGAAAGCTTGCAGGCTCGGCGGCGCTTTTTAGATGGCGGATTTTATCAGCCGCTGCGTGATGCCCTGACTGAAGTCATTACGCCGTGCCAAACACTAATTGATCTCGGCTGTGGTGAGGGCTATTACACCGCAGCATTAAACGATGTTGCCTGTGAAGTTATCGCGCTCGATATTGCTAAACCGGCGATACGCATGGCGGCGAAAACGTATCCGGCGCTGCGCTGTGCGGTGGCAAGTGTCGCCGCCGTGCCGCTAGCCGATGCCAGTGCCGATGCCATCACCAGTATTTTCGCGCCAGTCCCGCTTGCGGAGATGCTACGTTTGCTGAGGCCGGGCGGGCAGGTGGTCGTTGTCACGCCAGCGCCTGCGCATTTATTTAGCTATCGCCAAGCCTTGTTTGAGCAAGTTCATGACCATGAGCCAAGCAAGTTTGCTGAGGCCGCGAGTGAGCACTTTCAGGTCGTGTTGCAGAAGGAAGTGCGCTACGACATCAGCCTTGATCAAGCCGCTATCAATGACTTGTTGTTGATGACGCCTTACGCATGGAAAGCTAACCCTGTGCGCCTGAGTGCGGTTGCGCAGTTGCAAAGTTTACACACAGAGGCCGCTTTTAGCGTGTTAGTGTTGAGCAAACCAATGTTGGATTTAGGCGGCGCGTGAGCTATTGGCGCTAGATTTATCGCCGCTATGGCGGTTATGGATGACGAATGAATGGGGCGTAAACGGTGAAGATGGGAAAAAAAATCAGTTACGCTGAATTCGGCCACAATTTTATTCATCAAGTGGTCACGGCTCGGCGTATTGGTACCGAAATTGAGGCAGCGTTGGAGTCGACCATGGCTGGCTCCATTCGCAAGCTGCCCGCTGAGCTTTTTGTTGTTTCCTATGTTTTTGAATTAAAAGATATTCGTGTAGACCCAGATCTTGAGAAGTTGCCAGAAATCAGCTTTTTGCTAGCGATTCAGGGCAATCTAAAGCTTGATGTTGAGATTTTCGGCTTGAGTTTGCGCTATGCGCTCGATGTCACCATTACGGTTAATATTGATGTTGAAACTTATGAGCCAGTGCTGCTGCGTATGGTGCCGCATTTGGTCACCAGCAAAAGTGTCAGCATTGTACTCGTTGGTGAGAACCCACCCAGCGAAGTGCTGGATAAAATGAAATTAGTACATCCTGTAGTGCGCGATCAAATCGTCAAAGAAGTGAATGCACGCATTCAAGATGAAGCGATTCAGTCGCTATGCACGATCGATGTATTGGCAGTTGTAGAGACAGCACGTGGACCTGCGGGTAAGCCCGAAGGCGATATTTTCCCGATGCAAGACCCTGCTGAAGATGTCCATAATTTGTTGGACTTGCGGCCGCCAAAAGGCGTTTAAAAGCGAAAGTCTTCTAAATGAATACCACTGTCGTTAGCCCAGGCAATCACGGCTTGGCCTTCAGCTTCGCGCCAATCGCCTAAGACAAAACGTGTCGCTTCCCGGCCATCGGCTAGTAAGTGAGGATGTTGTTGCGGGCGGTGCGTATGGCCATGCACAAGTGTCAGCACATTTGCTTCCGTGAGCACGCGCACGACTTCATCTGCATTCACATCCATGATGTTTTCGGGCTTATTGCTGTTGGCCGCTTGGCTTTGCATACGCCAAAACTCAGCTAATTGCATGCGTTGGTCCAACGGCTGCGAAAGTATGCCTTGCTGCCATGCCTCGCTGCGCGCTTGCGCCCGAAACGCCATGTAAGCGCTGTCATCTAAGCAGAGCTGGTCGCCGTGCATGAGCAGCACAGGCGTGCCATGCAGGTCGATGACCTCGTGTTCAGCCATTAGTCGGCCACCGACACGTGCGCTAAATGCTTCGCTGCCAGCAGGGCCAGCATCCATTAAGAAGTCGCGGTTGCCGTGGCAAAATAACAACTCCACGCCACGTGCGGTAAGACGCTTAAAGGCAACCTCTATGGCGCTCAGTGTGGGCGAGGCAAAATCATCGCCTACCCACACTTCAAATAAGTCGCCAAGCACGATGACTCGATGGCAGTTAGCCGGCAGCGTATCAAGCAAATGCATAAAGCCTGCGTTGACGCGCGTGAGGTCGGCACTGATGTGCACATCGGAGACCAGCAGTGTTTGGCTCATGGCTTATTCAGCGATGATTTCAGCAGACTCGATCACCACGCCATCGCGCGGTACGTCTTGGTGGCCACCGGCATTGCCTGTGGGCACGCCTTTGATTTTATTAACCACTTCCATGCCTTCGGAAACTTTACCAAACACGGCGTAGCCCCAACCTTGTGGGTTTTTGCCGCTGTGGTTTAAGAAACCGTTGTTACCAACGTTGATGAAAAACTGTGCCGACGCTGAGTGTGGATCCATGGTGCGTGCCATGGCGACAGTGCCGATCTCGTTGGTGAGGCCGTTGTCGGCTTCGTTTTGAATCGGTGCATTGGTAGGCTTTTGCTTCATCTTGTCATCGAAACCACCGCCTTGGACCATGAAACCGTCGATGACGCGATGGAAAATCGTGCCGTTGTAGTGACCACTTTTTACGTATTCAGCAAAATTAGCCACAGTTTTTGGGGCTTTTTCGGCATTGAGTTCTAAGACAATACGGCCGTAGTTCGTGTTAAGCGCAACCTTCATGCGAGTGCTCCAAATGATTAGCGGCGGCAAACGCGCCTTATTGGTTGAGTGGCTGATGAGCCGCGGGGTAGACTCCCTTCTTTAATTTTGCCAGTCAGACCATGCTAGAAGCCAGCGATTTTATCCGAACCCGTATATCCGACGACTTATCCAGCGGTAAAACCACTCAATTGGTCACGCGATTTCCTCCAGAACCCAACGGCTACCTACATATTGGTCATGCGAAGTCGATTTGTCTGAATTTTGGTGTTGCGCAGGAAGCTGGAGGTGTTTGTAACCTACGCTTCGACGACACTAACCCCGAAAAGGAATCTCAAGAGTATATCGATGCGATTTCGCG
>JAGPVX010000055.1 GCA_018066805.1 Paraperlucidibaca sp. | reverse complement strand
CAAATTGATACGCTGAATATCAACCGGCTCCGTTGCTGCTAGTGCATCAGCAATGCCTTGGCTCTGGCTCCAATGTCCGGGCGCACCATCGCTTAATAGCCAGAGTACACGATCACCAGCCACGCCGACCTCCGCGCATACGCATGACAAACGCTAATAAATTATCTTTGCCACTGACTTTAATACGCTTGAGGTCTAATGGATCGGGCAAGGGTTGCAGCTTATCAATGCCTTCTACCGTAGTTACCGCTGTGCTGTAGCCAGCCTCGCGAGCAAGCTGAATATCTTCAGCAGAATAGATGCCAAAGGGATAGGCAAAGCTGATCACGGGGCGCTGAATCAAGACCTCCAGCTCATGCTTTGATGCGGCTAATTCATGACGCTTATCGGCAATCGATGTAGTTGCCATATTGCAATGCGTCAGTGTGTGCGACGCGATTTCGATGCGGCCACTAGCAACAAGCTCAAGTACTTCTGCATCGCTAAGTTTGGATTCGCGCGCTAACTCACCAGAATTATGATGTGCTTTCTTATAGGTAGACCAATCGCGATCATGACGATCGACCACGACATAAACCGTGGCGCAGGCATTGTATTTTTTCAAGATGGGCAGCGCGTTGTGCAAGTTATCGGCATAACCGTCATCAAAAGTAATGGCTACTGCTTTCTCTGGCAGCGTGGCCCACTGTGCCCACAACTCGCTCACCGTGAAAAACTGAAATCCGTTGTTTGCCAACCAGCGTACCTGTTGCTCGAAGCGCTTGGGGCACACACGCAGACCGTTAAACCTAGCCCCACTTTTATGCGAACTAACCATGTGATACATCAACACGCGCGGATGCTGCCAGCTCATCACTGGCCGCCACCAAGCATAACGGTGAGAGAACCAAAGCAGCCATAACGCGGGCAATAAACAGAGTGCAATCACGCTCGCGCCGCCGAAAATAAGGTATGCGCTACTCGATCAGACTCAGCAAGAGCCTGCGGCGCCAAAGGCAATGCAGGCATTATTGTGCCTGGCAGCCAGCGCACTACTCGCTTCGCCTCCCGTAGACTTGCAATGCCTTGCGCCAGTCGCCCTTTAGCCTCGCTAAGGCCTAGCAAGCCAACACGACACCCGGCACTTAATGCTTCATAAATCATCGATACGCTATCCTCAGTCACCCAAGCATTCTCTGCGCTGGCTAACTCGTTGACTAGCCATCCTGTCGGACAGTTTTCCCATGGCATGTAGCGATCAGCAAAAGTCGAGGCCAGCTCAGCCCTCAAAGTGGCAGGCGTACGCCGCGAGTCGGTCACACAAAGCGTCGGGTAGCGCGTGGCCAGCTCTTTTAGCTGCGTCAACACCTGCTCATTTGACCATTCAAAATGCTTACTTTCACCGCCCACTAATACCAGCGTATAGCCCGAGGTTTTCACGCCCGGCTGCATGGCATTGAGCACGCCTTCGGTGACGGCAACATTACGGCCTGTTAAGCCGTCGTGCGCGGGAGCAACAACTAGGTCGAAGAAAGCACAAGGCAGACTTGGCGACATCAGCGCAATGGCTTTGCCGCCGAAAGCGCGACGGGCGCAGAGCATGGGCCAATGCGTGCGATGGCCAGCACCGATAATAAAATCTGGCGACGGCAGGTTTTGGCCAAGATGAAAGCGCTTGAGCACGAAACCCCATAAGGAAAAGTGCTGATCAGCGACAGGTAACTCAATACATTGCGGCGCAGCTTGGCCACGCTCAGCAGCAAGGCGCTCGAGTGCACGCAACAAGCCTAAAGTCTGATTTTCATGACCGGGCTTGCCATCGAGCAGCCGCCAAATAACCTGAGGTCGCTCAGCAGCCTCAGGTTTTTCGGCAGCAGTCGGCATCGATTAACTGACCGGTGTCAGCCAATCGGCATGCTCAGCCGAGCGACCATTAACGACATCGAAGTACTGCTTCTGCAGCACGGTGGTGATAGGACCACGATGGCCTGCGCCAATCATTCGGCCATCGAGCTCGCGAATTGGGGTGACTTCAGCAGCGGTGCCAGTAAAGAACGCTTCGTCTGCAATATAAACTTCGTCGCGAGTAATGCGCTTCTCTTTCACCGTGTAGCCATTGGCTTCAGCTAGCTGAATCACGGTTTTACGCGTAATGCCGTCGAGGCATGAGGTCACATCAGGCGTGTAGATCACACCATCGCGCACGATGAAAACGTTCTCACCCGAACCTTCAGCAACATAGCCCTCAGGGTCGAGCATCAATGCTTCTTCAGCACCGCCAGAGATGGCCTCTTGCAGTGCCAACATGGAGTTGATGTAGTTGCCGTTGGCTTTCGCGCGCGTCATCGAGATGTTGACGTGGTGGCGCGTGTAGCTAGATGTGCGCACCTTGATGCCGCGCTCTAAGGCTTCAGCACCCATATACGCCGGCCATTCCCATGCCGCCACGATCACGTGCACTTTCAGATTGCTGGCGCGCAGGCCCATGCCTTCAGATCCGTAAAACACCATTGGGCGCAAATAGGCGTGCGGCAATTTGTTTTCGCGAACCACGGTACGATGCGCTTCGTTGATTTCATCGCGGCTGTAAGGCATTGGCATATTCATGATATGCGCCGACATAAATAGTCGTTCGGTATGCTCTTTCAGGCGGAAAATCGAGGCTCCACGATCGGTGGAATACGCGCGTACGCCTTCAAAGACGCCCATGCCGTAATGCAAGGTGTGAGTAAGCACATGAGTTTGTGCTTCACGCCACGGCACCAATTTGCCGTCATACCAAATCACCCCATCACGATCAGACATCGACATCGCTTGCTCTCCACGCACGCAGCGC
>JAGPVX010000054.1 GCA_018066805.1 Paraperlucidibaca sp. | reverse complement strand
CACGCCGTCGTTTTGCAGATTACCGCAAAAATCAACAGCCTAAGGCTTGAGGCAGCAGCTCCAAACGGGTAGTATCCCACCCCGTTCAGCACCACAATGGAAGCGTGGCAGAGTGGTTGAATGCACCGGTCTTGAAAACCGGCGACCCGAAAGGGTTCGTGAGTTCGAATCTCACCGCTTCCGCCAAATTCGTAATACTTAAACGCCCTTCGGGGCGTTTTTTGTTTCTGGCTGATGATGCAGGAAACTATTCACGCATTAGCTAGCTGGCGACCTGAACCAAGGTCACCGCTATACTGGCTAGTCCAGCTCTAGCTAATGGTTACTGTATGCGTCTTACCCAGCACGCCGACTTCGCACTGCGTACGCTCATTTTTCTTGGCCTGAAGTCGCCGGAACAGCTCTCGACTATTCAAGAAATTGCTGAGGCCTACCAAGTTTCACGCAACCATTTGATGAAAGTGGTGAGCCGCTTAGTAGCGCATAACTACGTGGTGTCAGTGCGCGGTGCCGGTGGCGGTATTCGCCTAGCGAAAGCGCCCAATGAAATACTTATTGGCGACGTCGTGCAGCATATGGAGCCTGAGGATGGTTTGGTGGAGTGTTTGCGCGAAAACAATAAGTGCGTGATTACACCGGCCTGCTTATTGCCCGGCATGTTGATGCGCGCGCGTGATGCCTTTACAGCCGAGCTAAACAAGCAAACCCTGCAAGACATTCTGCCGTTTAGCCGGCGCCATGAGCTTAGTGGCTTATTGAATATCTCGCAGGCAGTTAAGTTTGCGACCTAGTCGTCAAATACTCCCGCATATAAAAGCACTTTGTCATCGATAATCACTGCCCAAACACTCCGCCTTTTGCTTTACTCTTAAGCCCCTCGTTTACTGCTTAGGAGTCACACATGGCCACGGTCACCTTGCATGGCAACCCTGTCAGCGTCAGCGGCAATCTACCTACCAACGGCCAAACAGCGCCCGATTTCTCGCTAGTCAAAGGCGACTTATCTGATGTCGGCCTTGCTGGCTTTGCCGGCAAACGTAAAGTGCTAAACATATTCCCCAGTGTCGACACACCAACGTGCGCAACTTCAGTGCGTCAGTTCAATAGCAAAGTCGCCGCCCTCAGCAATACCGTGGTGCTCTGCATTTCTGCCGACCTGCCATTTGCTCAAGCTCGCTTCTGCGGCGCTGAAGGCCTAGATGCCGTGGTGAACTTATCAACACTGCGTGGTGCTAACTTTCTCGCCGACTATGGCGTGGCTATTGCCGATGGCCCACTGAAAGGTTTGGCTGCGCGCGCCGTGGTAGTTCTGGATGAGAACAACCGCGTGTTGCACAGCGAATTGGTGCCTGAAATTGGCGATGAACCTAACTATGACGCGGCCTTAGCTGCTCTTGCCTAAGCTGAGTTCATAGCGCATGGCATCGATCCCGTTTGTTTTGCGCGCCGGCGCTTTAGCTCGCGCGCATATCGAGGCGAATGGCTTCGATGCCAACCAAGTCGCGGCACTTGGCGCACCGGCTGGTGGGCCTAAGTTTCTCATCTTAAAACACCTGGATGACTACTTGTTTGGCCCTTGGCTAGCGCAACGCCGCGATCGTTTACCCGTGTTCGGCTCGTCGATTGGTGCCTTTCGCTTAGTCGCTGCGGCACACCAGGACCCTGCTGCTGCGCTTGATCGTTTAGTTGCGGCCTATAGCGCACAGCATTACGCGAGCAAGCCAGATGCCGCTGAAGTGTCACGGCAGGTTCGGCAAATCTTAGATAGCGTGTTGCAGACGTATGAGTTGGATCAGCTCATTGCACATCCCAAGTTGCATTTGCATTTGATCACCGCGCGTTGCAAAGGCTTAAGCGCACATCCGAAAGCTTGGTTGCAGGCGATTGGTTTAGGGCAGGCATTTCTGGCGAATTATCGCGGCCGCGACAAGCTTGCTCGTCATATGGAGCGCTGCGTGTTTCATAGTGGCGATGCTCCCTCGCCACTGCTAGACCGCGATGCCTTCACCACGCATTCGGTCGCGCTTACTGCGGAAAACCTTGCAGAAGCCACACTGGCTAGCGGCACGATTCCTCTACTTATGCGCTCGGTACGAGATATTGCTGGCGCACCCAAAGGCGCTCATATCGATGGTGGCATCGTCGATTACCATATGGATATGCCTTTAACTCCGGCAGAGCCTGGTCAAGCACCGATTTTATTTGTTCCGCATTATGAGTCGCGCTTGGTGCCGGGTTGGT
The DNA here is from genome assembly GCA_018066805.1 of Paraperlucidibaca sp. Taxonomy (GTDB): domain Bacteria; phylum Pseudomonadota; class Gammaproteobacteria; order Pseudomonadales; family Moraxellaceae; genus Perlucidibaca; species Perlucidibaca wandonensis. Next base: position 770 of record JAGPVX010000054.1, on the reverse strand, counting down.
TCGATAAAGGCATAGCTTCACGTCTGCCAACACAGGCAGACCGCCTTTTACTACTATCACCTTCGCCAGAGTTGATTGCCAAATTACCAGGCCAGGCCATTCCCAGCCGTAATGACTTCAAAACCTACCATGGCCGTGATGCTGATCGCCTAGTAGCTTGGCGCGCTGCCGTTGAGGCCAGCCGCGAAATAGCCGAAGCTTTTGCCGAGTTAAGTGACCGTGGTCGCCTACTCGATGCCGTGCGGTAAAAACCGACTGCGAACGCAAGCTACGATGCCGCAGACTGCAATCACCATGCCCAATACCGCGGCATTATGACCCTGTAAGGCACTGACCACACTAGCTGCAACTGCACCGGAAACACTGCCGATAGTGCCGTAAAGTGCCGATGCTGTGCCCGCCTGCAACTTAAATGGCTCTAGCGCCAAGATCGTGGCATTTGGCAAAACAAAGCCCAAGCAGGCGGTGTAGATGGCTAACGGCGCGATCAGAGCCCAGAAGCCACCCCAGCCCGTATAGGCCAGCAACCCAAAGCAAGCCCCAGCAAACATTTGCAGCAATAGGCTGCGCTGCAACACGGTGCGCGGTGACCAAATGTCGAGAATGCGGCTATTGACCTGAGTCGCCATGATTAAGCAGAAAGCATTGGCGCCAAATAGCAGGCCAAACTGCTGAGCATCGAGGCCGAAATAGACCATGAAAACGAATGGCGAGGCGGCAATAAAGGCATAAAGGCCGGCCATGCTAACGCTGCTGGTGAGCGCGAAACC
>JAGPVX010000081.1 GCA_018066805.1 Paraperlucidibaca sp. | reverse complement strand
CGGTTTTCAAGACCGGTGCATTCAACCACTCTGCCACGCTTCCATTGTGGTGCTGAACGGGGTGGGATACTACCCGTTTGGAGCTGCTGCCTCAAGCCTTAGGCTGTTGATTTTTGCGGTAATCTGCAAAACGACGGCGTGCTATTCGCAATAAATTCACGCTGAGTAGGGCGGCGATAACGGCGACAGGCCAAGCAATGGCCTCGGGTTGCCACAATGCGACTCCCGCGACTACTAAGCCAATCAAGCCCAAGCCGCCTAAAAGGCTGGCATCAGTAGGCCCGAGCTGCCGCGACTCACGTACGGCAAGAGCCATTGCGCGTGAAACACGGAGAGTTGTTGTTGAGCTTTGGTGATGCCGTAGTGAGCGCTTTGTTGGGCGGCGTGGGGCAACGAGTTTGACGCGTTCGGCATCGCTGAGCACGATCTCGGTAGCGTTTTCTAGGTCGTCTAAAAACTGCGACTCCATCACCGCGGCAAAGTCGGCATTTTCGATGGCCAAATCGAGCTCGTAATTACCCAGCCAAGATGCGGGATTCAGGTTGGTGGAGCCGATGCGTGCCCAGCAGCCATCGGCCACGGCGGTTTTGGCGTGCAACATGGCACCATTCCACTCAAACACGCGTACACCGGCTAATAGCAGCGGGCGGTAGCTAGAGCGAGCAAGCAAGCCTATCAACGGCAAATCGGAGCTGCCAGGCACGAGTAGGCGCACATCGACCCCATTTTTTGCGGCTTGGCGTAGGCTATCTAAATACGCCGGCGTGCCGACTGGGTAGGCATCGGTAATCCACATGCGAGTTTGCGCGAGGTTGATGATTAGCTGGTCTAAGCGAAATAGCGGGCTGTTTTGGGGGCGACCAGTGATTAGGCGAACGTTCGCGTTTTTTACGGTGAAAGGAAGTGGTGTATTAATGCAGTGTGGCTGTGAGCACGGCTGCCAATCGCTGCCGGTGAGCTGCCAAGTGTGAGCGAAAGCGGCTTCCATATTGATGACAACTTCACCGGCAACGCGCACGCCGGTGTCGCGCCATGGGGCTTGGTCTGCATGCCCACGCCATTGCGCACTCTGACACCAGCCAGTGATGATGGCCTCGCAGCCATCGATGCTCATCAGCTTGCGATGATTGCGCACCATCCATGCCAATGGCTCGCCAAGGCCGGGCGTATTGAAACGCCGAAATTCGCCACCAGCGTCATTTAGCTGCCGAACCCAACGCCGGCTGAGCTGATTAAAGCTGCCTAACCAGTCGGCGAGAACCATCACTTGTAGGCCGTCACGCGCGCGTTGGCAGAGCGCAGTGAGTAGGCTGCGGCCCCAGTCGTCGTCACAAATACGGTAGTTTTCAACAATGATGTGGCGCTCTGCGCGAGCAATCATCGCCAATGTGGCGGCTTCATGCTCGCTGCTGTCGCGCAATAATTGCAGGCGGTGGCCGCCTTGCTGAGCGGCACCGGTGGTGCGTTGAAACAGCGCCGATAAGCGCGGATCGGTGAGTGCAGGGGAGTCGCTGGACTCGCTCATGCCATCTCCTATTAGCGATTCACCAAGGGTGAGTCGGCGTTGCGTTTTAAGTAACTGGGCAGGTTACTCGCAGCGGTATTGAGCTGCTGAGCATCCACCAAAACTTCGGCGGCCTCATTCAACAATGCCTGCTCTTCTGGGCGCTCAAAATTGGGGTCGTGATCGGGGTTTTGTGCCTCGAGCTGCTTCTCAACTTCATCCCAAGCTTTGAGCTGCGCTTGCTTTTTCGCCACGCGACGGCGGTTTTCAATGGCTAAACGGCGTTCTTCTAAGGCCTGCTTCTCGCTCAAACGCACCTTCTCGTTTAAGGAGCTAGTGTTCTGCGCTTTAACATCGGCTAGCAGCTTGATTTGCTCATTGAGATAGCGAATGTCCGGGTTTTTCGCCTGCCGCAGCTTCGACGCCTGTTCTAATGCGCCGAGTTTAGATTTCCAATCATCAACTTGCTGATAGCGCGATGGCCGGATCGTGTCCCAAGGCATCGCGTGTGGCAAAGCTGACTCACCAATTTCTTTAGGGTCAAAGACTTCAGGGAAGTAAATATCGGGCTCAACGCCTTTATTTTGCGTGCTAGCCCCAGAGATGCGATAGAACTTAGCTTCGGTAATTTTAAGCTGACCATGACCTAAATCACGAATCGATTGCACTGTGCCTTTACCAAAGCTGGTGCCGCCAACGACTAAACCGCGGCCATAATCTTGGATGGCACCGGCAAAAATCTCTGCCGCCGAGGCCGATAAGCGATTGGTCATGACCACCAAGGGGCCGTTATAGCCTACGTCTGGGTTACCGTCGCCCAAGGTTTCTAGGCGGCCTCGAGCATCGCGCACTTGCACGGTGGGGCCTGTGGTAATGAATTCGCCGATCAGGTCATTCACTTCAGACAGCGAGCCACCGCCGTTATTGCGCAGGTCTAAAATCAAGCCTTGAACGCGTGCAGTTTTCAGTTCGTCGATAAGCTTGCGCACATCGCGAGTGGTGCTGCGATAGTCTGGGTCGCCATTTTGCTGACCTTGGAAGTCGGCATAAAACGCCGGCAGTTTGATCACGCCAATCTGCTTGGTTTCGCCATTACGAGTGACTTCAATAATCTTTTTGCTGGCGGCCTGATCTTCCAGCGCCACGGTATTGCGCACGATGCTGATGATTTTTCGGGCACCATCATCATTGCCATTAGGAATGATCTGCAAACGCACGGTCGTGCCTTTCGGGCCACGAATCAGCTCAACAACTTCATCGATGCGCCAGCCAATGACATCGACCAGGTCCTTATCACCTTCGCCAACGGCAACGATTTTGTCGTTGGGCTTAAGTTGGCGCGCTTTATCAGCAGGGCCGGCTGGTACCAGGCGCACAACTTTGGTGTATTCGTCGTCAGTTTGCAGAACGGCACCAATACCTTCGAGCTGCAAGCTCATATTAATATTGAAATTTTCCGAATTGCGCGGCGAAAAATAGCTGGTGTGCGGGTCGTATGCACCGGTCAGCGAATTCATAAATAGCGAGAAAGCATCTTCGCTGCGGTTTTGGCTCAGGGCTTTTAGCTGTGAGCGATAGCGCCGCGTTAAGGTCTGGATGATTTCATCGTCGGCTTTACCATCGAGCTTTAACGACAGCGCGCCCGAACGCAGGCGGTTGAGCCAGAGCGTGTTCATCTCGGCAAGGCTGCCGATCCATGGCGCATCTTTGCGGTCGTTGAGCAGGCGCTCATTGCCGGTGAAATTGAGTACGCCTTTGCGATTCTTTTCTAAGTTGGTGAGCACAAACTGAAAGCGCTCATTGGCGCGTTGTTGGTAGCGGTTAAAAATGGCAAATGCAGGGTCAAGATCGCCGGCTTTTAGCTGGTCATCTAAGCGCAGGCGTTGTGCTTTAAATTGCTCAATATCGCTGGCCAAAAAGTAGACATGTTGGCCGTCTAAATCGTTTAAATAGCGCGTCCAAATATCCGCAGAAAGCGCGTCATTGAGCGGTGTTTTGTTGTAATGCAAAACGCTGAGTTGGCGTGCGACTAAGCGTGAAGCCTTGGCTTGA
>JAGPVX010000042.1 GCA_018066805.1 Paraperlucidibaca sp. | reverse complement strand
GACTTGGGTGGCAGCTCTTCGCCGCCTAATTCAAACAAAACGGATGGATGGCTCATGCCTGCTTCTCCCCTGCTGTTGCTACCTGGGCATCGATGGTGGCCATCACTTCTGCTCGTAAAGCGGGATCGGCAAGTGGAAAGCCTAGCGCTGCGCGTGAGTCAAAATAGCTCTGTGCCACTGCGCGAGCCAATGCGCGGACACGCAAAATAAAGCGTTGGCGTTCTGTGACCGAAATCGCCCGGCGCGCATCTAGCAAGTTGAAGGTGTGTGAGGCTTTCAAGACAAACTCATAAGCCGGTAAGGGCAGTTTCAACGCCATGATGCGGTTGGATTCTGACTCGTAAAGATCGAACAGCTTAAACAGCTCGTCGATATTGGCGTGTTCGAAGTTATAGGTCGATTGCTCAACTTCGTTTTGATGGAAGACATCGCCATAGGTGACTTTGCCGAATGGGCCATCGGTCCAGACCAAGTCGTACACCGAGTCGACGCCCTGTAAATACATAGCTAAGCGCTCAAGGCCGTAGGTGATTTCACCCGTAACTGGGTAGCACTCGAGGCCACCGACTTGCTGAAAATAGGTGAACTGGGTGACTTCCATGCCATTGAGCCAAATTTCCCAGCCCAGGCCCCACGCGCCCAGTGTTGGTGACTCCCAGTTGTCTTCGACAAAGCGGATGTCGTGCACAGTAGGGTCAATGCCGATATGGCGTAGCGAGTTTAAATACAGGTCTTGGATATTTGGTGGATTTGGCTTCAACACCACTTGGAACTGGTAATAGTGCTGTAAGCGATTGGGGTTTTCGCCATAGCGGCCATCGGCTGGGCGGCGCGATGGCTGCACGTAGGCGGCATGCCATGCCTCAGGCCCAATGGCGCGTAAAAATGTCGCGGTATGAAACGTGCCCGCACCCATTTCCATGTCATAAGGCTGCAGCACGCAGCAGCCCTGCTCTGCCCAGTAGCTCTGCAGCGCTAAAATAAGGCCTTGAAAAGTTTGGATGGGTTGTGCGGTATCGCTCATGAGCTATTCCTAACGTCGTCTGGCAGCAGTGAGTAAATTGCGCTGCAAAAGAACGCAGAAGTATAGCTGAGGCAGATTCAATAGGCACAAAAAAGGGCCAATGCCGGTGAAGGCATTGACCCTTTTTGCATCGCGCTAAGACAATCTTAGCGCTTTAGCGGCGACAGCTTATTTAGGGCTGATAGCGGCTACGGCAACAACCACATTGGTTTTCGCATCAACACGAACAATATGATCGCCAACTTTTAGCAGCTTAGTGCCTTTAGGCTGTGTGCTTAGTTTTTTCACCGAGCTGGCATCAACTTCGACGGCCGACTTTGCAACACTGCTGTCGAGCTTAGCGCCCAGTACCAGTTTGGACTCATAGCCGGCTGCTGGTGCGTTAGCATCGCTGCTGCCGAGCATTTTGCCCATGAGCTTGCTAGTCGCTGTACCGCTAGCGAAGTGCTTGGCTAAGGCGACGCGATCATTTGCGCCAATCTGCAATTCTGCATTTTGCTTATAGCCGGCAACGGATGCTTGAGCTGTGCCAAGCTTTGCTTCGGCTTGCGCCTTGGCATCGTTGACTGCGGCTGTGCCAGAAGCTTTGGCAGCATCGGCAGCAGCATGACCACTTTCAGCAGCGGATTTACCGCTAGCGACACCGGCTAGGCCAGCGTTAATGGCGTTATCGCGAGCTGAGGTAGCGCCTTGCTTGGCTGCATCCTTTTGGGCTTTTAGGTCAACGGAGGCACCAGCTTCGGCTTGTGTGCTTACGCCGGCAAGCTGTAGGCCGGTGTTGATACGGGCATCAAGAGCATAAGCGCTGGTGGTGGCAACTAATAAGGCAGCAACTAGGGCAGTACGTTTCATAAAATCCTCAGATGTGTAGAGCGTGTGTTTAAGCAAAACGCGAGCAGTTACAAATGGTTTACATTAGTTTTTCGCGACCAGTGCAACACCATCGAAGCGAATGCCGGTCCAACCGGTGCTCATGAAGGCGCGAATATTGGCGTGATCACTGCCATTTGGTGTGGCTAAAACAGCGGTGTAATGCTCGGCAAAACACAGCAAAGTGTCTTGCTCGGACATCTTGTTTAGTTGGGCAAATGCGAAAACGCGACATGCGCCTTCGTTTTCGCCAGCGGCATTGTTAGCTGCGCCATTGCTGAAAGCACAAGGCGTGTAGCTGTAGTGTTGGTTTATCCAGGCAATGACGGTAGAAAACGCAGCATTCTGTGCGCGCAAGTCATCGAGTAATGTGGGCCAAGTCTGGGTTGTCATAGAAGTTCATCCGATAAATAGTCTGCACGCAGTGTAGCGCGTGGGTGGATTGGGCTGTTGACCAAGGGCTGTGGCATGGTACCGATTGCTCAGTAAATGACATAAAATGCGCAACGAATTGAAAATGACCTCCACTTTAGAGAGAAAATGACGATGGCCACTATTGATACCGCCGAGCTGGAACTGTTTCGCGACAATGTGAAGCGCTTTTTGGCAAACGAAATTCACCCGCATTACGAGCAGTGGGAAAAAGACGCATGGATGCCGCGCGAGTTTTGGAACAAGCTCGGTGAGAATGGCCTGCTTTGCGTTGATCAGCCTGAACAATACGGCGGCGTCGGCGTGCCATTCCAGTATTCAATGGTCATTCTTAACGAAATGGCAAAAATGGGCCTGTCATCGCTAGCCACTGGCGTTAGCGTGCACTCCGACATTTGCGCACCGTATGTTGAGCATTTAGGCTCACAGGCAATTAAAGATTACTGGCTGCCACGCATGGCCTCAGGCGAAGCCGTGGCTGCTATCGGCATGACCGAGCCAGGCGCAGGCTCCGACCTCGCCGGCATTCGTACTAGCGCTGTGCTCGATGGCGACCATTACGTGGTGAATGGCTCGAAAACATTCATCTCCAACGGTCAGCACGCCGACATCGTCATCATGGCTGTGAAAACTGACCCCAGCGCGGGCGCCAAAGGCGTGTCATTGTTGCTGATGGACACTTCCCTGCCCGGCTTCAACAAAGGCAAAAAGTTAGAAAAAATGGGTCTGCAATCGCAAGACACATCAGAAATGTTCATGGATAACGTGCGCGTGCCAGTTGATTGCCTGCTAGGTCAGGAAGGCAAAGGTTTCGCTTATATGATGAATGAGCTGCCACGCGAGCGCTTGAACATTGCGGTGATCGCTGTTGCCGCATCGGAAGGTGTGCTCGAAGACACCATCGCCTATGTGCAAGAGCGTAAGGCGTTCGGCAAACCATTGGCGCAATTGCAAAACACGCGCTTCACGCTGGCGACCTGCAAAACCGATATCTTGGCTGCTCGCGCTTTCGTGAATAACTGCGTGGACTTACATGCCGATAGCAAGCTGGACATTCCAACCGGTGCAGCCGTGAAGCTCTACACCACTGAGCTGCAAGGCCGCGTTGCCGATGCCTGCTTACAGATGCATGGTGGTTACGGCTATATGATGGAATATCCCGTGGCTCGCGCCTATGTTGACGCGCGGATTCAGCGCATCTACGGCGGCGCCAGCGAGATCATGAAAGAAGTGGTTGCTCGCGACATCTTAGGTCGCTAAGCCGACTTAGCCTGCACTATCCGGTTTGCAATGAGCTGGATAGTGCTTTTGGGCTGATGCGAAGGTAACCGCCGCTACTGCGCGAACGACCTTCTGCTCTATCTCAAACTCCTCATTAATAGGCACCGGCAGATACAGCTGCAGCTCGGTGTATTCAAAGTTATGAAGAGCAACCCGTAAGCGCGGAGTCAATAGCGGCACACCAAGCCCATGTTGGCGCTGCAACTCACGTGCATGCTTAACTAAGTCGCCGGCATAGCGGCCAATTTCATCACGTGCCACTTGCAGCATGACGGCTTCAGCAGCTTGCCAGTCGACATTTCTAGGCAGCTGCACAACCACGGTATACATGCCGAATCGGCCCAATCGACTCGCGTTAAACACCGACTGAGTGAGTAGCTGACTATTCGGAATAGTCACGACTCGACCAACGCTGCCCTTAGTGACGCTAGCCTGAGTGACCTCAATAACTGTTGTCGACAGCATGTCGGTATCAATTACTTGGCCTTTTAGGCCATTAATTTCGATGCGGTCGCCGATGCTATAGGCATTGGTGCTGCTGCGATAAAGCGCGCCCAATAGGCACAAAATCATCTCGCGTGTGGCTAGTACGAGTGCCGCAGCCACCGCCACCATGGACACTGCTACGGTTTCAATTTCGCGCGCCCAAATAAGCGCTAAGCCGAGCAAAAATAGAATAAAAATGATGTTTCGCACGGACACTAGCCAGCGTCGCTTCATCTCAGGTTCTAGGCTTTCACGCTTTAAAATTGTGTGACCAATGCCGAAGCGGATCGACATCAGCACGACAAAGTAAACCCCCGTGATCAGCAGATCACGGATAAAGGCGGCATCGATAAAGCCGGGCAGTAAGTCTAGGATCATTTCTTAATGAGCATCGCGTAATAGAAACCATCGTGACCGTCGATTTCCGGCAGTAACTGACGGCCTTCTGGGCGCCATTGGCCGGGCATTTCGCCTGACTTCTCTAGCGGAATCGACTTGGCATCTGAGGTGCGCTTTAAGAAAGCGATGATTTGATCTTCGTTTTCGGCTTTGAGCAATGAGCAGGTGACATATAAAAGGCGTCCGCCTGGACGCAGTGTTTTCCACAGCATATTCAGCAGGCGCGCTTGAATGGCCGTGGTTTGTGCAACATCGGTGGCGCGGCGCAGCAACTTAATGTCTGGATGGCGGCGAATAACGCCAGTGGCAGTGCACGGCGCATCGAGCAAAATGGCATCAAAAGTTTGGCCATCCCACCAGCTGCCAATATCGCTAGCATCGGCACAAATGGTGTCGATATCCACCGGCAATGGGTCTTCGCTAGCCAAGGTCACGCGCTCGATATTATCTTGCACGCGGCGTAGACGCTCAGCGTCGCTATCGATGGCAACGAGATGCGCCATATCAGGCATCAGCTCGAGCAAATGCGCGGTTTTGCCACCAGGTGCGGCGCAGGCATCTAGCACGCGCTCGCCGGCCTTGGGGTTGAGCAATAATGCGGCTAACTGCGCGGCTTCATCCTGCACCGACAGCGCCCCAGAGGCGAGCGCAGGCAGGTTATGAATAGGCAGTGGCTCGATTAAGCGCAGACCTTCGGGCGAAAAGCGCGTTGGCTCTAGCGGTAAACCATCTTCAATAAGCTCAACGAGCAGTTCACTACGGCTATAACGCAGGCGATTAACGCGCAGGCAAATCGGCGCTGAGCTGTTATTGGCTTCGATAATGTCGTTGGCTTCGATGGGCCAGTCAGCTTGGATAGCACGCAGCAGCCATGCCGGATGAGCATGACGTTGAACACTGGCGGCATGCACCAGCTCGGCTTCACGACGCTGCAAACTACGCAGCACACCATTGATAAAGCCGGTGAGCTTTTCCATGCCGAGTTGGCGTGCAGCCTCAACGGTCTCGGCGAGCGCAGCATGATCGGGAATACGCATGGCCAATAGCTGATGCGCGCCGATTAATAATAAAGCTTCGACTTCAGAGTCTTTGGTTGCGCGCTGCAACAGCGGCTTGATTAGCGTGCGGTAATAAATTGCAAAACGCGCGGTGCCCTGCACTAGCTCTTGCAGTAGGCCAATATCTTCGCCGCGACAGAGCTTTTGTGCGCCGGGCAATGTTGCACTTAAAGAGCGCTCGCCTGCTAAGGCTGGAGCTAAAGCTTGTGCTGCCAGTGCACGCACGCCGAGTTGGCGTTTTCCGGTGCTACCGTGGCGTACACTTTGATGCGTTTTTGCCGATAGCGAACTCATAGACCAAATACCGTTTGGGGGCTTAGGGTATCGCGCTTGGCATTAAGCAGTTGCGCGATGGGTAAGGCCTTGCCGCCGGCCAGTTGTAGCGTTTCGATCAATAGCACATTGCCATCGCCACAAGCCACAGCGAGGCCGTGTTTGTCGGCGCGTAAAATAGTACCTGGTGTTTCTACGCTGATGTCATCAGCTAATACGCGTGCCTGCCAAACACGCACGGGCTCGCCATGTAATAGCGTATGAGCCACCGGCACATTGTTAAACGCACGAATATTGCGTTCGATGACTTCGGCACTTTGCTGCCAATCAATCAGCGCTTCTTCTTTGCTAAGTTTGGCGGCATAGGTCGCCAAGGCATTATCTTGAGCCTCGGGTATCAGCTCTTCGCCATCGTGCAAGCTGTCGACAACGCCAAGTAGCGCGTCGCCGCCTAATAAAGCTAGACGGTCATGAAGGCTGGCGCCAGTGTCGCGCAGTGAAATTGGACATGAGGCTTTCGCCAACATGGCACCAGTGTCGAGGCCAACATCCATTTGCATAATGGTAATGCCGGTTTCATTGTCGCCAGCCAAAATTGCGCGCTGAATGGGTGCGGCACCGCGCCAGCGTGGCAGTAATGAGGCATGAACATTGATGCAACCTAAGCGTGGTATCGCCAGCACATCGGGCGGCAGTATCAGTCCATAGGCGGCGACAACCATCAGGTCTGGCTTTAGGGCAGCGAGCTCGGCCTGTGCATCGGCGTCTTTTAGGCTAAGCGGTTGCAACACGGGAATTTCCCGCAACAAGGCTAGCTCTTTAACAGCGCTGGGTTTTAAGGCTCGACCACGACCCGAAGGGCGATCAGGTTGGGTGTAAACGGCGATGACATCATGATGTCCCTGCAGGAGTGCGCGCAGACTTTCTGCGGCAAATTCGGGGGTTCCTGCAAAGACGATGCGTAAGTGGCTTTCCAATGGGTACTCGTGTGTTAGTCGCGGGATTTGTGCAGCTTTTCAAGCTTGGCCTTGATGCGATTGCGCTTTAAGGTCGAAATATAGTCAACAAACAGCTTGCCATCGAGATGGTCGATTTCATGTTGGATGCAGACTGAAAGCAGGCCATCGGCCTCGGTCGTCTGTGGCTGGCCTTGTAAGTCCAGCGCGCTGACGCGAATTAAGTCTGGGCGTTCGACGCTTTCATAGAAGCCAGGAATACTCAGACAGCCTTCATCGTAGGCCTTAGTTTCAGCTGAAATAGGCTCAAACGTTGGGTTAATAAACACCTGCGGCTTCGACTGATCTTCACTTATATCAAGCACTAATAAGCGAATGTGGCGGTCAACTTGCGATGCCGCAAGACCAATACCTGGCGCGGCATACATAGTTTCCAGCATGTCTTTAACGAGCTGACGAATTTCGTCAGTGACTTCGGCCACGGGCTTAGCAACCGTGCGCAGGCGTGGATCGGGAAACTCTAAAATGGGAAGCAACGCCATTTATTTACTCCGGCAGTTGGCAATCAGTGCGCAACGCAGCTACACCTAAAGGTGAGGTTAAACATCGTGCCGCTATTATAGGCTGCAAAACGCTCAGGTGCGACTCAGTGCCAAGCGTTTACTGCGGCTGCAAAGGAGTTGTCTATGGCCATGGATGGCGATGCTGCGATTTATATTGCGGCGTATCTCATGCTGGATCAGCAGGCTAAGCGCTATCGGCATTGGTTAGCCTTGGCGAAAAGCCCAGAGCACGGCATGGCTTTATTGCAGCGCGCAGACGCCAGTTTACGCTTGAATCCAGAAATGGAGGCTGTGTGTCGAGCCTGGCCTGATGGTCGCGAAGCAGAAGCCGTGTATGCGCAATGGCAACATGCTTGCCGCTGGCTTGAGCTGCCTGGCAGTGGCTTGTGGCTGGACAATTTAGCCGATGATCTTGTGCATTGGCCGCAGGGCTTAAAGCGTTGCAGCGAAGAGGAACGCCCGCCTTTGCTGTTTTATCGTGGCGATGAAGCCCTGTTAGGCCTGCCACAGGTAGCGATAGTCGGCAGTCGTGCCGCCACAGCGCGCGGCCTACGCATGGCCTCTGCAGTAGCTAATGATTTGGCGCAAGCGGGCATTGCCATCACTAGTGGTTTAGCTAGCGGTATCGATGGTGCTGCGCATAAAGGCGCGCTGGCTGCAGGCGGCAAAACTATTGCCGTTTTGGGTGCTGGCTTAGATTGCATTTATCCGCCGCAGCATCGTGGTTTGGCCGATGACATTATTGCTCATGGCGGCTTAATTATTTCCGAGTTTGCCCCGCGCACGCCTGCGAAAAAATATCACTTTCCTCGGCGCAACAAGGTAATTGCAGCTTTAAGCCTAGGCGTATTGGTGGTCGAAGCCGGGCCAAACAGCGGTTCGATAAGTACGGCGAAGGCTGCTGGCAATTTAGCTCGCGATATTTGGGCCGTGCCGGGGCCGATAGATCAGTTGCAGTATAGAGGATGTCATCAGCTCATCCGCGACAATAAAGCCGTGCTAGTAGAAGGCAGCGCGCATGTCTTGGAGGATGTCGTGCCACGAATTCAGCAATGGTTTGGCTTAGAGGTCGAAGCACCCTCTCGGGCTTTGTCGGCAACGGCCGATGTGCGGCGCGAGCCCAGTGCAGCGGCGGCAAACCTTCGCGACAGCTTAGATTGGTCGTCATATAGCGTTGATGATTTAGCACAAGCTCAATCTATGCCTATGGGCCAATTGCTGGCTTTGCTTGGCGAGCTCGAAGTTATGGGTTGGCTGGAGGCAGTATCTGGAGGCTATCAACGCGTGGCGCCCTGACGCGGATCAAAATCCACGTTCGTCTGCATGCTAAACTCTGTGCTCCCAACTACTAGAGATGCATCGATGGCGCAGGCCGCATTATTTCCGCTAAAGCACGCTATAGATGCGTTGGCTCACGATGGCGTGATCGCCTATGCCACCGAGTCGGTGTGGGGCTTGGGGTGCGATCCGTGGTCGGAGCAGGCAGTGAGTCGATTATTGGCGATAAAGCAGCGGCCTTGGCAAAAAGGTTTGATTTTGATTGCCGCCGATATGGCACAGCTTGAGCCATTGCTAGGTCGCGTCACGCCTGAGCAAAGACTATTGATACAAAGCCGCTGGCCGGGGCCGGTGACATGGCTAGTGCCGGTCTCTGAGCATATTCCGCGATGGCTGCGCGGCGAGCACGAAACTTTGGCGATGCGCGTTAGTGCGCATGCCGGCGTGCAGCAACTATGCCGAGCGTGGGGCGGTCCATTGGTTTCGACCAGCGCCAATCTTAGCGGCCAGCCCGCCTGCAAAACTGCATTACAAGTGCATCTGCGCTTAGGTGGTGAGCTTGATGCCATTGTGCCAGGCCACGTTTCAGGCGCTAAACGCCCCAGCGAAATTCGCGATTTAATTAGCCAGCGCGTGTTGCGCGCGAGCGCTTAGGAGTGAGCATGTCTGCGTCTGAAACAGCGGCACCAAATATTGAGGCCGTAAAAAACTACCTGCTGGACTTACAAGATCGTATTTGTGATGGCTTGAGCGCGATTGACGGCAAAGCTTTTAGCGAAGATAGCTGGCAGCGCGGCCCTGGCGAGCGCCTGGCTGGCGGCGGCCGCACTCGCGTGCTGGAGTTTGGCAATGTCATCGAAAAAGGTGGCGTGAACTTTTCTCACGTCTCGGGCAAAAGTCTGCCCGCCTCGGCTACTGCGCATCGCCCTGAGCTCGCTGGCCGCAGCTTTCAGGCGCTGGGCGTGTCCTTGGTGATTCATCCGAGCAACCCTTACGCGCCCACTTCGCACGCCAACGTACGATTTTTTGTCGCCGAAGCCGATGGTGCTGAGCCGGTGTGGTGGTTTGGCGGCGGCTTTGATCTCACGCCCTACTACGGCTTTGAGGAAGATTGTGTGCATTGGCATCAAACGGCAAAAGCCGCCTGCGAACCATTTGGCGACGAAATTTACCCGCGCTTTAAAAGCTGGTGCGATGACTACTTCTATTTAAAACATCGCGATGAGCAGCGCGGCATTGGCGGTCTCTTTTTTGATGACTGGCAGGCCGGCAGTTTTGAGCAAGCCTTTGCCTTAATGAGAAGTGTCGGCGATGGCTACTTGCCCGCCTATGAGCCGATTTTAGCGCGGCGTAAAGACACGCCTTTTGGTGAGCGTGAGCGCGAATTTCAGCTGATTCGTCGCGGTCGATATGTCGAGTTCAACCTAGTGTGGGATCGCGGCACCTTATTTGGTCTGCAAAGCGGCGGTCGCACCGAGTCTATTTTGATGTCGCTACCGGCTGCGGTGAGCTGGCGCTATGAGCATCAGCCCGAGCCAGGCAGCGTTGAGTCGCGCTTGCTAAGTGATTTCTTAACGCCAAAAGACTGGGTAAGCGCATGAGCGAAATAGATCAGTATGCGGTCATTGGCCACCCCATTGAGCACAGCAAATCGCCGCGCATTCATGCCGCCTTTGCCAAGGCGACTAGTCAACGCATGAGTTATGAGGCGCTATTAGCACCGCTAGATGGCCTTGAGAAAACCTGGGTTGAGCTGCGCGCGCGCGGCGGCCGTGGCGCCAATATCACCGTGCCATTTAAGCAAGAAGCCTTGGCGCTGTGTGACCAATTAAGCGAGCGTGCGCAACAGGCCGGCGCGGTAAATACCCTAAGCTTGATGTCCGATGGCCAAGTGCGTGGCGACAATACCGACGGCGCAGGCCTTGTTCGCGATATAGCAGAAAATGCTGGCTGGTCGTTGGCAGGGCAACGCGTCTTGCTGCTTGGCGCTGGCGGAGCTGCAGCCGGTGTGGTCGGGCCTTTGTTGGCCGCTGGCGTGGCGCATTTGTGCATTGCCAACCGAACCTTGGCAAAAGCTGATCGGCTGGCCTTGGTTTTTGCTGGTTTTGGCTCAATGAGCACTGTGGCCAACTCTGAGCTAGAGCGAGCCAATGATAGCGTCAGCTATGACGTCATTATTAATGCCACCAGTGCCAGCTTGCAGGGCAAAACTATCGCGCTGCATGACAGCTGGTATCGAGCATCTAGCGCGGTTTATGACATGATGTACGGCTTCGACACGGTTTTTTTAGCGTGGGCGCGCGAGCAAAACATTAGTCGTCGTCGTGATGGCTTGGGCATGTTAGTTGAGCAGGCGGCCGAAGCATTTTACCTATGGCGCGGCGTGCGCCCAGAAACTCAATCGTTGCTAGCTAGCCTTCGCGCTGAGCTTGGCTAAATATAAAAAGAGGATGTTGGAATGAAATTGCGTGTGCTATGTGTCGTTGCTTTACTGCCATTAACACTACCGGCTTATGCCGAAGAAGTTGTCGATAAAGGTTGGACTGGGCGTGCAGACTTAGGCTATTTCTCCCAATCTGGTAGCGACGGCGGCAAAGAAAGTTTGACGGCAAAAGCAGAGGCCAAAAGGACGTGGGGCTATTACACACTTGAAAACCAAGCACAGGCGGTCAGCTCTTCCGACGACAATGCGAACTCTGGCACCGAGCGCTACCTTGTTAGCAGCAAGCAGAGCTTCAAGCTTGATAAGAGCGACTATGTGTTCTTAAAAGAGCAATGGGAAAAAGACAGCACCAGTGACTTCCGCTACCAAATGAACTTTACCGGCGGCTATGGCCGTGAGCTCATCAAAAATGATGAACATACGCTGGTCGGCGAGTTGGGCGTTGGTGTGCGTTATAGCAAGCGCCGTGTTGGTGACTCTGAGACATCGCCGGTGGGCACGGGTGCGTTGGACTATAAATATGTCATCAGCAAAACCGTGAATTTTCATCAGCGCCTCGGTGTTGAAGGCGGCACGGAGAGCATCATTGCGCGCTCCCTAACTGAGCTGCGTGTGCAGTTGCGCGATGAGTTGGGCTTGGCTATTGGCTATGATGTTAAACGCGAGTTTAGCGACAATAATCAACGCTTGTCGTTGACCACGGTGAGCTTGAGTTACGGCTTTTAAAAGCTTATCGCTATATGTGCATGCGCCTCTTTTACGAGCGTGCAAGCGGCCACTATCTACTAATTTCTGCGTCTGAGAGTGTCTATGAATGTGTTGCTAACGCCACCGGCCATCCCTGAGTTTGCCAGCCTTCGCCCTGAAGATGTGCCGCCGGCAATCGACACGCTGCTCACCGAAAGTCGCGCGCAAGTCGAGGCGCTAGCAGAGCAAAAATCACCGACCTGGGCCAGCTTAGCGGCGCCATTGGAAGCGATTGATGACCGACTAAATTCGGCATGGTCGCCAGTGTCGCAGCTCAATGCCGTGGTCAACAGCGAGGCGTGGCGAGAGGCCTACAATAGCTGTCTGCCCAAGCTTTCGGCTTACGGCACTGAAATGGGACAAAACGAGAGCTTATTTCAGGCCTGGCAAGCACTACATGACAGTAGCGAATTTGCTCAACTCAACGCGGCTCAACAGCAGGCTGTACGTAATAATTTGCGTGATTTCCGCCTCAGCGGTATCGGCTTGCCGGTAGCAGAAAAGCAGCGTTACGCCGAGATCAGCGAGCGTTTATCACAGCTGCAATCGACCTTTGCCGATCATGTTCTAGATGCCACGCAGGCGTGGTCATTAAACCTAAATGACGCCTCGCGCCTCAGCGGCATCCCTGAAAGCGGCTTGGCGCTGATGGCCTCATTAGCTGAAAGCCATGACGGCGCAGCGTATCGCCTCACCTTGGACATGCCGGTGTACATCAGCGTGATGACCTTCGCCGATGATCGCGACTTGCGCGAGATGCTCTACACCGCCTATGCCACGCGCGCATCAGAGCAAGGCCCGAATGCCGGCGAGTTCGACAACGGGCCATTGATTGCTGAGATCTTGGCGCTACGCCACGAGCAGGCCCAGCTATTGGGCTATGAGCATTACGCCGCGCTTTCTTTGGCGCCAAAAATGGCCGATAGCGTTGAGCAGGTCGAGGCGTTTTTACACGACTTGGCGGTGAAAGCTCGCCCCGGTGCTGAGCGTGATTTCGATGAGTTAAAAGCGTTTGCCGCACGCGAGTGCGCAATCGAGGCGCTTCAGCCTTGGGATATGACTTACGTCAGCGAGCGCCTGAAGCAGCAGCGCTACGCCTTATCGCAAGAAGAATTAAAGCCCTACTTTCCCGCTCCGCGCGTAATTGACGGCCTGTTTGCCGTGGCGGAAAAGCTCTTCGGCTTCGATGTCGTGCCCGCGCCCGAGCTAGAAACCTATCATCCCGATGTGCTGGCCTATGCCATCCAAGAGCAGGGCGAGACGCGAGCTTGGTTTTATCTCGACCTTTACGCTCGCGCCAACAAACGTGGCGGCGCCTGGATGGCCGATGCTCGTGTGCGCCGCCGCTTGCCGAATGGCGAGTTGCAAAAGCCCATCGCGTTTTTGACTGGCAACTTCAGCCCACCCGTTGGCGATCGCCCTGCATTACTGACCCATAACGAAGTCACCACGCTGTTTCATGAGTTTGGCCACGGCATTCATCACATGCTCACCGAGGTGGAAGTTGCCAGCGTGTCGGGCATCAATGGTGTGGCTTGGGATGCAGTCGAGCTGCCGAGCCAGTTCATGGAAAACTGGTGCTGGACGCCGGAAGGCATTGCGCTGATGTCGGCACATGTCGATACCGGTGAGCCCTTGCCCGCAGCTATGCTTGAGCGTTTATTAGCGGCGAGAAACTTTCAGTCCGGCATCATGACACTGCGCCAATTAGAGTTTTCGCTATTTGACTTAGCCATTCACCGCCGAGCAGGCGTCGACTTTGCCGAGCTATTAAACGTGCTCGACGAAGTTCGCAAAACCACTAGCCTAATGGCGCCGCCTGCGTGGAATCGCTTTGCTTGTAGCTTCAGTCATATTTTCGCTGGCGGTTATGCGGCGGGCTATTACAGCTATAAATGGGCCGAGGTTTTGTCGGCAGATGCTTTCTCGGCGTTTGAGGCCGAAGGCGTGTTTAACGCCGAAACAGGCGCGCGCTTCCGCCAGGCCATTTTGGCGCAGGGTGGTAGCAAACCAGCGGCTGAGTTATTTCAGCAGTTTATGGGGCGCGAACCGTCTGCCGATGCCTTGCTGCGACACACAGGTCTGGCGGCATGAGTGTGCTCAGGCGCTTCATTGCCGGGGCGAAATGCCCCGGCTGTGGCTTGGAAGATAAGCTGCAGCTATGCACCGAAGATGGCCGCGAATGGGTCGCCTGCGTACGCTGCGATTACACCGATGTGCGGCCGACAGAGGTGACCATGAAAGAGCCCGATGAAGAGCACGACAATGAGACTGGAGTCGTACGCTTTAAGCCTTAGCGGGCAGGTGTAGCGCCAAGCTGGCGGCGCTGCCAGCGGTGCAGCAGCCAGCTCATTAACAAGAAGCTCAGCGCAAATAGCACCACGAGCGCTGCAATCGGCAGATGCAATGGCTGACCGATCAATACGGCTGCGCTCATACACACCACCGCGATGATGCTAGCCCGCCGTGCCATCTGTGCTGGACTGCGTGCCAAATAGCGTGCGGCGGCGGCGGGAATAACCATCAAGGCACTGATCAACAACACGCCCATAACCTTTGCACCAGCGGCGACTACGGCTGCTAGCAATAACAGTAGGAGTGGGCGTAGCCAATGCACTGGCCAGCCATCGACTGCCGCGGTTTCTTCATGAATGGCGGCGGCGACCAAGCCTGTCCAGTGCCGCCATAACAGCAGCGCCACGACAACTAAACCAAGGCACATCCAGATAATATTGCTGCTGCTTAAGCTCAGCAAATTACCAAATAGGTAATCCTCAAGCGCGTGCCCTCCATGCTCGTCATGGCTGGTGGTCATCAGCAGTGCCAAGCTCATGCCGGCATAAGCCATGATAGTCAGCCAAGTATCAATACCGTGCTCGCTATTGCGCATCAGGCGACTTAATAGCAGCGCTGCAGCCATGCACACGGCAGCGACCATTGTGCCCATGGGCAAGTCAAACATTAGCGCCAAGGCTACGCCAAAGAGCGAGGCATGAGCGAGACTGTCGCCAAAATAGGCCATGCGCCGCCATAACAGTAGGCTACCTAATGGCCCGGCAACTAGCGCGGTGAGCACGCCACCAAGCAGCGGGTAAATAATATCAGTCATGTTTACATCCGGTGTCGCAGTCGGTGGCATCGCCTTGCAGGCTGTGATGATGATCGTGGTGGTGCGTATAAATGGCTAAATCGCGGCCGCCGCTAGCGCCAAATAAGCGCTGATACTCGGGATGCTTGCTCACCGCTTCCGGATGCCCCGTGCAGCAGACGTGGCGATTTAGGCAGACTACCTGGTCGGTCGCCGCCATCACCACGTGTAAGTCGTGCGAGACCATGAGCACGCCGCAACCATGACGATCACGAAGCTTGCGAATTAGCGCATAAAGCTCATTTTGACCGGCAAGATCAACGCCTTGTACTGGCTCATCGAGCACTAATAAGTCTGGTTTGCGCAGCAGAGCGCGAGCTAGAAGCACGCGTTGCTGCTCGCCGCCAGAGAGTGTTAATGCAGCATGAGAGAGTAAATGCTCGGCACCAACTTCGCGTAATGCAGATAAAATTTCCGATTGCGAATATTGTTGCCTTGGCGCAGGCCATCGCAACCATGAAAAACGCGACGGCTGCCCACTAGGCCCTGGCAGTGCTAAAAAATCGGCCACAGTTAAGGGCAAGTACGGGTTCAATGGGAAGCGCTGAGGAACATAACCGATGCGCAAATTAGGCGCTAACCAGCGTTGGCCTGAGCTGGCAGGCATCAAGCCTAAAGCGATACGAATTAGACAGGTTTTGCCGGCACCATTTGGGCCAATAATCGTGGTGATTTGACCGCGCTGCAACGACAGATCGACACCCTCAAGCACGCTGCGACCATCGATATGCCAGCTGATATTGCTGAGCTTGAGCAAAGGCTCGGCCAATGGCCGCAGACTACTAATATTCAAGGCCATATCAGCGCTCATCAATGCAGGCTTGGCAGGTGCCCATTAGTTCCAACGCGCCATGCGTTACTGTGAAGCACGCCGCTTTCGTTGCGGCATCAATGGCAGTGGTAATGCCCTTCACTTCCGCCAATTCCTCGGCGGTGCCGCACTGCTGGCAAATCAAAAAGTAGCCGCCATGTGCGTGCTCTGGGTGCGCGCAGCCCAAAAATGCATTGAGGCTAGTGATGCGATGCACTAAGCCCTGTTGCAGCAAAAAATCCAGTGCGCGATAAATTGTTGGAGGTGCCGGTTTATGACCTTCTTGCGCGAGCTGATCTAGCAGTTCATAAGCACCTAGCGGCTTATGGCTAGCCCACACCAGCTCCAAAACGCGTTTACGCAAAGGCGTTAGGCGCGCGCCAGCTTCCGAGCATAGGCGCTCGGCCGACGCCAAAGCGCTATCAACACAGTGCGAATGATCATGCGCAAGTGTGGGGCTAAGTCGCTGAGACTTGATCCGCTTCGGCTCTCGCAACGTAGACTCTCGCTTTGAGGTGCTAGGCTTTAACGAGGGCGACGTGCTGTCCTGTGCAGAAAGTGGACGAAAAGCGGCGGGCATAGCGCATTAGCCTGAAATGAAGTGACGCAACAGTGTAACATAACGCCACGATTTCGAAGCGAGCCACGTCATGAGTACACGCCCACCTCTAGTTCTAGTCGATGGCTCGTCATACCTCTATCGCGCCTATCACGCGATGCCGCCATTGACTACGCGCACAGGCCAAGCCACAGGCGCGATTAAGGGTGTTGTTAACATGCTAAAAAGCCTGGTTAAACAGGTTGGCCCTACGCATGTGGTCGTGGTTTTCGACGCGCCCGGCAAGACATTTCGCGATGATATTTACCCCGAGTACAAAGCTCACCGCCCACCCATGCCCGATGATATGCGCACGCAAATTGCGCCGTTGCACGCCATGGTGCGGGCGCTGGGTCTGCCACTGCTGTGCACTCCCGGCGTTGAAGCAGACGACGTCATCGGCACCTTGGCACACACCGCCGCCAACGCCGGATGGCCGGTGCTAGTTTCCACCGGCGATAAAGATCTGGCGCAGCTGGTTAATAAAGACATCACGTTGGTGAACACCATGACCAGCGTTGTGCTCGATGAGGCCGGTGTTTTCGGCAAATTTGGCGTGCGCCCCGACCAAATCATCGATTATTTAATGCTGATGGGCGATAGCTCTGACGGCATTCCTGGCGTGCCTAGCGTGGGGCCAAAGACAGCGGTGAAATGGCTAACAGCCTATGACACGTTGGAAAATATCGTTGCCCATGCCGATGAAATTAAAGGCAAAGTTGGCGAGAAGCTGCGCGACTTCATTCCGCAGCTGGGCATGACGCGCGAGCTAGTGACTATTAAATGCGATGTTGAGCTTGATGAAAGCCTAGAGGATTTCGCGCTCAAGCCCAGCGATGAAGCGCTGCTATTAGCGCTCTATGATGAGCTGGAGTTTCGTAGCTGGGCCAATGAGTTACGCGCCGATGGCCATGTGCCGAACTCGCGTGGCGCTAGCGAATGGGCCACGCCACCACAATCGACTTCAAGCACTGCAAATGTCGTAGCGACCAAGAGTGCTTACGGGCCCACAGGCACAGACACTCGCTTCCCCGCTCCCGAAAGCGATGCTAAAACAATCACGCACATCGTCGACACTAGTGATCAGCTCAGCGAGCTAATTGCCAAACTCATCGCCGCTAAGCGCTTTGCCATCGACACCGAAACCACTAGCCTAAACTACATCGAAGCTGAATTAGTCGGCCTGTCGGTTGCCATTGAACCAGGGGAAGCTTGGTATGTTCCCGTTGGTCACGATGTCAGCGTTGAGCCTAAGCAGCTGCCAAAAGCCGATGTATTGGCCGCCTTTAAGCCGCTGCTAGAGTCTGAGCAGATCGCCAAAATCTTGCAGCACGCAAAATATGATATGCATATTTTCGCCAACGAAGGCCTCGCTTTGCATGGAGTGAGCTGCGACACCATGCTCGCCTCTTACGTGCTCGATGCCACCGCGACTAGGCACAATCTCGAAGCTTTGGGCGAATATTATCTTGGCCGTAAAGGCATCAGCTTTAGCGATATCGCTGGCAAAGGTGCTAAGGCAGTAACGTTTGAGCGCATCAGTATTGAGCAGGCCGCACCCTATGCCGGCGAAGATGCCGACTACACCTTGCAGTTAGCTAATCTATTAGAGGCAGAGCTTGCGAAAACGCCGGCATTACTCTCGCTACTCACTGATTTAGAACTACCTGTGCAGCGCGTGCTTCAGCGCATGGAGTATCACGGCACGTTGATTGATCCAGAAGTGTTACGCGTGCAAACGCTGTCGCTGACCTCGCGCTTGCATTGGTTAGAAACCCAAGTCTATGAGCTTGCAGGCGAAGAGTTTAATTTGAGTTCGCCTAAGCAATTGGGAGTAATTTTGTTTGAAAAGCTGGGCATTCCCGGCGGCAAAAAAACCGCGAGTGGCCAGTACTCCACGGCCGAAGATGTGCTCGAGCAGCTAAGTCACCCGCTGCCTAAGCTGTTGCTTGAGCATCGCAGCTTGTCGAAATTACGCTCGACCTATACCGACAAATTGCCCGAGATGGTGCAAGCTAAAACTGGCCGTGTGCACACCTCATATCATCAGGCCGTAGCTGCTACAGGGCGTTTATCGTCTAGCGATCCCAACCTGCAAAATATTCCGATTCGCACCGAAGAAGGCCGCCGCATACGCCAAGCGTTTGTTGCTCCAGCGGGTTGCGTGATCATGGCGGCCGACTATTCGCAAATCGAGCTGCGCATCATGGCGCATTTGTCGCACGACGAAGGCTTGCTTAAAGCCTTCCGCGATGGCCTCGATGTTCACCGTGCCACAGCCGCCGAAGTGTTGGGTATCACGCCGAGTGAGGTCACTAGCGATCAGCGCCGAGCTGCGAAAGCCGTGAATTTCGGGTTAATTTACGGCATGTCGGCGTTTGGCCTAGCTAAGCAGCTGGATATTTCCCGCAGTGAGGCCGCCGACTATATTTCGCGCTATTTCTCGCGCTACCCCGGCGTGCAGGATTATATGGAGCGCACGCGAGCGCAGGCGCATGAGCAAGGCTATGTGGAGACGCTATTTGGTCGTCGCTTAATGCTGCGTGATATCCGCTCGCCAAAACCGATGCTACGCCAAGCCGCTGAACGTGCGGCGATCAACGCGCCCATGCAAGGCACTGCCGCCGACATCATCAAGCGCGCCATGTTGCGTGTGCAGTCCGCACTCGATCGCGAAAATCTCAAAGCCGTGATGGTCATGCAGGTGCACGATGAGTTGGTCTTGGAAGTGCCTGAGCTTGAGGTTGTGCGTGTTACTGCGCTGCTGAAGGCTGAAATGGCCGCTGCTGCGGAGCTAGCTGTGCCGCTAGATGTGGAAGTGGGCATCGGTAAAAACTGGGATGAGGCGCACTAAAAACGCCTCCAATAAAAAGGCCATCAACGCTGGAATCCACATCCAGTGTTGATGGCCTTTTTGCTGCTGCGTGTTATTTCGCCGAAGCTGCCTCATCGCTGCTTTCTGCTTGCGAAGGCATGGGCATCTGCAACCATTCGCCAATTTGCAGAGCTGCCTCATCGAGACCGATGCGCGTAGTTGCCGAAAATAACTGCACGCTACCTTCGTAATTTAGCTCTTTAAGCGATTTACGTACGGCAATCAGTGCCGTAATAGCTGGGCCACGATTAAGCTTATCGGCCTTAGTCAGCAAAATATGCACGGCTAAATTACGCTGCTTAGCCCAGTCGAGCATGTTGCGATCGAAGCTCGATAGTGGATGGCGCAAGTCCATCAGCAAAATTAAACCACGCAAGGTGTGGCGTTCACGCAGGTAGTGCGCCAAATGTTTTTGCCACGCCAGCTTCATAGCGATCGGCACTTTGGCATAGCCATAGCCGGGCAAGTCTACTAAACGACGCTCTTCATCGAGAGCGAAAAAGTTAATCAACTGCGTGCGGCCAGGCGTTTTGGAGGCACGAGCCAACTGCTTCTGGCGAGTTAAGATATTGATTGCAGTAGATTTGCCGGCGTTTGAACGGCCAGCAAAAGCGACTTCATGGCCCATTTCTGGTGGGCATAAAGCAAGCGTCGGTGCGCTGATTTGAAACTGCGCACGGGACAGCGCAATCAACATGTATTCAGCGTCCGTCATAGTCTTTGCTCATTTTTAAAGGCTGGTAGTTTATAGGGCTACACCACGTATGGTCACTGCGATATACTATTTGACGTAAAAAAGCGTGATCGTTTCGTAGTGTTGTCGCATGATGGGTGATGTTAAAGCTCAATCTCCCTATAATCGATGGAGCATGTCATGAAAAAGCAATTAATGTTTGCAGCGTTGCTGATTGGCGTGAGCGCATTCGCTCAGGCAGCTACAACTGAGCAGCGTTACAAGCAATCGTGCGCCGCCTGCCACGCTACTGGCGTTATGCAAGCGCCAAAAACGGGCGATAAGGCTGCTTGGGCGCCGCGCTTGAAGCAAGGCGAAGCGACACTGCTTGCTCACGCTAAAAATGGTTTTAAGATGATGCCGCCGAAAGGCCTGTGTAATGATTGCACAGACGCTGAATATAAAGCGCTCATTAAATATATGTCTAAATAAGCTGCTACGAGTGCTCTTATGAAAAAGTTTGTTGCCGTTGTTTCGCTGTTATTGGGCGTTAGCTCATTCAGCCATGCTGCCGTTGTTATGCCCAAGGGCGATGCTACTGCCGGTCAAGGAAAGGCGGCGGTTTGCGCGGCCTGCCACGGCGCCGATGGCAATAGTGCTGCGCCCACCTTCCCTAAGCTAGCTGGCCAGAATGCTAAATACATTTATAAGCAGCTGCAGAACTTCAAAGCAGGCACGCGCGTGAACGCGTTAATGGCGCCTATGGCTGCCGGCCTAGCTGATCAAGATATGGCTGATCTAGCAGAGTATTACTCGCAACAGAAAGGCTCGATTGGCGGTGCGAACAAAGAACTGGTTGAGCTCGGCCAGAAAATCTTCCGCGGCGGCAAAAAAGAAATTGGCTTGACCGCTTGCTCGGGCTGTCACGGTCCTGCAGGCAAAGGCAACACATTTGCGGCATTCCCGCGTCTTTCTGGTCAGCATGCTGAGTACACCGCTAACCAGCTGAAAATGTTTCGTGCTGCCGGCCGTGATGACCTCACTGGCGATCGTCGCGACAATGATGGTGCCAAGCCTGGCGACTTAGGCCCTATGCAAATGATTGCGGCCAAGTTGTCAGATAAAGACATTCAGGCTTTGGCGTCGTACATTCAGGGTCTTCACTAAGCTCTTGTGTTGATGTGAAATGAGCCCGCCTATGCGGGCTTTTTTCTGTCAGCCAAGTGTTCACTAAAGCGTTAACCTGCTCTAACCGTTTAAGGATAATGACAATGATGAAGAAATTTATTGCGGTATTACTGTTGGCACTACCGACTTGGGCTCTCGCGTTGACGCCCGTTGAGGGCAAAGATTACACACGCCTAGCAAACCCAACACCTGCACTTAGCAGTGGTCTTATCGAAGTGCGTGAGTTCTTTTGGTATGGCTGCCCACATTGCTACACCTTAGAGCCACATGTTGCTGCATGGCTGAAAACCAATCCAGCCGGCATTAAGTTTGAGCGTAGCCCAGCAGCTTTAAACTCCGTGTGGGAAGCAAACGCTCGCGGCTATTATGTCGCTGAGTCATTAGGCCTAGTCGAGAAAACTCACGGCCCGCTGTTTGCTGCCATTCAGATCGATAAACAGCGCTTATTTTCGCAAAAAAGCTTAGCCAAGTTTTATGCTGGATTTGGTGTGAAAGAAGCCAATTTCAATGGTCTTTACAACTCATTTACGGTTAGTGCAAAAGTGGCTCAGTCACGCAATTTGGCTGTGCGATACCAACTATCGGGTGTGCCGGCTATCGTCGTTAATGGTAAGTATTTAGTGCCAGGTGAAAGTGCACGCACCATTGAAGTGGTGAAAGCATTGGTAGCCCAAGAGCAAGCCAAGAAGAAATAAGTAGATAAGAAAAAGGCGCTTTTAAGCGCCTTTTTCTGGCTTCCACGCATGAGCGCCAAGCATGATCAAGCGTAATTGCTTGGTGGTTCGTAATACTTGCTCGGCATCGTCTTCCACATAAGGTAGCGCCAGCAAATCTAGGGCTAAATGGATGACGGTGTTGACCACAAGATCGGCCAGCATAGCGAGGTCATCGCGTGGGAAGTCTGTGTAGATTGGCCATTGCTGCAAGTCTTCAGCAAGCTCAGCAACAAACTGGCGCATTTGCGTGTGAATGGTTTCGCGCACTTTCGGTGGGCCACCGGCGCGTTCGCGTGCAAGAAACTCAAAGTACAATGGGTTGTGGCGGATAAACTCGACCAGTGCCGTCACAGACTCAGTGATAGCGGCTCCGCCTTGTGCTTTTTTGCGGACTTGGCGCATGACCACACGCAGTTGCCGGCAAGCCTCGACCGCAAGCTCTTCGCCTAAGGCGTCGAGGTCAGGAAAGTGGCGATAAAAACCGGTCGGCACTAAGCCTGCTTGTCGTGATACTTCGCGCAAGCTCAGGCCTGAAAAACCAGCGCCTTCATGCATGAGCGTTAGTGCCGCATCCATTAGCGCTTGTCGGGTTTGCAGTTTTTTTTCTTCGCGCAGTGCCATGATGGTCCCTTATATGCTGCAGCTAGTTTAGCATTAGCGCACAGATGTTCACTAGAGAGGTCAAAGCAATGTCATTTTTAACCCGTGTTGAGGCCATTAAGGACTTGATCCAAGAGGCTGTCGACAAAGGTGCCACCAGTGTTGAGCAAATTCACCAAGCCATCGCCTCGATGCCACTTGATGCCCTAGCCAAGCGTGGCTTGCTTGAAGATGATGCAGCTGCGGCTAAAAAGACCCATGCCGAAACAATTGGCACCGTGTATGACGCCATCCGCCGCGTAAATCGCGAAGTTGGCGATCTAGCTTCGGGCCTGATTGAAACCGTAGAAGATCAGATCGCGGCGCAGAAAAATATCGGCAAGAAAGACTAAAGCCTCACGCTCCCTCGGCTAGTCCGAGGCTGTTACACTTAGGCGTTACCGACCACCTCGGGGAAATCCGTGACACGTAAACCGCATGTATTGATCATTTTGGATGGCTTTGGCCATAGCAACACATCCGATTCGAACGCGATTAACGCGGCGAAAATGCCGAACTGGCAAGCCATGCTGGCGGATTATCCGCACGGTTTGGTGTCTGGTTCTGGCGAAGATGTGGGCTTGCCCGATGGGCAAATGGGCAACTCCGAAGTTGGTCATATGAATCTCGGTGCCGGTCGCGTCGTCTATCAGGATTTTACCCGCGTCACTAAGGCCATTCGCGACGGCGAGTTTGAGCAAAACCCTGCGCTAATTGCTGCGATAGACAAAGCCGTTCACGCTGGTCGTGCCGTGCATGTGCTGGGCCTGCTGTCGCCGGGCGGTGTGCATTCGCATGAAGAGCATCTTCACGCCATGGTCGATATGGCTGTAGCGCGTGGCGCAGAGCAGGTATATGTGCACGCATTTTTAGATGGCCGCGACACGCCACCACGCTCCGCTGAGCCTTCATTGGCGGCGATGGAAGCGCATTTAGCGAAGACAGGTAAAGGTCGTATTGCCAGCATTATCGGCCGCTACTTTGCGATGGATCGAGATAATCGCTGGGATCGTGTCGAAGCTGCGTATCGCCTGCTCACGGAGGGTGTGGCTAAGCGCCAAGTCATCAGCGCGGTTGAAGGCTTGCAAGCCGCCTATGCTGATGAAGTTAGCGATGAGTTCGTGCCGGCGACTAGCATTGTGCCCGAAGGCAAATCACCAGCTCTCATTAGCGATGGCGATGTCGTGGTTTTCATGAATTTCCGTGCCGACCGCGCACGTGAAATCACCCGCGCCTTTGTCGATGAGTCTTTCTCCGGCTTTACGCGCGCTGTGCATCCCAAACTCTCCGACTTTGTCATGCTTACTCAATACTCCGACAGCATCAAAGCGTCGGTGGCATATGCCCCAAGCGCCCTGCATAACTCCTTAGGCGAATATTTATCTGGCTTAGGAAAAACTCAGTTGCGCATTGCCGAGACTGAAAAATATGCTCATGTCACCTTCTTTTTTAGCGGCGGTCGCGAACAGCCCTATGATGGCGAGACGCGTATTTTGGTGCCCTCGCCAAATGTCGCTACTTATGATTTACAGCCTGAAATGAGCGCCGAAGAAGTCACCGACAAACTCGTTTCGGCCATTACCTCTGGCGATTACGACGCGTTGATTTGCAACTATGCCAATGGCGATATGGTCGGCCACACCGGCAACTTCGATGCCGCTGTGAAGGCTTGCGAAATGCTAGATCGCTGCTTGGGCCGTCTACGTCAAGCCATCGAGCAAGTTGGCGGTGAGATGCTAATCACTGCCGATCACGGCAATGTTGAGCAGATGCGTGACAATGCCACCGGCCAGGCGCATACCGCGCATACCTGCGAGTTAGTGCCTTTTGTCTATGTCGGCTCGCGGAAAAATATGCGCATAGCTGAGAATGGCGTACTGTCTGATGTCGCGCCCACATTGCTGAATCTCATGGGGTTAGAGCAGCCCATAGAGATGACCGGTCGACCGCTCGTGGTGTCCGTATGAAGATGTTGAGTCAACGTTTAGGTTTAGTTCTACTGCTCGCCAGCGCTTGCGTTTCAAATGCATTGGCAGCCGATGGCAATCAATTGCGCAGCGAGGCAAGCTCGACCAAGTCTGATTTAGACTCGGTGAAAAATGAGATTCGCACCGCCACAAAAAAGTTACGGTTGACCCAGGCCGAGCGCACTAAGCAGCAAAAAGCCTTGAACTCAGCTGAAGCAGAAATTAATAAACTGCAAAAATCAGTCGCTGAAACGGAAAAAGAAAGCAATATGCGTAAAGCGCGCGTTAATGTTTTGCGCAAGCGCCAAGCCGAATTAGCAGCGGTTAAGCGTGAACAATTAGCTAGTTTAAAAGCCGATATGCAGGCCTCCTACCGTGCCGGTCGAGACGACTATTTCAAACTCTTATTGAACCAAGAGCATCCGGCATTGCTGGCGCGTCAGCTGCGTTATTTCAGCTATATCCAGAAAGCTCGCAGCGAACGTATCGATGAGCTGGATGTGACTTTGGCAGAACTCGCCGCAGTAGAGGTAGAAGAGGCAGAGCAAGTTAAAAAGCTTGCAGCGCTTGAGAAAAAATTAGAGTCCGAACAGGTGCAGTTAGAAGGCGCCAAATCACAGCGAGCAGCGGCGCTTAAGATTCTCAATAGCGATATTGCGAGCCAAGATAAAAACCTCAAAAGCTTGAAGAAAAACCAAGCAGCGTTGCAAAACTTGATGCGTCGTTTAGAGCGTCAGGCGCGTGAAGCAGATCGCCTAGAGCGTGAGCGTCGTGCCAAGGAAGCTGCTGCAAATAACAAGCCTGCGCCCGTGGTGAAAGATAAAACTGTGTGGAGTCAGGAGCCGGATTATTCGGTGCCTTACCGTGGCAACTGCTCACTACCCGCAAGTGGTGGCATACGTGCGCAGTTTGGCGCCGACCGTGGCGGCGGCTTGCGTTGGAATGGCATTGTCATTGCAGCCAATAGTGGCGCAGCGGTTAAGGTCGTGAAAAGCGGTAAAGTGCTCTACGCCGACTTCTTGCGTGGCTATGGCAAGCTGGTCATCGTCGATCATGGTGGTGGCTTCATGTCGCTATACGGCTACAACCAAAGCATTAATGTGAAAACTGGCGATAGCGTTTCGGCCAACCAAACGGTGGCCAGCGTTGGTGATGGTAGCGAGGGCGAAACCGGTTTGTATTTCGAGACGCGCCTACGTGGCCGACCGAGCCAGCCCGGTAACTGGTGTAATTACTAGGTCCTAGCGACGCATACAAATACCGTGGTCGGCCAAGAAGTCTTTGGCCTGACCCACGGTGTATTCGCCGAAATGGAAAATGCTCGCCGCTAGCACTGCATCAGCCCCGCCCTGCAAAATACCATCGCATAAATGCTGCAAGTTACCGACGCCGCCGGATGCAATAACTGGTACGCGCACCGCTGAGGTAATGGCCTTCACCAGTTCCAAGTCATAGCCCGCTTTGGTGCCGTCGGCATCCATGCTGGTTAGCAAGATCTCGCCTGCACCGTATTTGGCCATGCGCTCAGCCCATGCTACGGCGTCGATGCCGGTGCGATTGCGGCCACCATGCGTGAAAATTTCCCAGCGCCCAGGCTCGCCCGCGAGTGATACGCGTTTGGCATCGATGGCGGCGACGATGCATTGCGCGCCAAAACGTTGTGAGGCCTCCAAGACAAACTCAGGGCGTTTTACAGCTGCGGAATTGATGCTGACTTTGTCAGCGCCGGCATTGAGCATGCGACGAATATCAGCTACTTCACGAATGCCGCCGCCAACGGTGAGCGGCACGAATACTTGCGATGCCATGCGTTCAACCGTGCGCACCATGGTGTCACGGCCTTCTACGCTGGCAGTGATGTCGAGAAAAGTGATCTCATCGGCGCCCTGTTCGTCATAGCGTTTGGCGACTTCAACCGGGTCGCCAGCATCGCGAATATCGAGAAACTTAACGCCTTTGACGACACGGCCCTGATCAACATCGAGGCAGGGAATTATGCGTTTAGCGAGCGTCATGGCGAGGTACCGAATAAGAGTCAGCGCGCATTTTATCATGGGTGCCGCTAGCGCGAGCGACTATACTCGCGGCCATAAATATTCGGCGAGGTGAATCCGTGGCGCAGGCGTCTGCACAATTTGATGTGGTAATTATTGGTGCCGGCGCGTCGGGGCTAATGTGCGCCATGGCGGCAGGTCAACGTGGGCGTCGCGTGTTGGTACTCGATAGCAGTAATAAGATCGGCAAAAAGATTTTGATGTCGGGCGGCGGCCGCTGCAACTTCACCAATATGCAGGTCGAGTCTGAGCATTTCATCAGTGAAAATACGCACTTTTGTGTGTCGGCGTTGAACCGCTATACGCAGTGGGATTTTATTGCGTTGGTAGAAAAACACGGCATTGCCTATCACGAGCGCAAGCATGGCCAGCTTTTTTGCGATGACTCGGCGAAAGATATTTTGGCAATGCTAGTGAATGAGTGCGAGGCGGTCGGTGTGCGTATTCGTAGCCATGCCAGTGTCACGGAGATCGCTGAAAAGCCTAGTGGCTTCACAGTGCATCTTGGCCAGGAGCAAATTCGTTGCGAATCGCTAGTTGTCGCTACTGGCGGCCTGTCCATCCCAACGCTGGGCGCTAGCGGTTTTGGCTACGAAATTGCGCGCCAGTTTGGTCATGAAGTTTTGCCCACACGCGCAGGCCTTGTGCCAATGACTTTTAGTGACGGCATGAAAGCTGTGACTGAGCGCTTGAGCGGCATTGCTCTCGATACTGTGGTGAGCAGCCATGATGACGCGCCGAGCTTTCACGAAAATATGCTGTTTACGCATCGTGGCATTAGCGGGCCGTCGATACTGCAGGCATCGAATTATTGGCAGCTAGGCCAGCCAGTGCAGATCGATTTGCTGCCAACGTCGCCATGGGGTGAGATGACTCTGAGCGATTGGTTGATTGCGCAGAAAAAAGCTCAGCCGAAAGTATTGCTAAGAACTCTGCTAGCACCGTTTTTGGTTAAGGCTCTGGTGCATGAATTGCAAACTTTGCTCTGGCTTGGCGAAGCTGAAAAACCCATGGCGGATTGGTCTGATGCGGCTCTTAAGCGCGTAGCAGCAGCACTAAACGGCTGGACATTGCGGCCCTCTGGTACGGAGGGTTATCGCACCGCTGAGGTGACCTTGGGCGGAGTTTCGACCAATGAGGTATCCTCGCGCACCATGGAGAGTCAGCGCCAAACAGGCCTGTATTTTATTGGCGAAGTGCTCGACGTGACTGGCTGGCTTGGTGGTTATAACTTTCAATGGGCATGGGCATCTGGCCATGCCGCTGGGCAATTTGCCTAAGAGGTGGCTGTGAACGACAAACGTAGCAAAGACCCGCTGGAAGGCATCACATTGGAAAGCATAGTGACGCATTTGCACGCGAAGTATGGCTGGGCGGAAATGGCCCGCGTGGTAGATATTCGCTGTTTTAAAGACAATCCCAGCATCAAATCTAGCCTGACTTTTTTGCGCCGTACACCGTGGGCGCGCGCTGAGGTTGAGGCGCTGTATATTCGCAGCCTATAACGCGTGCTCGGAAATTTAGACTTAGCGCTAAGCCATAAAATGCGACGACAACACTCGCACCACAAGATACGAAGAGAATCATCATGCTGCGACTAACCGACCTAAAGCTGCCCTTAGAGCACACAGACGAAGCGCTGCATTCAGCCATTGTCTTGCGGCTGGGCATTGCAGCCAGCGATCTGCTCAGCTTTAACGTCTATAAGCGCAGCTACGATGCTCGTAAGCGCGGCCATATTTTGCTTATCTATAGTCTCGATGTGAACGTGAGCAACGAAGCCGCTGTGTTGCTGCGCTTGGCCAATGATGTGCATATTGGCCCGTCGCCTGATACGACCTATCAATTTGTCACAGACGCACCAAGCGAAGACTTCTTACGCCCTATCGTCATTGGCTTTGGTCCATGCGGACTTTTCGCCGCGTTGATTTTGGCGCAAATGGGCCTAAAACCCATCGTACTCGAACGTGGTAAAGCCGTGCGCGAACGCACCAAAGACACCTGGGGCTTATGGCGCAAACGCGTGCTAGAGCCCGAGTCCAATGTGCAGTTTGGCGAAGGCGGTGCCGGCACTTTTTCCGATGGCAAACTCTATAGCCAGATTAAAGACCCGCAGCATCACGGCCGCAAAGTATTGACCGAGTTTGTTAAAGCCGGCGCGCCAGCGGAGATTTTATACGTCAGCAAGCCACATATCGGCACCTTTAAATTGGTCACGATGATTGAGCAGATGCGACAAAACATCATCGATCTTGGTGGCGAGGTTCGTTTTAATCAGCGCGTGGAAGATTTGCATATTGAGAATGACCAAGTGCGCGGCGTCACGCTGGCTAGCGGCGAGCAAATTCGCAGTGACCATGTCGTGTTGGCGATTGGCCATAGTGCTCGCGACACCTTTAAGATGCTGCACGCGCGCGACGTATATGTTGAAGCTAAGCCCTTCTCTATTGGCTTCCGCGCTGAGCATCCACAATCGATGATCGATGCTTGCCGCTTCGGGCCGCAGGCGGGTCATCCAATTTTAGGTGCGGCGGACTATAAGCTAGTGCATCACGCCAAAAATGGCCGCTCGGTGTATAGCTTTTGCATGTGCCCTGGTGGCACGGTGGTGGCATCTTCGTCTGAGCCTGAGATGGTCGTGACCAACGGCATGAGCCAGTATTCGCGCAATGAGCGCAATGCCAATAGTGCCATCGTGGTCGGCATCACGCCCGAAGACTATCCCGGCGGCCCACTCGCCGGCATCGATTTTCAGCGGCAATGGGAGTCGCAGGCCTATCTGCTTGGTGGCAGCAATTACGATGCGCCGGCACAGCTTATTGGCGACTTTATCGCGCAGCGACCATCGAGCGCATTGGGTAGCGTAGAACCATCCTATAAGCCCGGTGTGAAGCTCGGCGAGCTGGATGCAAGCCTGCCTGAGTACGCTATTGCAGCCATTCGTGAGGCCTTGCCGGCATTTAATAAGCAGATTCGTGGCTATGCCATGAATGACGCGATATTGACCGGTGTCGAGACGCGCACGTCGTCACCAATACGCATTAAGCGCGGCACTGATATGCAGAGCATCAATACCAAGGGCTTGTACCCAGCCGGTGAGGGTGCGGGGTATGCCGGCGGAATTTTATCTGCCGGCGTCGATGGTATTAAGATTGCGGAGGCGGTGGCTTTGAGCTTAAAAGCGGCAGCTGCGCGCTAGACGAGCAGCTTTGCAAAGATGAATTAAAGCCTTAGGCCTTTTTCACAAACTCCGACTTCAGCTTCATGGCGCCGATGCCGTCAATTTTGCAATCGATGTCGTGGTCGCCATCGACTAAGCGAATGCCTTTCACTTTCGTGCCAACCTTCACTACCAGCGACGTGCCCTTAATCTTCAGGTCTTTAATCACTGTCACGGTATCGCCATCGTTGAGCTCATTGCCGTTAGCGTCCTTGATCACACGTACATCATCGCTAGCTTCTACGGCGAC
This sequence comes from Paraperlucidibaca sp., assembly GCA_018066805.1. Taxonomy (GTDB): domain Bacteria; phylum Pseudomonadota; class Gammaproteobacteria; order Pseudomonadales; family Moraxellaceae; genus Perlucidibaca; species Perlucidibaca wandonensis. Next base: position 2,165 of record JAGPVX010000042.1, on the reverse strand, counting down.
TGTCGACCACTCGTGTGCGCATTCAGGACAAATATAATTGCCGGCATCTTCGTAGGTGTATACCGATTGGCATTTTGGGCAGGCGGGCATGTCGCTCATGGAAAGTCCTTATTTGGTGTGTCAAAAAGCACAAAATTTGAGCTTGGCTTTAGTTCGTGAGTCTTAGGCGTCAGCTAAAGCCTGTGCCTCTGCCAAATCCAGTGTGCCTTCGTAAATCGCACGGCCCGTGATAGTGCCAATCACGCCGTCGCCGCGGACTTTAAGCAAGCCACGAATATCATCCAAGTTAGTCACGCCGCCAGAGGCGATGATGGGCAGACCCGAGTCGCGAGCGAGTTTGGCTGTGGCCTCGACGTTAACACCCTGCATCATGCCGTCGCGGGCGATGTCGGTGTAAACGATGGAGCTGATGCCGTCGGCTTTGAATTGGCGTGCCAGATCGACAGCTTGCACGCTGGAAACTTCAGCCCAGCCATCGGTGGCAACCCAGCCATCTTTAGCATCGATGCCGACAATGATTTTGCCCGGAAAGGCGCGGCAGGCTTCGCGCACGAATGCAGGTTCTTTCACTGCTTTTGTGCCCAAAATGACATACGACACGCCAGCGCGAACATAGGCCTCGATGGTCTCTAATGAGCGAATGCCGCCACCGATTTGCACCGGCAATTTTGGCCAGCGCGTAGCAATTGCACGCACGATTTCGCCATTGACTGGTTCGCCAGCGAAAGCGCCATTGAGGTCGACTAAATGCAGGCGGCGGGCACCCTGCTCAACCCATTGCGCCGCAACGCCGATGGGGTCGTCGGAAAACACCGTATCGTCTTCCATGCGGCCTTGTTTTAGACGAACGCAGGCGCCGTCTTTGAGGTCAATGGCGGGGATAATTAACATCGAATGCTCCAGCGCAACGGCTCAGCGGCCAGCGAATAAATTAGGGGTTCCAACGTAAAAAGTTTTGTAGCAGGCGCAGGCCATCGTGCGCACTTTTTTCGGGGTGAAATTGCACAGCGAAGACATTATCTTTAGCGATGGCGCAGGAGAATGGCAGGCCATAATCACAGCTGCCGACGCTAAGCGCAGGATCATCTGGCTGGCAGTAATAGCTATGGACAAAGTAGAAGCGTGAGCCATCGGCAATGCCATCCCAGAGTGGATGCTCGCGCACTTGGCTCACGGTGTTCCAGCCCATGTGCGGCACTTTTAGGCGTTGCGCATCAACGGCCGGCACGTCGGTGAAAAATTTCACGTGGCCAGGATATAAGCCGAGGCCATCGACGCCGCCATTTTCATCAGAGCGCGTGAGCATGGCCTGCATGCCAACACAGATACCGAGTAAAGGCTTGCTGTGGATGAGCTCATCGACTAGATCGGCGATGCCGTGTTCATGCATCGCCGCCATGCAATCGCGCATCGCGCCCTGACCGGGCAATACCACGCGGTCAGCGGCGCGAATGATCGCAACATCGTCAGTGATTACCACTTTTGTGGCGCCAACATGCTCTAGCGCTTTCGCGACCGAGTGCAGATTGCCCATGCCATAGTCGAGTACGGCAACTGAGGTCACAGCGAGCCCTTAGTCGATGGCATCTGGCCGCTCATGCGTGGGTCAAGCTCAACAGCCATGCGCAGTGCGCGACCGAAGGCTTTGAACAGCGTTTCGGCTTGATGGTGCGAGTTTTTGCCGCGCAGATTGTCAAGGTGCAAAGTCACGCCGGCGTGATTGACGAAGCCTTGGAAGAATTCGAAAAATAGATCGACGTCGAAACTACCGATGCTGCTGCGTGTAAATTCGCAGTGCATTTCTAAGCCAGGACGACCGGAAAGATCGATCACTACGCGCGACAATGCTTCGTCTAGCGGCACATAAGCGTGGCCATAACGACGGACACCGGTTTTATCGCCTAATGCCTGCGCAAAGGCTTGGCCTAGTGTGATGCCGCAGTCTTCGGCACTGTGGTGATCATCGATGAAGTGATCGCCATCGCAGGTGATATCGATGTCGATGAGGCCGTGACGCACAACTTGGTCGAGCATGTGGTCGAGGAAAGCCATGCCAGTATTCAGATTGCCTTGGCCTGTGCCATCGAGATTCACGCGTGCGCGAATCTTAGTTTCTCTCGTGTTACGCACCACTTCTGCTTGGCGAGCGCTCATGCCCATCCTCT
>JAGPVX010000041.1 GCA_018066805.1 Paraperlucidibaca sp. | reverse complement strand
CCCAATGAGTATGGCCATTTAAGCCGCATGCTGCGTGAAAGCCTGACCAATGCCATAAAGCATGCTCAACCCAGCGCCATTACTATAAGGCTCAGCACCGATGATGCATTGCGTATTGAAGTCATAAACGATGGTGTTGATGGTGCGCGCGAGACCACGGCTGGCCATGGCTCTGAGAGTCTACGCCAACGCGCTGCTGAGCTGGCGGGCGAGTGCCAGCAATGGCAAGAAGAAGGGTTTTGGCATGTGCTTATTACGGTGCAGCTAGCGGGTCTTGCCAAGCCTTAAGTTTACGCTTCGCCAAAAATCCGTCGCTTACTTTGTAATGCTTGTTAGTCTGACAGCGTATGTTGTTAAATGTGCGTCTATTATAAAAAAAATAAGGACATTGCCATGATCATTCGCTCGATTTTAGCCATATCTCTCACGAGCTTAATGCTTAGTGCCTGTGGCGGCTCAAGCTCATCAAGTGATAGCACATCGCCTGCTGCAGAGCGTCAGGTTCCAGTAATGAAGTTGGGCACTCGCAGCGCCGAAAGTGAGGCTTATGGTAGCGCCGCACCGGCAGCTGATAGCGCGTGGTCTGACTATGATCCAGCGCCGACTTTCAGCTCATCGAAAGAGATTCCTCTGCAATTCATCACCATGGATGACGGCGTTAAGCTTGCTGCAAAAGTGACTCTACCGAGCAATGCTGCGAACGTAAATGAAGGTCCGTTTCCGGTTATTTTAGTTCAAACATCCTATAACACCTCAGTGGGTAGTTTTGTGCCAGCGCTTGGCGGTGCCGACCCATTCATGACCTCTCATGGCTACGCTACAGTAACAGTCGACGTGCGCGGTACCGGCAACTCTCAGGGTGAGTGGGAAGCTTTTGGTGAGCGCGAGCAAAAAGACTATTCGCAGGTGGTGGAATGGGCGGCTACTCAGCCTTGGTCGGATGGCCGAATTGGCCTGTTTGGTGTCTCGTACTTAGGCATTACCACTGTACTCACAGCGCAGCAGCAGCATCCGGCCATTAAAGCGGCTTTTCCCATCGTGCCTATTGGTGATGGTTACCGCGACATCGTATTTACCGGCGGACAGGTTAATCCAACGTTTATTCCACTTTGGATGACTCTAGTGACAGGCCTTGGCGTATTGCCTTTAGAGGGTATTGCTGCTGATCCTGCAACCGGCATTACGGCATTGCTTAGTCACATCACAGGCGCAGTAACAAACTTCCAAGTGCCGACAATTTTAAAGGCATTGCTTGGTGAGCAAGGCACTGCTGCCGATGGTGACTTCTGGGCAAAGCGCTCACCGTTAGAAAATGCTGAGAAGATTAAAGTGCCAACATTTGTTGTCGGTGGCTTGTTTGATCTTTTCCAGCGCAGTGAGCCATTGTGGTTTGAGCGCTTGAAGGGCCAAGTGCCAGCCAAGCTACTTATTGGCCCGTGGACACATATTCAAGCCGCTGGCATTCCAAGCAATGGCTTGCCCAGCGACGGTGTGCCCGAGCTGAATAAAATTCAGCTGCGTTGGTTTGATCAATATGTGAAAGGCTTGCCAGTCGGCGCCGACCGCATGCCAAATGTCACGCAATATGTGTTGGGCGAGGAGCGCTACGTCACCAGCAGTGATTGGCCACACGCGCAAATGAAGCCGCAGCAATACTTTTTCCAGGCCGACAAATCATTGCTGAAAGATCAGCCTAGCGAAAAAGCATCGCAGTCGATTGCCTTGCAAGCGCCGATTTTTGGCCTGTGTTCGCAAAGTCTTTCGCAATGGACAGCTGGTATAGCCGGCTTGCTGCCTTTGCCATGCTTCGATGATGACAGCATTAACCAAAATTCATCGGTCGTATTTTCTACGCCAGCCTTGGAAGATGATCTGTATATCAATGGCCCGATTCAAGCCAATGTGTGGATGACGACAACGGCGCAAGAAACTAGCGTGTCGGTGCGCATCTCAGACTTTGATCCGGCAACAGGCAAGTCCCGACCACTGAGTAATGGCTTATTAAGCGCCTCGTTTCGTGCAGTCGATGAAAATCGGAGTCGCATCATCGACGGCGTGATGATTCAGCCATGGCATCCATTCACTACCGAGTCTGTTCTACCAGTTAAGCCAAATGAGCCCATGCTCATGCAAGTGGAAATTTTCCCAACTAGCGCAAAAATTGCTAAAGGCCATTCGCTGAAAGTGTCATTGAGCACGAGTAATTTGGCGCAAGGCTTGCAGCCTGTATTGTCGTCGCTGATCAAGGGGCCATTGGGCTTAGCAACGTTCTTAGTCGGCCCCGAGCATCCATCAAGTGTGGTGTTACCAGTGGTGCCTAATAGCGCGCTGGCACAGTAACTAGTAGAGAGAGTTATGAGTTCAAAGATTTATCACAACCCAAACTGCGGCACTTCGCGCAACACCTTGGCCATCATGCGGGCCTCGGGCGAGGAGCCGGAGGTTATTGAGTATATGAAGATGCCTTTGTCGCGTGAGCAGTTAGTTGCATTGCTAGCGGCATTGGCTGTGCCTGCGCGTGAATTAATGCGCGCCAAAGGCGATCTTTATGACGAGTTAGGCTTGGCCGATCTTACGCTCAGCAACGATGCTTTGATCGACGCGATGAGCGAGCATCCTATCTTGATGAATCGGCCGGTTGTGGTCACTGAGCGCGGTACGCGTTTATGCCGGCCATCGGAGTTGGTGTTGGACTTACTAGCCAATCCGGTGCGTGAATACACTAAGGAAGATGGTGAGGTCATACGGTTTAGCGACTGAACTTAGTCGCTGTTCCAACGATTTTTAGCGCGAATGAAGTTGCTTGCATCGGTAAAGCCGAGACGCTTGGCAATAACTGACTGCTTAAGTCCCTCGGCTTCCCACAAGCGAACCTTCTCAATGAGCAAGTCGGAAAACAAGGCCTTATAGCTCATGCCTTCTTCCTTCAGTTTGCGATGCAAGCTGCGCTCGCTGATATTTAAATCGTTGGCAACCACTTTTGCCGATGGGCGGCTAGTGATGTGAGAGATAATGCTCTGACGGACAGCCTCAAGCAGATTTGTTGAGCGATTTAAATTTTGCATTAGCTGATCACAGGCAGCTAATGCTTCTTCCAGAGCAAATGGATTGGTCGTTATAAATTGAGTTGCTAGTAGGGCATTATCAATTCGGACTGTAGTCGCTGCTTCATCCCAACGCACAGATTGGCTTAATACATGCTGGCAGAATAGTTGTGAGGTCGCGCTAAGACTGAAGTCAAAGTTAATGTTAATAGCGAGCTCGTCATTGCAACATAGGCGCCAAAATGTCCTTAGACCCGTAATGATTTCTAGTACTAAGAACTCATAAACGCGTTGATTAAAGCCATCTTTGTTGGCGACTGTGACCAAGACGCCATGCTCGTCTTGGGTAGAGTTAAACTCAATTAAAGAGCCAGCAATGGCGCTATAGCGTGCGCCTAGCTCCAAGCTTTCGCCAATATTCGCAACCGACATCATGGCCAGGCCTAAGAGGCCGTAGGTTGAGTGCTGATAGCGCTGGCCAACAGCGACCCCAAGCAGGTCATCGTCAAAGTAATCAACGGCTGCTTGGACAAAGTTAATGGCCATGGCGTAGCTAATGAGTCGTGATTTGCTAGCGCGCTTAAACAGTTGGGCAAGCTCGAGGCCCGCCCACGTTTCAATGCTTACTCCGCGACTATTGGCATAATTTTCTATGGCAAAAATACTATAGAAGTAGCCGTAGTTATGTTCTGTTGGGGCCATTGCGGCACCTATATCTGAGCGTTATTGATGCTCATATCATAACGCTATAAAGCTTGGCTTGTGCGCTCTAGCTGTATCGATGATTTTTGCCCTGAAGAGGGCAGAGCATGCCGCATAATGCGCCATAGCACTTGGCTAAACTGGCTGGTAAAGCTGCCTTCGTTGTAAGGAATGCCCACGCGCTTGCAGGTTGCTTTCACTTCTACGGCCATCTCGGCGTATCGGTGCGCTGGCACGTCGGGGAATAAATGATGCTCAATTTGATGGCTTAAGTTGCCGGTCATTAGATTGAAAAACTTGCCACCGCGTAGGTTCGATGAGCCCAAGATTTGGCGGTAATACCAGTGGCCGCGAGTCTCATTTTTCAGCACGCTTTTCGGGAAAATCTCGGCATCTTTGGTGAAGTGGCCGCAGAAAATCACGATAAAGGTCCAGACATTACGAATGCCATTGGCGACAAAATTACCGGCGAATACCGACAAGAACATCGGGCCAGCGAGCAGTGGAAACACCACATAGTCTTTCAACAGCTGTTTCAGCATTTTACGCTTTGCTGGTTGCCACTGCTTTTGAAACTCAGCTTTCGGGGTTTTGCCGGCAAAGAGGCGGCCTAAGCGCAGCTCTTGAATGGCAATGCCCCATTGAAACAGCAGCGCGAAAATCACTGTGTAGATTGGTTGCAATAAATAGTGCGGCTTCCAGCGTTGCTCTGGAAACAGGCGCAAAATGCCATAGCCCACGTCGTCATCGACACCTTTGATATTGGTGTAGGTGTGGTGCATGACGTTATGCGATTGGCGCCAGTTATCACTGGTGCCGGCAATGTCCCATTCGTAGGTCTGGCCTTTGAGCTTGGGGTCATTCATCCAGTCGTACTGTCCGTGCATGACGTTGTGCGCGACTTCCATGTTTTCCATGATTTTCGACACCGCCAAAAGCAGTGTGCCGATTACCCAAAATACTGGGAAGAAGCTTAAGAATAAGCAGGCGCGACCAAGAAAGCCGGTGTAGCGCACGGTGGCGAGTACGCGACGGATATATCGGGCATCGTTTTCGCCGACATCTGCCAAGGCTTTTTTATGCATGGCATCGAAGGTGGTTTCAAGTTCAGTCAGTTGAGCCTGAGTCAGTGTTTTCATTTGATGTTCCTCGTCGGAGCGAGTGGTGAATGCAGTCGGCACGTATGATTTTTAGACACGTGACGGTGGTGTTTATTACAAAATGAGCAGTTACAGATCGCGTAATTACAGATCAAGGGTGAGGTCGGAGCGCGCGCTGCTGATGCACAGACGTAAGCCCGGGTTGTCACCGTCATCGCGCATTTGCGTAATGATGTTTTCGCTAATGCCTTGGCGCTTGCTGCAAGCGCAGGTGTTGCAAATACCGCGACGGCAGCCTGAGGCCAGTGCTATGCCCTGGGCTTCTAAGGCCGGCAATAAGGCTGCGCCAGAGGCGACTTGCACGACTTTACCGCTACGAGCCAGTGTGATGCTGACCATCTGCGTGGCATCGCTGACGATCATTGGCAGGGAGAATGCTTCGCTTTGCAGACGTAATGATTGCGCGCTGGCGAGGGAAGTGGCTGTGGCGATAAAGCCAGCTGGGCCACAGGCCATGATATCGGTGTCTACCAAGCAGTCGGCCAAATGTGAAGCGTTTAAGCGCTCGCCGATTTGCGTGCTATGTAAGGTGAAATGAAAGTTTGGCTCGCGAGTTTGCAGTGCCAATAGCTCATCTAAATGGCAGACATCCTCTGGCGTTTTTACCCAATATTGCAGGCTAGTATTGCGCTGTAACGGCGTGCTTTGCAGCAGGCTTAAAAATGGTGTGATGCCACTGCCAGCGGCGAGCATCATCACGGCTGCGTTATTTTCAGGCAGTGCTAGGTCGCCATAGGCGTCGCTTAATTTTAGCCAATCGCCAATGCTCGCGGCATCATGTGCCCACTGACTAAAGCGGCCATTTGCTACGCGCTGCACGGTAATCTGAAAGGCTCCGCTTGTTGCGCCTGACACCAAGCGCGGGCTATAGCTGCGTGCGACCCAAGCACCATTTACGCTTGCAGAAATGGTGATGTGTTGGCCGGCACGAAAGCCATTAAAGGCGCGATTCGGCTCAATAGTTAGCGTGATTGCTCGTGCTGATGCCGGTGTAATGGCGATCAAGCGGCCACGTGGCTCGGCACTTTTCATTGGCGCTAAATGGTCTTGCCAAAATGCGGCGACATCGCTGGGAATTACGGCGTTAGTAAGTGCGCGGATGATTTGTTGAGCGGCCATGTGTGAGCCCTCGATAGTCATGGAATACGCAAATTATACAGTTGTATAGACGATTGTCTATCCATATGTATAGACATTTGTGATTGAGCGCTTAGCCGTTACACTAAGCGCTTGAATTAAACGAAAAAAATATGTCAGCTCAGTGACATCACAGGATGAAGCAAATGAATGCTGAGGAATTAGCACCTGCCGTGCGTAAAGGCAGCATTAGCCAAGATGACTTAATTCAGGCGGCAATGTCCTTGATTGGCCCGACACGCAGCATGGCGACCTTGAGCTTGCGCGAAGTGGCACGCACGGCCGGCATCGCACCGAATAGTTTTTATCGGCATTTTCGCGATGTCGATGAGCTCGGTATCGCCTTAATAGCATTGGCAGGTAGTAGCTTGCGTCATGTCTTTAGCGAAGCTCGGCAGCGCATCAGTGCTGGTAGCAGTGTGGTGCAAACATCTTTGAACGTGTTTTATGAGCAACTTAATGCCAAAGAGCGTTATTTAGAGCTATTACTCTGCGAAGGTCGTGTTGGCTCATTGGCGTATCAGGCCGAAGTCGACCGGCAGTTGCAGTTTTTTGAGCATGAATTAACCAGTGATTTGATTCGCCTAGAAGCACAAAACGCCAATAAACTGCATGAGCCGACTATTGTGGCGAAGGCGATAACGCGTTTGGTGTTTAGTATGGGTGCGCAGGCTGTTGCTAAGTCGCCCGAGCAACAGCAGGAGTTACTCGAGCAAACCGCGACCATGGTGTATATGATTTTGGCTGGCGCGCGTGCATTGGCAGCTCCAACCGAACCCACAGTTTAAGGAAATACGTATTGATGGCTGAAAACTTCGCCCAAATCTTAGTGCTGCTGTCGGTCTCGGTCAGTGTCATTGTTATATTTCAACGCCTACATATACCTACGAGTCTGGGTTACTTGCTGGTGGGCATTATTCTTAGTCCGCACACCATTGGCCCAGCTTTGGACGTGCCTGAAATTAAAGGGCTTGCTGAGTTTGGCGTGGTGTTCTTGTTGTTCACCATTGGTTTGAACTATTCCTTGCCGCAATTGCATGCTTTGCGTGGCCAAGTCTTAGGCTTAGGTACTGCGCAGGTAGCGCTAGGCACCGCAGTCGTCATGGGTTTAGCCATGCTGGCGGGTATGCCCACGGCTGCTGCCTTCGTTATAGGTGCTGTGTTTGCACAATCGTCGAGCACGATCATCGGTAGTCAGCTCACTGAGCAAGCCGAGCAAAACACGCCACATGGTCGTCTCGGCCTAGCAGTCTCGGTGTTTCAAGATGTCACTGCTGTGCCATTTTTGGTTGTCATTCCAGTACTCGGCATGGCGGTTTCTGCTGACGCGCTGGCGGGTATTTTAGGTCTGGCCATGGCCAAAGCTGCTTTAGCGTTTGCCTTGGTATTTTTTGTTGGCAAATGGTTGTTTCGCCCACTATTTCACATTGTCACCAAGCAGCAGTCACTAGAGGCATTGACTCTGGCGGTGCTGCTTGTGGTTCTTCTGGCTGCTTGGTCAACAAATCAACTCGGGTTATCACTGGCTTTTGGCGCGTTTTTGGCCGGTATGATGCTGGGTGAAACTGAGTTTAGGCATCAAGTTGAGTCCAGCATTAGGCCTTTTCGTGATGTGTTATTAGGGCTATTTTTCATTGGCGTGGGCATGTTGTTAAACCCGGCCTCGCTGCCAGACATATGGCCTCAGGCGTTGCTTGGCATGGTGGTTTTACTGCTGAGCAAAATCATCATTGTGCTCACGGTGGTACGTCGCAGTGGCTTTGACTGGGAATCTTCTTTACGCACGGCCTTGATTGTTTCAGTTGGCGGTGAGTTTGGCTTGGCGCTGTTGGCGCTGGCGCTAGATGCTCAAGTTTTAGATATACGCTTGGGCCAAGTTATTCTGACTTCGGTGTTGTTTTCCATGGTTGTTGGCGCCATGTTGATTCGCTTCAATGGCCCGATTGCACGACTGTTGACCTCTCGCCGAAAAGCCACCAAGGCTAATCCTGCAGCGATTGAAGTGCCTGAGCAATCGGTCTTGATTGGCGGCTATGGCCGCGTTGGCCATACCTTGGCAGTACTACTACAAACAAATGGCATTCCCTATATTGCCTTTGATAGTGATCCCAAGCGGGTTGAGCAGGGGCGTATTGATGGTCACCATGTATTCTTGGGTGATATTTCTGATCCTGAACTGCTGGCATCGATCCAGTTAGAAAAGATCTCTCTCGCCATTCTGACTACATACGAGTCTGATATGGGTCTGCGTGCAACCAGCTTGCTGCACAAGCGTTGCCCGTATGTGCCGATCATTGCACGTGCCGAAGATTTGCAGATGTCATCACAGCTGATAGCAGCTGGCGCAACGCATGCGTATCCAGAAGCAATTGAGGCCAGCCTACGCTTGGC
>JAGPVX010000032.1 GCA_018066805.1 Paraperlucidibaca sp. | reverse complement strand
GCATACATAGCACCAATACTGAAATGGTAGCCAAAGCCTATTTTATCTAACGGCGTCTCCCAACCCAGTGTTAGCGCGGGAGCTACCGACTGAGCAAACTCGGCATTGACAGTTGCACTCTGCACATTAGGGTCTCTAAATTCCTTACCGCGCAAATCAACCTTACTATTCTGCGCCACCACGCCAAATGACATGCGGAAATGCCCACCAAACGGCGCCCAATTCACAAATAGCTGCGGATTTTTGATCGATATATCTGCGTCATAAGTCGCATCATTAGTTTTGACATCGCTAATGCTGCGATCAAGCCCTGTATAACCCGCCGATAAAGCCAAGTACTCGTTGAAGCCCCACTGCACCGTGGCGCCAGCACCGGCCAAACCCACCTGTGGTGTCACGCCAAAAGTGGCGGCATGCGAAATAGAAGAAAAAGAGGCAATAGCGATTGCCGACAAAATTAGTGTGCGCATGGGAATTAGCCCTACGGAAAATTAGCTTACAAAAGTACCACAAAGCTAAATTTTAGGCAGCCATATGCGATGACTTACACAGCGGCTATGCCTTCCATTAAAAAAGCCCACAATTGCTATATCAATAATTTTGGATATTTGCTCGCGAGCAGCTATACTGCGCGCCAACCCGGCGATCGAGGGGCGCTGCAGCAGCTTATTTCGGCAAGGAATATTCTGTCAGGCTCGATTGCATTTCTAGTCAACGGCGCCCGTTCGCTCGGAGAGTCTCCTGATGAACGCTCAAGTTAATCTACAAAATTTTACCGATTTTAAAGTTCGCGATATCAGCTTAGCTGCTTATGGCCGCAAAGAAATCATCTTGGCCGAAGCTGAAATGCCAGCGCTGATGGGCCTGCGCGCGACTTACGCCGCCAGCCAGCCATTGAAAGATGCGAAAATTATCGGCTGCATCCACATGACCATTCAGACTGCCGTGCTGATTGAAACACTGGTCGCGTTGGGCGCCGAAGTGCGTTGGTCATCGTGCAATATTTTCTCCACACAAGACCACGCCGCCGCCGCTATCGCTGCTGCCGGCATCCCAGTTTTCGCGTGGAAAGGCCTGACTGAAGAAGAGTTCTGGTGGTGCATCGAGCAAACTGTACTAGTCGACGACAAGCCTTGGGCTGCCAATATGATTCTTGATGACGGCGGTGATGTTACCGGCCTGATTCACCAAAAATACCCACAAATGCTCGAGAGCATTCACGGCATCACCGAAGAAACGACCACTGGCGTTATGCGCCTGATCGAAATGGCGGCCAAAGGCGCACTGAAAGTGCCTGCGATCAACGTCAACGATTCGGTAACAAAATCGAAAAATGACAACAAGTTCGGCTGCCGCCATTCGCTCAATGACGCAATCAAACGCGGCACCGACATGCTGATGATGGGCCGTCGCGCCTTGGTCGTTGGCTATGGCGACGTCGGTAAAGGCTCAGCCGCTTCATTGCGCCAAGAAGGCATGATCGTCCGCATCACTGAAGTCGATCCTATCTGCGCTATGCAAGCCTGCATGGATGGCTTCGAGCTAGTCTCGGCCTACAACGACGGCATCGTTACTGGCCGCGATGAAGACGTGAACGCCCGTCTGCTCGGCGAAACCGACTTAATCGTGACCACTACCGGCAACGATAAAGTCTGCGACGCGGCTATGTTGCGTGCGCTTAAAAATGGCGCAGTGGTTTGCAATATCGGCCATTTCGACACCGAAATCGACACCGCCTTTATGCGCAAAAACTGGGTCTGGGATGAAGTTAAACCTCAGGTGCACAAAGTTTACCGCACGCCCTTCGGCACAGAAGCCAACCCAACCGACCCCAACTACCTCATCTTGCTATCAGAAGGTCGTTTGGTGAACTTGGGTAATGCCACCGGTCACCCATCACGCATCATGGATGGCTCGTTTGCTAACCAAGTATTGGCGCAAATTTTCCTCTATGGCGAGAAGTTTGCTGACCTGCCAGCTGATCAAAAAGCCGCACAGATTCGCGTTGAAGTGCTGCCGAAAAAGCTCGACGAAGAAGTTGCTGCGGCCATGGTTGCCGGCTTTGGTGGCGTCATGACTAAGCTCACTCAAGCACAAGCCGATTACATCGGCGTGCCGGTTGAAGGTCCATTCAAACCTGAGAGCTACAAGTACTAATATGAGCCACTTCAGCATCGAATTCTTTCCGGCAAAAACCGATGTTGGTGCCGAGAAATTGCGTGAAGTGGCGCGTCGCCTAGGTGCCGTAAATCCTGAGTTTTTCTCAGTGACCTACGGCGCCGGCGGCTCCACTCGCGACCGTACCTTGGGTGCGGTGCGTGATGTGCAAGCGCTGGGCTATGCGGTCGCGCCGCACTTATCCTGCGTTGGCGACAGCAAAGCCGAGATCGCTGAGCTGCTCGATGGCTATCGCGAGATGGGCATTGATCGCTTAGTGGCACTGCGCGGCGACTTGCCAGCAGAAGTGACTGCGCGCAGCAAAGAGCTGCCGTATGCCGCCGACTTGGTGCGCTATATCCGCGAGCACAGTGGCGATCACTTCAAGATCGAAGTTGCGGCCTATCCGGAATGCCATCCGCAAGCCGCCTCGCTGGCCGATGACGTGCGCAATTTTGTCGCTAAGGCTAACGCCGGCGCCAACTCCGCCATCACGCAATATTTCTTTAACGCCGATAGCTATTTTCACTTCGTCGATCGTGTTCGCGCGACCGGCTGCGATATTGCTATCATCCCCGGCATCATGCCAATTACTAACTTCAAAAATCTGGTGCGTTTCTCCGATGCCTGTGGCGCCGAAGTTCCACGCTGGATACGCCAACAAATCGCCAGCTACGGCGACGACAGCGCTAGCATCATCGCGTTTGGCGAAGAAGTCATTACGCGCCTAAGCCAGCAATTGCTCGACGGCGGCGCGCCTGGCCTACACTTCTACAGCATGAACCAAGCCGAGCCCACGCTCGCGCTCTGGAACAACCTAGGGCTACCACGCTAATGCGTCTGCCGGCGCTGAGTACTTTGGCTGCTATCGGCCTAATACTGAGCGCCTGCAGCCATCAGCCCGCAAGCGACACAGCCGCTGTTTTAGCGGCCAATGCTCTGCGTCAAGCCACACCAGAAGCTGGCTCTGGCCGCTACCCGCTAAGCACAATGACTTCTGCCAACGCCATGGTGGTGACTGCGCATCCGCTTGCCACTGAGGCCGCGCTCACGATGCTACGTGCTGGCGGCAGTGCTATCGATGCGGCCATTGCTGCACAAGCCATGCTCGGCTTGGTTGAGCCGCAGTCATCTGGTTTTGGTGGCGGCGGCTTTATGGTTTTCGCCGAACCATTGCGAGAAAAAACTGCTCGGGTGACCGCAATCGATGGTCGCGAAACAGCACCTGCTGCAACCACTGAGCGCCGATTTTTACGTGCCGATGGCCAAGCCATGGCCTTCGACGAAGCCCTGGCCAACGCCCGTGCGGTTGGTGTGCCTGGCGTCGTGTCTATGCTCGATCTGGCGCATCAGCGCTGGGGCAAGCTGCCGTGGCAAACCCTGCTCGCGCCAGCCATCGAGGCCGCACGCAAAGGCGTGCCGGTGTCGCACCGTTTGCACACGCTTTCCGCCACTGACCCTCTGCTAGCGCGCTCAAAAACCTTGGCGCCACTGCTGCTAAATCGCTCCGGCAAAGCTTGGCCAACCGGCCACTTGCTGAAAAACCCAGCCTATGCCGAACTGCTAGAAACGCTGGCCAAAGAAGGCCCATCAGCATTTTATCAAGGCAAGCTAGCCAAGCGCTTTGTCCGTGAGTTACGCGCCGCTGGTAGCGACATCACCGATAGCGATTGGTCTTCGTATAGCGCCGATGTGACGCCGGCACTCTGCCTGCCCATCGCTAGCTTTAATGCTTGTTCGGCCTCAGCACCCAGCGGTGGCTTTAGTGTGTTGGAAATGGTCAGCCTCTGGCAGCGCCATCAACAAACTCAGCGTGGCCCCGTGCTCAATACTCTTGGCAATGACCTCAGCACCGACTCTCTGCATGGCTTGCTCGAGGCTGAGCGTTTAGGCTTTGCTGACCGCCAGCGCTACGGTGCTGATCCGCGCAAAGTTGTCGTGCCAATAAGTGGCCTACTCAGCCACTATTATTTGAATCAGCGTGCACGTCTTATTGAAGATTTAGCCGCTCAAGGTGCTGTACCGGCGGGCACGCCACATGGCGCAAAAGTTAGTGCCACTGATGGACAAATTCTCGAGCACGGCACTAGCCATATCAGTATTGTCGATACCCAAGGCCGTTGGTTGGCAATGACTTCATCTATCGAAGATCGCTTTGGCTCTCGCCTACTGATTCGCGGCGTACTGATGAATAATCAACTCACCGACTTCAGCTTCGTGCCCACGCAAAGCGATCTGCCTGTGGCCAACCGTGTTGGCCCTGGCAAGCGCCCGCGCAGCGCCATGTCACCGACTGTATTGATTAATGATGAAGGTCGCCCTGTACTCGCCATGGGCTCGCCCGGCGGCAGCCGCATCTTAGGCTTTAATGCACGAGTGCTGAGCGCCTACATTGCCGGTGTGCATGATGCTAGCAAGCTCGTTTCCTTACCGATGGCGCTCAATCGCAATGGCCCAACCGAAGTCGAACGCACACTCGGCAGAGATGCGATTGCCGAACTCAAAGCGCGTGGCCACGATGTGAAAGTGGTCGAAATGGCCAGCGGCCATGGCGTCATCGTGCGCCGCGGTAGCATCTTGCAAGGCGCTGCAGATCCACGTCGCGAAGGTCAAGCTGCCGGCTTCTAAGCACGCTCATCGCCACGCATTGCCCCGCTCACAAACCAGTCTGCTAAAGTAGCGCCACGATGCCACCCATGCCCAGTGGTGGCCACACCTCAGCATTCATACTGGAGCAGGCATGTCTTTAACTCGGCAAATCTTATTAGGCCTCGGCCTTGGCCTAGTCGCCGCCGCGCTACTGTCGGGCCCTCTAGCGCCGTGGCAAGACGCTGCACTCAGCATCACAGGCGTTACCGGCAGCTTATTTTTAAATGCCCTGAAGATGGTCGCCGTACCGTTAATTGCCACCACATTGATCGCCGGCCTCGGCAAACTTGAGCAAGCGCCTGGGCGTTTAGGTGCGCTCACTGCCGGCTATTACGGCATGAGCACGCTACTGGCGGTCAGCATGGGCCTGATCTTGAGCAATGTCATCGCGCCAGGCTTACGCGCCGGCTTAGACCCCGAAGATGTGCAAAGCCTCATGGCACAAGCCAGCCTCTCACCTACGTTCGCCAACGGCAGTAGCGACTGGCAAAGCACATTATTAGGCTTAGTGCCGGGCAATATTTTCAATGCCTTAAGCACAGGCAATTTGATCGCCGTTGTGCTGTTTTCGCTAGTCTTAGGCCTAGCGCTGCGCACATTGCCGACGGAGTTTCGTCAGTCGCAGCAAGTACTTTGGGATAGCTTGCAACACCTGCTAATGACAGTGACGCAATGGGTTTTGCGCACCGCGCCGCTTGGCGTTTTCGCTTTAGTCACCACCAGTGCTGCGCAAGTTGGCTGGGCTGCCGCCGAACCATTGGCCTGGTTCGTCATCACGGTATTGCTCGCGCTAGTGCTGCATGCCGGCCTCAGTCTTGGCCTTGTGCTCTGGCGTTTGGCTCGCGTATCGCCGTTGCAACATGCCCGTGATATGAGTCCCGCATTATGGATGGCATTTTCTACCGCATCATCGGCAGCGACTTTGCCGGTGACCCTACGCTGCCTAAATGATCGCGCAAAAGTGCCTTCATCTGTGACCGGTCTCACCGTGCCGCTGGGCACTACGATGAATATGGATGGCACTGCGCTGTATGAGTGCGTGGCGGTGCTGTTTTTAGCTCAGCTTCTAGGTGCTGATTTAACTATTGTGCAGCAGTTATTGGTTCTATTTTTGGCGCTAGCCACTTCAACAGGTATGGCCGGCATTCCTGCTGCCAGCCTTGTCGCTATCGCGCTAATCTTGGACCGCGTTGGGCTACCAGCCGAGGCATTGGGCTTACTGTTAATCACCGATAGACCATTGGATATGTGCCGCACCGCGGTGAACGTATGGAGTGATTCGGTGGCGGCCAGACTGGTGGCGTATTACGCGAAAACTGATTCGCCTGCCATGGCTCAAACAGTCACTCAAGCGCCCACCAACGTAGAGTCTTCGCAATGACTAAGCGCTCTAGCAATGCCGATATTTCGCGCCGCGATCTAGCGCATGTTTGGCACCCGTGCACGCAAATGCATGACCACGAGCAATTACCATTAGTGCCGATACGCCGTGGCGAAGGCATTTGGTTAGAAGACTTCGATGGCAAGCGCTATATGGATGCCATCAGCTCATGGTGGGTGAATTTATTTGGTCATGCCCACCCACAGATTAATGCCGCCTTACGCGAGCAAGCAGACACGCTCGAGCATGTGATTTTGGCTGGCTTTACGCATGAACCGATTGTCGAGCTTAGTGAGCGCTTGGTGGCCTTAGCGCCGCCAGGGTTAACGCGCTGCTTCTATGCCGACAATGGCAGCTCTGGCATCGAAGTCGCGCTGAAAATGAGCGTGCATGCTTGGCGCAACCAAGGCTCGCCTGAGAAAACACGCTTTATTGCGCTGGAAAATAGCTATCACGGCGAAACCATTGGCGCGCTCAGCGTCACCGATATTCCGTTGTTTTCTGAGACTTATCGACCGCTGCTGCAAGCGCCGCTGCGAGCACCATCACCGGCAGCACCTGCGGGTGCGCCCGATGGCGATTGCGAGGTGTATTGCCAGCGCGCATTAGAAGGCATGGAGTCGCTACTGGCCAAGCATGCGCATGAAGTGGCTGCGGTGATTGTCGAACCTTTGGTGCAAGGCGCGGCTGGCATGCGCATGTATTCGCCGCGTTACCTCACGCGTTTGCGTGAATTATGCGATGAACATAATGTCTATTTGATTGCCGATGAAATCGCTGTTGGCTTTGGTCGAACCGGCACTTTGTTTGCCTGCGAACAAGCCGACATCACGCCCGACTTTTTGGTGTTGTCGAAAGGCTTAACTGCGGGCTATTTACCGATGTCGGTAGTGCTCACGCACGCGCGGATTTATGAGGTCTTTTACGACCGTTACGACACCCTGAAAGGCTTTTTGCACTCGCACAGCTATACCGGCAATGCGCTCGCCGCGCGGGTAGCATTGGCCTCGCTAGATCTCTTCAAGCAGCATGATGTCATCGCCGCGAACCGCCAATTGGCCTTGGTTTTGGCGGAGGCCATCGCTCCCTTACGTGATCATCCGCAGGTTAGCAGTGTGCGCCAAACTGGCATGATTGCCGCGATTGAGTTGGTACGCGACAAAGCTAATGGCACACCGTATGACTGGCGCGAACGCCGTGGCTTGGCAATCTTTCAGGCTGCGTTAAAGCGAGGATTATTGCTGCGACCTATCGGCAATGTGGTGTATTTCATGCCGCCTTATATCATCACGCCCGAACAAATTCGCTGGATGGTCGCAACCGCGGCTGAGGCTATTGACGAGGGTTTGCGCGCACCGGCTGGCCGCTTTAGTGAAGCGGGGCCGAGCATGGCGTAGTCGCTACGACTATGCCGCGGCGAGTAACCACGTGTGCCGATACTTTTGATGAGAAAATCATGATTCGTTTATATGTAACCGCTGAGCAAACATGGACTGCAGGCATGACACTCAGCCTGCCAGAGGCCGCCGCGCATCATTGGACTCGTGTACTGCGCGCTCGCATCGGCGACCATGCTGTACTGTTTGATGGTCAAGGCTGTGAGGCTGAAGTTGAGCTGATCGAAGTCAGCAAGCGCTCGGCACAGGTCACGGTTATTTCGATCGCAATGCCAGCCGTGGAGTCGTCGCTACACACGCAGCTTGGCTTAGTGATGAGCAAGGGCGATCGCCTCGATTACGCACTGCAAAAAGCCGTGGAATTGGGTGTTAGCGAGATCACCTTACTCAGCAGTGAGCGCTGCGAGTTGCGTCTGCGTGGAGCGGAAGCTATCGAGAAAAAACTAGCACATTGGCAGGGTGTATTGGTCAGCGCTTGTGAGCAATCGGGGCGTAACACCTTACCTTTACTACATGGGCCAATGGCGCTGAGTGACTGGCAAACAGCAGTGGTCGCGACACAAAAATGGGTGCTAGCGCCTAGTGTTTCTGGCGGCCCAAATGCTTCAAACAAGCCTGCGTCAGTAGCACTGCTCATTGGCCCTGAGGGTGGTTTGAGTGCTGCGGAAATTAGCGCGGCGCAAGCCTGTGATTTTCAACCTTGGCAGTTTGGGCCGCGAGTCTTGCGCACCGAGACAGCACCTGTAGCGGCGCTAGCGGTGCTGCAATGGCTTTATGGCGATGCCGGCTAAACCAAAGCCTGCGCGGCATCCCACAAGAGTTTGCAGCCAACTGCCACGGTAAGTAGCTCAAACGCCCGCTTCACTACGCCGCTACCATGACGCAAAGCCATGTGCGCGCCAAGATAGCCGCCAAGTAATGAACCCAAGAGCAACGCCGGCAGCCAGTCCCATTGCACCGGTGCTTGCTGAGCCAAGGCTATCGCGCCCGTACCATTCCAAAATAGCCCGACCAAAATCAGCGTATAGGTCACCGCACGAGTGTAATTGAGACCGAACCAACGCACTAACCATAGAGTGACAAACAGGCCAGTACCACTTGTCAGAGAGCCATTTAACACGCCGATGGCAAATAGCCCGAGCGCGCCAATGAGCATACCAGCGCGGTCGCGATTGGCTTTTTCAGCACTAACGCCCAAAGCTGGCCGGCGCCATGAATACAGACCAAGACCTAGTGTGAGCACACCCAAAGCACCACGTGCCAACGCATCTGGCAACTGCAAAATAACCTGCGTACCAACATAAACGCCGGGCAGGCCTGCCGCCAAAATAAACAGCGCAAAACGCCAATCAATGCCGTCACCGCGGAGATGGCGCAAGGTGGCACCTACACCAAGGGCAACGCTGGCAATTTTGTGCGTGGCTAATGCCGTAGGGAAGGCGAGACCGAGGAATAACAACACTGGCAGCTGCAACAAGCCGGCACCGCCGCCGGCGAGTGCCGAAAGCGTATTGGCCAGCAGAGCAAGTCCAAATAGCAGGACCTGCCCGCCGGCATCTAGCATCGCGATTTAAGCTTTTTTCGGCAGACGATTGCTGATTAAAGTGCCCATACCATCGTCGGTAAAGACTTCGAGCAAACAGGCGTGCGGCACACGACCGTCGATGATGTGCGCGGTTTGCACGCCATTTCTGACAGCATCTAAAGCGCAGGCAATTTTCGGCAGCATGCCGCCATAAATAGTGCCATCGGCGATCAGTGCGTCGACATCTTTCGTAGTCAGACCGGTCAGCACTTTTTTATTTTTGTCCATCACACCGGGGATGTTAGTGAGCAAGATCAACTTCTCGGCCTTCAAGGCTTCAGCAACTTTGCCTGCCACCAAGTCGGCATTGATATTGTAGGAAGCACCGTCGTCACCAACGCCCACAGGCGCAATCACTGGGATGAAATCGCTCTTGAACATGAGCTCGAGCACATCGGTTTTGATGCCGGCAACTTCGCCAACCTGACCAATATCGACAGAAATATCTTCCCCCGCGGCATCTTTTTTCGACAGCGTCATCCGTCGCGCGCGAATCAAGTTAGCATCCTTACCCGTAAGGCCAATGGCGCGACCGCCGTTCTGATTAATCAGATTGACGATGGATTTGTTAACCGAGCCGCCGAGTACCATTTCTACGATATCCATGGTCTCGCTGTCGGTGACACGCATGCCATCGATAAACTCAGACTCTTTGCCCACGCGCTTGAGCATGTCGCCAATTTGCGGGCCGCCACCGTGCACCACAATCGGGTTCAAGCCCACCGTTTTCATCAGCACAATATCACGCGCGAATGAGTGCTCTAGCTCAGGGTCGGTCATGGCATTGCCGCCGTATTTGACCACTACCGTTGCGCCCTTAAAGCGCTGGATATACGGCAGTGCTTCGGTAAGTACTAACGCAACGTTGAGTGCTTCGTTATGAGAAAGTGCCATGTCTTTATGCTCGCAAAAATGAATTACTGACGGCCAGAACTGCCGAAGCCACCGGTGCCGCGCTCTGAGGCGCGAAACTCTTCAACCACTTCAAAACTGGCCTGCACTACAGGCACTAAAACATACTGCGCCAAGCGCTCGCCGGGCTCGAGCGTAAATGCCACTGAGCTGCGGTTCCAGCAAGAAATCATGAGTTCGCCTTGATAGTCGGCGTCGATTAAGCCGACCAAGTTACCGAGTACGATGCCGTGTTTATGGCCTAATCCTGAGCGCGGCAAAATCAAACCAGCATAGCCCGGGTCAGCGATATAAATCGCCAATCCGGTGCGAATAAGCTGCGTCTCGCCGGGCGCTAATGTTAACGGCGCGTCGAGCAAAGCGCGCAGATCTAGGCCTGCCGAACCTTCAGTGGCATAGCTAGGAAACGGCAATTCGCTGCCAATGCGCGGGTCTAAAATTTTGACTTGTAATGACTTCATTTCAACTTCCTAACGGTGATCTATTCGCTATTTAAGCGCCGGCGCTGCTGAGTCGATCAGCGAGCAACTGCACCAACTGACGGGCGATTTGGGCTTTGCTGGCTTTGGCCAAGTCGGCACGGCCAACGCCATCGCCCATAGGCCAAAATACGGTCATGGCATTATCGTCACTTTGAAAGCCAATGTCGGCACGCGACACATCATTGCAGGCAATTAAATCCAACTTTTTGCGGGCTAACTTATCTTGCGCATAGGCTTCGACAGCGTGCGTCTCAGCGGCAAAGCCCATGACTAGAGGGCGTTCAGCGCGTGCGGCAATGCCAGCGACGATGTCGGGATTTTTCACCAGAGTTAGCGTGATCTCATCATCTTTGTCGCCCTTTTTGATCTTCTGCTCAGCAACTTGGGCGGGGCGATAATCGGCAACAGCAGCGGTGGCGATAAACACACTTTGCTCAGCGCCTACAGCGGCGACTGCGTCAGTGACCGCCAGCTCACATGCCGCCTGCATATCGCGAGCTGAAACCACATCGATGCGCTGCACGCGATCTGGCGTGGCTAAGTTCACTGGCCCTGCAATCAGCGTGACGCGGGCGCCTGCTTCAGCGCAGGCTTCGGCCAAGGCAAAGCCCATCTTGCCTGAGCTGTGATTACTCAAATAGCGCACGGGGTCGACGGCTTCGCGTGTCGGCCCTGCGCTGATGACCACATGCCGGCCAGTGAGTGCGTGACTGGCAAATTGTTCGGCGCAAAGCGCGACGATTTCTAACGGCTCAAGCAAACGGCCCGCACCGACATCGCCGCAGGCTTGTACGCCACTGCCGGGGCCAAAAATCGCAATCTCGCGAGCTTGCAGGGTGATCATATTGTTTTGCGTGGCGGGGTCTAACCACATCTGCTGATTCATCGCAGGCGCTACGGCCTTACGCGCGCCACAGGCTAACCAACAGGTGGTGAGCAAGTCATTGGCCACCCCTTGGCATAAGCGCGCGATGGTGTCGGCCGAAGCTGGTGCCACTAAAAATAGGTCGGCCCAGCGCGCCAGCTCGATATGCCCCATAGCGGCTTCGGCTTTCGGGTCGAGCAAATCGGTGTGCACGGTGTTGCCTGACAGCGCCTGCAAGGTGAGCGGCGTGATGAACTCTTGCGCTGCCGCGGTCATGATGACTTGCACCTCAGCGCCAGCATCGCGCAGGCGGCGAATCAGATCGGCGCATTTATACGCCGCGATGCCACCGGTCACACCAAGTAAAATTCTTTTCTGAGATAGCCGCGCCAGCATGCAATTACTCCACATCGGGTCTATACCTTAGGTAAGCGCCACAAGCGCTGCCCTCGGCAAGGACAAATCGTGGGGCGAAAGATACCACGAGCTAGTGAACTCAAGGAGTAGAGATGAGAATTCAAGAATGGCCGCTCAACGAGCGGCCGCGTGAGCGATTGCAGCGTCAAGGTGCCAGTGTGCTTAGCGACGCCGAGCTCATCGCGATTTTGCTTGGGCATGGCATCGCCGGCTTTTCGGCAGTCGATATTGCTCGCCAAACCCTAAACACCACTGGCGGCTTACGGCAGCTATTAACCGCCTCTTTCGAGGATGTCAGCCAATTACCTGGATGGGGGCCGGCGCGCACCTGCCGATTAGCCGCGGCAGTAGAGCTAAACAAGCGCCACTTGCAGGCAACCGTGCTTTCGCGCGAATCCATTTGCAGCCCGCATGACACGCGCAAATTTCTCAAGGCGCGGCTTCGTGACTTAGAGCATGAAGTTTTTGCCGTGGTGTTTTTAGACAATCAACATCGCGTCATTGCTGTTGAGGACTTGTTTCGCGGCACGCTCGATAGTTGCTCAGTGCATCCGCGCGAGGTGGTTAAGCAGGCGCTGAAACATCAGGCTGGGGCGGTGATTTTGGCGCATAACCATCCATCAGGGGTGGCCGAGCCTTCGCCGGCCGACCGACATATCACTACGCGGCTAAAGGAGGCCTTGGCTTTAGTCGATGTGCGCACGCTAGATCACTTAGTGATTGGCGATGGCGAGCCGGTGTCGTTTGCTGAGCGCGGCTGGTTGTAGCGAGCGGCCATCGTGCAGATGGCTGCTCGCCGAATAAGCCAGTTTCAAGACCTCGGCTTACAGACGCATGGTCGACTGAGACTGCCAATCGATGTGCTCGACCCAGTCTGGATGCGCCGGCTCGGTGAGCACAAAGACGCCAAGTATGCCGGCGAAAAAGATAACTTTAAGCAGACGATCGCCCCACACGGGTAGTTCAACACCTACTAGTGCTTGATGCGTTGGGCCGACCTCTAAGCTTCGCGGATCGCGCAGAACCCATGCAAGAAGCAGCACAGCGGCAACAATAAAGAGCCATGAGCCACCAACAAAAAAGCCAAGGCCCATAAGCAAAGCCACGATCAATGGCATTGGTAAAAAAGCGCTCAACCAAACCATTAGCACCGCGATAAATAGCAGTGCCCAAGCGGTGATGCCGAGCAAAAATACACGCAACATTATCCAAACACGCCCGCCAGCACGGTATTCACCACTAAACAGCGGGCGGCGCGTCCAATACACCGCCAATGCTAATGGTCCGAGCAGGAGTAAGAGTCCAACCCAAGCCAATGGTGTGCGCATTTGGCGGCGCTGAGCATCTTGATAAAGCCAGATGCTTAGCGCCGCTAACGTTAGCAGTAGCGCGATCAAGCGGCTGCCTCGATATGCTCTGGATCGGTCGGGATATCACGCCCGAGATACAGATACATTGCCGGCACCACAAACAGCGTGAACACAGTACCGATGGTCATGCCGGTGGCAATCACCAAGCCCATGGAGAAGCGCGATGCCGCACCAGGGCCCGTGGCGATTAGCAAGGGAATCATCGCTAACACTAAGGCTGCGGTGGTCATCAACACTGGACGCAGACGAATCGCAGCGGCCTCTTCAATGGCCAAGCGGCGCTCATGACCTTGACGCTGGAGTTGGTTAGCAAACTCCACGATCAAGATGCCATGCTTGGCAATCACACCAATCAGTGTCACCAACCCGACTTGGGTGTAAATATTGATCGACGCCCCCGGCACTTGGAACATGGCCGCAATGTTCAAACACAGGAGCGCGCCGCAAATCGACATTGGCACGGTAATGAGCATGATCAATGGATCGCGGAAAGACTCAAACTGCGCCGCCAGCACCAAGTAAATGATGATTAGAGCGAAGAAAAACGTCGTTACCAGAGCCGAGCCTTCGGTTTTGTATTGGCGCGACTGCCCGCCGTAATCAACACTAAAGTCTTTCGGCAGCGTCGTCCGCGCCGCTTCATCGAGCACGTCTAAAGCTTCACCCAAAGTCACGCCAGGACGTGGTACGCCAGAGAGTGACACTGCACTCAGCTGCTGAAAACGATTCAGCGACTGCGGCTGCACAGTTTCGCGTAACGTAACCACCGTAGATAAAGGAATCAGCTCACCAGTCACCGTCCGCGTGTAGTAACTCTCCAGTTGACCTGGGTTCAAACGTTCACTGCGAGTAACCTGTGGAATGACTTTGTACGAGCGCGACTCCATGCTGAAGCGATTGGCATAGCCGCCAGATAGCATGGCCGACATATCGGCAGCAAGCGTACTCATATTGATGCCCAGCAATGCCGCCTTCTCACGATCAACCTCTACCTTCACCTGTGGTTTATCGATCTTCAGATCGCTTCGCATAAAGATGAACTTTTTACTCGCCATCGCCTTTGCCAAGACCTCATCGCCAGCACTCAGCATAGCCTCAGGGCTGGCCGTACCAGTAATGATGAACTCAACAGGAAAACCATTACCACCACTTGGCAGCGAGGGCGGGGAGAACGCCGCATTTTGCAGGCCCGCAATTTGACTCACTTTACCCGTGGCCTCCTTGAGCACCTCTTTAGTCGTGCGCTCCCGCTCTGTCCACGGCTTCATAACCACACCAGAGATAGCGGTGTTACTGCCCACTGCCGAGCCACCGCCGCCGACACCATTCAGCAGAAAGTAGTTCTCTTTCTCAGGAATGGCGTTGACGATCTTCGTTAACTCATCGGTAAATGAGGTCAGATAATCCAGTGATGAAAACGAGTCGCTTTGAGAGAATATCAAGAAAAAGCCCTGATCCTCTTCCGGCGCAAGCTCAGAGGGAGAGGCCTTAAACAAGAAGAAGCACGAGATCAAAACAATGATGCCAAAGGTCAAGATAACGTGCTTGTCATCCATCGCACCGTGCAATTTACGCTGATAGCCATGGCGTAATTTATCGAACTTCTCATCTAGCCAATGCGCAAAACGATTACTTTTTTCCTCGCTAGGCGTGCGCAATAACATTGCCGACATCATCGGCGATAACGTCAGTGCAATAACGCCCGAGAGTAAAACCGCGCCCGCTAGCGTAAAGGCAAATTCAACAAATAATGTGCCCGTTAGACCGCCAATAAAGCCGATCGGCAAGTACACCGCGACCAGCGTGATGGTCATCGCAATAACCGGCCCAAGCAGCTCGCGCGCACCTTTGATGGCGGCATCGAAAGGCTTAATGCCATTTTCGATGTGGCGATGGATATTCTCCAACACAATGATGGCGTCATCGACCACCATGCCAATCGCTAGCACCATAGACAGCAAGGTCAGTAAATTGATCGAGAAACCCATCAGCTGCATCAAGAAACAAGCACCAATCATCGACAGCGGTACGGTGACGGCCGGAATCAAGACACTGCGCAACGAGCCCAAGAACAGATAAATCACCACGATAACAATCAGCACCGCCTCGATTAAGGTCTTGATAACCTCTTGGATGGCGTCGTTGATATAGCGTGTGGAGTCATAGGGGATGTTTGCGTTCAAGCCTTCGGGTAACTGCGCAATAATTTGCGGCCAAACGTTATCGCGTACGTCTTTAATGACATCGAGGGAGTTCGCATCGGGGGCTACTTCGATACCCATAAAGGTCGCGCTTTTGCCGTTAAACGAGACGTCAGTGCTGTAGTTTTCCGAGCCCAACACCACATCGGCAATATCGCCTAAGCGAATAATCGCGCCATCTGCCGAGCGCACTACCAAGGCGCGGAACTGCTCAGGCGTGTTGAGGTCAGTGGAGGCGGTTAAATCAACCTGCACCATTGAGCCTTTAGTCGCGCCGAGTGCGGCCAACACGTTATTACTTCGCAAAGCGTTATAAACATCGCTGGCAGTAATACCGAGCGCGGCCATACGTTCCGGCTTCATCCAAATGCGCATAGCAAAAGTACGATCGCCTAAAATACGCGCGCGCTGAACCCCGGGCACAGTAGCGAGCTTAGGCTCGACCACACGCACGAGATAATCAGTGATCTGGTTATTGTCGAGAATGTCGGAATAAAACGACAAATACATCGCCGCCGTGGTGTCACCCACCGACAGTTCAACGACCGAATCTTCGGAGTTTTCTGGCAACTGGTTGCGTAGTTTATTGACCTTGGCAGCGATCTGCGTGAGCGCCACGTTGGGGTCGTAATCTAGACGCAAATAGGCCTGAATCGAGCTCACACCCGACAAGCTAGTCGACTTTATATAATCGATGCCTTGTGCCGAGGCGATCTCACGCTCCAATGGCGTAGTGATAAAGCCCTGCACCAAGTCGGCATCAGCACCAACATAGGTTGTCACCACATTGATGACGGCGTTTTGTAGCTCGGGGTATTGGCGCACGTTTAAGTCAGTGGCCGAGCGCAGCCCGAGCAATAGAATGATCAGGCTGACAACAATCGCCAGCACCGGTCGCTTAATGAAAATATCGGTAAATTTCATGTCGGTCTCGGCTTAGCTTTCAGCTGGCGTCGGATTGGTTGAACTAGGCGGCATCACCGTATTATTGATGATCACCTTGGCATCATTTTGCAGCTTCAGCAGGCCGCTAGTGGCAACTTCATCACCAGCATTCACGCCTTCCGTTACTTCCACCATATCGCCGCGAGCCTCACCGGTTTTAATAAATCGGCGACGCACCACCAGCTCATCTTTTGATTTTTCAGCAGTGGCTTCTTTGCCTTCAGCTGCGGCTTTTTTCGGCGCCTTCACAATGACATACACCGAGTTACCGTAAGGGTTATAGCTCACCGATGTCAGCGGAATTGCTACCACTTTACGCACATCAGGCAGCGCAATTTCGGCGCGAGCAAATTGGCCAGGTCGCAATGAGCGATCCGCATTGGCAACATTGGCACGGACTTTAAAGTTGCGTGTTTGCACATTAACTTGTGGTTCGATTGCGCTCACTACGCCTTCAAATACACGGTCATTTTGACCATCTAGCGTGACTTTCACCGACTGGCCGACATCAACCAGCAGTACGTCTTTTTCAGGCAAAGTGAAGTCGATATATACGGGATCAAGTTGCTGCAAGGTGACCATGGTTTCGCCGGCCTGCAAATACTGACCAACATCAACTTGGCGGATACCTAGCTGGCCAGAAAACGGCGCGCGAATCTGCTTTTGAGCAAGTTTGGCGCGTTGGCCATCGGCAGCAGACTGCGTAGCACGGAAGTCAGTTTCGGCACGATCAAGTTCAGACTTCGAGATAGCCTCTAACTTGTACAGACGCTGTAGGCGCGATAGCTCAGATTTAGCTAAAGTTGCTTGTGATTGCAGACGAGCCAAGTCGGCCTGTTCACTACCGGCAGATAGTGTCACCAGCAAATCACCGCGCTTAACTTGTGCTCCAGACTCAAAATGCACTTTGGCCACCAAGCCGCCTGACTCGCTGCTGATGCGCGTGCCTTGGCTGGCAACTACCGTACCGACACCCGAAATCGTGCTGCGCCAGCTCAGGCTTGCTGCCTTTGCGGAAGATACGGCGGCAGCCGGCATCGGCATATTGTCGAAATATTGGTTCATCATTTTATTGCCGAACCACTTCATCCCGAAGAGGCCGCCAAAGACGACCGCAGTGATTACCAGCATCCACATCATGCGCTTATTCATTGTTTTCTCGGCTTAGTTCGCAGGGCTTAAAAGAGTGTCTATAGCAGCAATATCTTGAGGCGTGAGAATGCCTGCTTGCTGCTTCAGTTGTAAGGTTTTCAGCAATACGCCGTATCGGCTTTGATCAAGTGTGCGTCGTGCTTGCACCGTGCTCGACTGCGCATTTAGCACATCGACAATAGTTCGTTTACCGGCCTCGTAGCCGTAGCGTGTGGCTTGCTCGGCAGCAGCGGCTGACTCAGCAGCACGGGCATAGGCATTGGCTTGGGCTTGCGCGGTTTGCACATCACGAACTAAGCGCTGAGTTTCGCGGGTAAGTTCACGGCTAGCGCGATCACGCTCGGCAGTAGCGCTGCGTAAGCTGGCTTGAGCCTGACGAATGCGGCTGACATTGGCGCCGCTGGCGAAGATGGGCACAGTGAGCTCGATGCCATAAGCCGTGTTTTCACCGGCAATACCGACGCGCGAATCTGAGTCATCTTGGCGGCCATGTGAGGCGACAAAGTCTAGCGAAGGCAAAGCGCTGCTGCGCTGCGAACTAACATTGGCCTGAGCAACCTCAAGCTGCGCTTGGGCTTGCAATAATGATGGGCTGTGAATGCGAGCGAGCTTAAGCCAACTTTCAGGTGAGCTTTCCGTTAATGCCGGCAGCGCAGTGCTTTCACTTAATATAGCCAAAGGCTCATAGCCACGACCGGTGCTTTCATCAAGGGCATCGCGCGCGGCAGCGACATTTTGCTTGGCCGCTAAAAGCTGAGCCTGCGCTAAATCATTGCGCGCTTGCGCTTCTTTCAAGTCGGTGCCGGCAATAAGCTGAACATCGTAGCGTTTTTGCGTATCGCCTAATGACTTAGCGACCGCTTCAGCTTCGGCTTCAGCCAAAGTCATTTCGTTTTGCGCTTGCAACACACCCAAATAGCGTTCGGCGACGCGCGCCATCAGAGCTTGTGAACGCGCGACAAAACCCATTTCGGCGAGCTGATCTTGAGCATCGGCACGGCGGCCACGCGCGAGAAAGTCATAGCGGAATAAGGGTTGGCGTAGCTGCACAGAGGCATCCCAGCCGTTGTAGCGTTCGTTATAGCCTGTGCCAAATGGTGTCGTGCCAATGCGCGAGTCGGTCGTGGTCATGCGTCCAATAGCATTAACCTGCGGCAGTCGCGTAGCTCGCTCCTGCACACCCACTTCAATGCCGGCATCGCGCTCAGCCAACGCTGCTGCTGCCACTGGGTCAGTATTAAACGCTGCCGTTAAGGCCTCGCTCATGGTCAGTGCTTGCGCTGGCGCAGCCAGACCCATTGCCAATGCTAACGCGCTAAGGCGCATGCTATTTCGCCACATCATCACACCAGTCATGCAAAACCTCCGCGCGAATACGCGTAATCAGCGCGTTGAGCGCGTCGTCAGTAAGGGGGCTGAGCGGTTGCCAGCCCATGCCATTGAGTAAAAATTGTATATGTCGCGCCAGTAAACCATAGGGGCGATGTACGGCGTATTGCTCAAGCAGGCCTTCAGCATGAGCGAGTGTGTGAATGCCTTGGCTCATTGCCCAAAAGCCGGTGGACACCTCCTCTGGGCTCAGGCCATTGGCAAGCAAGTCGCCCTGCCTCAAACCATCCTGCACGATACGCATGACAGCCTCACTAATCGGCTGACTGGCGGCATGATGAGCTTCTCGACGCACAGCACTGGCTGCGCCCCAAACGACTTCGCACAGAGCGTATTGTGCAAGTCGAAAATGCTCAGGGTTACGGCGCACAAAGATGCTATCGGCAACAGCAATGGCAAACATGCGATCACGAGAGTTTGCCTGCCAAGCTGCCACGCGCTGAAATAGCAGCGCGTACTCAGCGACAGATTCGGTGACTAAGGCGAGATAGAGATCTTCTTTGCTAGCGAAGTGCTGATAAATAGTGCCCATGGCGTGCTCACTGGCCTTGGCCAGCTTGCTCATCTGCAGATTAAGCAAGCCATCGCGCACGATAAGGTCGCGGGCGACGGCTAATAGCCGCTGCTCGCGCTCATATAATTGTCGTTCGCGCCGCTCTTTGGTGCCCATTTATCGTCCGCAACAATGGCCAAAACCGAGGCCTATCTGAATAGTCGTCGGATTCTGAATGATATTCAGAATTTGTCAACGCCTAGGCAAAAGCACATCGACCTGCAGCCCTGGGCCAGCGTCTAGCAGTGTAATTTCTCCATGATGCAGGCTCACTGTGGCGTGCACCAAACTCAAACCCAGCCCTAAGCCTGGCATCATGCGCGTGCTATCAAGCCGATATAGCCGCTCGAATACACGCAGACGCTCAGACTTAGGAATGCCCGGCCCTTGATCGGCCACGCGCAGCAACCATTTGTCGTGACGCTGCTCGCACAACAATAAAACACGACTACCCGATGGCGCATATTTCAGCGCGTTATCTAGCACATTAATAAGTAGCTGGAAAAGCAAATCGCGATGGCCCGGCAGGCTCGCCTGCTCGGGAATAGACACACCCAAGTGAATATCTCGCGCCTCGGCTAAAGGCTCGACATACTCCACCGCATCATGGCAAAGCTTGGCTAAATCGACGGTCACAAACTCTTTACGCAAAACACCAGAGTCTACGCGCGCGATCTTTAGCAAGGCCTGAAAAGTACTCAGCACTTGGTCAATATCACCGAGGTTTTTTTCTACCCATTGTGGCCAATCTGCCTCAGTTGGACGCTCCTGCAAGGCGGCCTCTAAACGGGCACGCTGTCGTGTTAATGGCGAGCGCAAATCATGCGCGATATTGTCGGTAGTGCCTTCGATACCGGCTATCAGCCGTGAGATGCGGTCAAGCATATGATTAAGCGTGATAGCGAGCTGATCGAACTCGTCGCCGCTATCTTGATGCGGAATACGATGGCGCAAATCGCCATCCATGATTTGCCCAACCGAATGGCGAATGGTCTCGATAGGGCGCAAGGCCGTGCGGGTGATAAAGCGGCCGGCTATCCACGCCAATAGCAGCACAATAACCAAGCTCACCGTGGCGCTTTGGCGCAACTTACGCTGCATGCTATGCAGCTCGTACTCATCGAAGCCGACTAATAAACGCTCGCCCTGAGGCAGGCTTTGCCAACGCGCCATTAAGCGAGTCTTCCCTGGGTGTGCGGGGCTGGGCAAGTAATAGGTCTTTCCAGGCGCTGCTGCGAGCGTAGGCCAAGCCTTCAAATTTGAAATGACTAAGCCGGTTTTCATGTCTTCGAAACGGTAATAACGCTCATGCTCTGGCGCATTGTCGGCAACACGATCACGAATCAAGCTCAGCATTCCTTCGCGGCCATCGATGTCGTATTCGCTGACCAATAACGAGAGCTCCGACTTAACACTTTCTTCGATGTGCTCCTGCATAAAGCGGCCGCTCATCCATTGCGTAAATGCCAAGAGCAAGAGAAAACAAAACACCAGCACGCCGGCATTAAATAAGGTGAGCTTAGTAGCAGTCGACCAGCGCCACTTCTTAGTCTTCACGAAGGCAGTACCCCGCGCCACGCAATGTATGAATCAAAGTCGGCTTAGGTGCGAAATCAACTTTGGCCCGCAGCCGCGACATATGCACATCAATGACATTGGTTTGCGGATCAAAGTGATAATCCCAGACACCTTCTAACAGCATCGAGCGAGTCACTACTTGCCCGGCATGGCGCATGAGATATTCGAGCACGCGATACTCTTGCGGCTTTAAATTGAGCAACTTATCGCCGCGATGCACTTGCCGAGTCAGTCTATCGAGCACGAGATCGGCAACGCGTAAATCATTACTCGTCGTTGCCGTATTCGACTGACGGCGCGTGATTACCTCAAGACGTGCGAGCAATTCGCTGAGCACAAAAGGCTTCACCAAATAATCATCACCGCCAGCGCGCAAGCCTTTGATGCGCTCATCGACATGATTTAAGGCGCTGAGAATCAACACAGGCACGGTGGCGCCGCTGGCTCGGAGCGCAGCCAACATCGACAAACCATCCATTTGCGGCAGCATCCGATCGAGCACAATAGCGTCATAAGGCTCGCCAGTTGCTAGAAATAGTCCGTCGCGGCCATTATCGGCGTGATCCACCACATGCCCCGCCTCACTCAAGGCTTTGCGCAGAAAGCCGGCAATCTCAAGATCATCCTCTACTACTAATAGACGCATGCCATCTCTCACAAGCCAAAGTGCTGGCACTATAGTCGCACGGCTTTTGCCGCGGAGCACAAGATGAGCAAATGTTCATGTTGCGGCAAGGTTCTAGGTAGGACGCCATCGGCATAGTGCAGGCCTCATCACTTGCTATGACCACGCGCCATGCCCGCTCATCATTACAAACCCATCGACATCCTAGGCTGGCTATCTCTCGCCTTGCTGACGATTGCTATCTCCCGCTATAGCAATATCGACTTAACCGTGTCGAGCTGGTTTTACGATGCCAGCACCAGCAGCTTTCCATTAAAAGATACCTTTCTGTTTTCCCGTGTCTTTCATGATGGTACCCGCAAGATTTCTACTGGGCTTTGGTTACTCTGCTGCTTCTTCACATGGCGCTCACGGCGCACGGAAGCATTCTTCGGCTGGCTCTTTGTCGTTGTTACCGCGCTTTTGGCCGTCACTATTAATGGCTGGTTCAAACATCACTCCATGCATAGCTGTCCATGGTCATTGACTGAGTTTGGCGGTAGCGCAGATTACTTTCGCGCATTTGAATCGCTGCCTGCAATACCAGGGCCGGGGCGTTGCCTACCTAGCGGCCACGCCGC
>JAGPVX010000021.1 GCA_018066805.1 Paraperlucidibaca sp. | reverse complement strand
GTGTTGGGCGCCACGTTGTTTTCAGCCCTACCAGCTTTGGCCGCCGACGGCACCAAGATCGCCATGCTTGATCGTGAGGCTGCACTTTTAGCGTCGAATGCCGCTCGTACCGCACAAGAAAAGCTAAATGCTGAGATGAAGCCACAGCGTGATCGTCTTGATGCTTTGCGTAATGACATTAAAGCCATGGAACAACGCTTTCAAAAAGAAAGCGCAACCATGTCCGAGAGCAATAAAAAAGCGCTGCGTGATCAAGCAGATAAGAAGGCTCAGGAGTTCAATACGCTGATCCAGCAAGTGCAAGAGCGTACTCAGCAAGCGCAACAGGATTTACTTAAGCGCCTGCTGCCAAACTTAGAAGGTATTTTGGATGATCTGCGTAAAGCAGGCGACTATGACATCATTCTTGATCGTCGTTCGGCGGTCTACGTCGCGCCTGAATTAGATCTAACTAAGCGTGTGGTTGATCGTTTAAACGCGGGTAAATAAGCCATGACTGCTGCCGACATCAGTTTAGGTGAGCTGGCAGCAGCAGTCGGTGCTGAGCTGCGCGGCGACCCCGCACAGCGTGTGAGCGCCATGAATACCTTGGCGGCTGCGCAAGGGCACGAGCTTGCCTTTTTAGCCAACCCAAAATACCGCAATCAGCTCATGTCGACCAATGCCGGCGCGGTCTTATTGCGCCCCGATGATTTGGGCGACTTCACAGGAAATGCCTTACTACTGGCTAACCCTTACTTAGCTTTCGCGACCTTGTCACATCGCTTTGATCGCACGCCTAAGCCCGCCACAGGCATTCATGCCAGCGCTGTTGTGGCTGAAACTGCCGTGCTCGGAGAGGGCGTTAGCATTGCCGCGCAAGTAGTCATCGGCGAGGGTGTACGCATCGGCGCTGGCAGCATTGTGGAAGCTGGCAGCGTTATTCACGATCGTGTGGTGCTGGGTGAGGGCTGCCGTATTCGCAGTCGAGTTGTTATTTACCACGACTGCCGCTTAGGCAATCGCGTACAAATCCATAGCGGTGCAGTCATCGGTGGCGACGGTTTTGGCTTTGCTAATGAGCGCGGTCACTGGCGTAAAATTGCCCAGCTTGGTGCTGTCGTCATACACGACGATGTCGATATTGGCGCCAATACCACTGTCGATCGTGGCGCATTGGAAGACACCGAAATTCATACCGGCGCGATCATCGATAACCAAGTGCAAATTGCCCATAATGTGGTGATTGGCGCGCATACAGCGATTGCCGCGTGTTGCGGAATTTCTGGCAGCACAGAAATCGGCACGCACTGCATTTTAGCTGGCGGCGTTGGTGTGGTGGGACATATTAAAATTTGTGATGGCGTACAAATCACCGGTATGACCATGGTGACAAAGTCGATTACTGAGCCGGGATCATATTCATCAGGCACGGCTTTTGATCGCACAGAATCTTGGAAAAAAATGGCGGTGCGCCTGCGACGACTAGATGATCTTGTCACGCGCGTGCAGCGATTAGAAAAAGCCCGCGACTAAGAATGGTCGTTGTGTGGCTTTAGGTTCATCCTAGGCCGCTCGGAGAGAAAATATGTTAGATATTCAGCAAGTTATGCATTATTTGCCGCAGCGCTACCCGTTCTTATTTGTCGATCGCGTGACTGAGATTGAAAAAGGTAAGCGCATTGTTGGCTATAAAAACGTCACTATTAATGAGCAGTTTTTTCAGGGCCATTTCCCCGCGAAGCCGATCATGCCCGGTGTTTTGATGATTGAGGCGATGGCGCAAATTGCCGGTATTTTAGGCTTTTACACCTATGAGAAAAGCCCTGAAACCGGCCACTTATATGTCTTTGCTGGCGCCGATAATGTGCGCTTTAAGCGTCAAGTCGTGCCGGGTGATCAGCTAGTGTTAGAGGCCGTTGCGACCGGCTCACGCCGTCATATTTATAAATTTTCGTGTCGTGCTCTAGTCGATGGTCAGCTTGTAGCAAGCGCCGACATTATCATTGCCGAGCAGACGCTATGACACAAATTCACTCGACGGCGATTGTCGATGCCAAGGCTGAGCTAGCAGATGACGTTTGCATTGGTCCCTACAGCATTGTAGGCCCAGATGTAGTGATTGGTGCCGGCACTTGGGTTGGACCACACGCAGTCATTACTGGCCCAACGGTGATTGGTCTGCGTAATCGTATTTATCAGTTCGCCTCGGTAGGCAGCGATTGCCAAGATAAGAAGTACCGTGGTGAGCCTACGCGCTTGGAAATCGGTGACGATAACGTCATTCGCGAGTCGTGCACGCTGCATCGCGGCACTATTCAAGACCAAAGCCTAACGCGCATTGGCAGCCGTAACTTGCTCATGGTCAACACCCATGTTGCCCACGATGTGATCATTGGTGACGATGGTATTTTCGCCAATAACGTCGGCATTGCCGGCCATGTCGTTATTGGCGACAACGTGATTATTGGCGGCAACTCCGGCATTCATCAGTTCTGCCGCATTGGCTCGCACGCCATGCTCGGCGGCGGCACCACTTTGTTTAAAGATATTCCTGCCTATGTCATGGCCAGCGGCAATCCCGCTGAAGCCCGCGGCATGAATTTCGAAGGCATGAAGCGCCGTGGTTGGTCATCACAAACGCTAAATGCCTTACGCAAAGCCTATAAAGCGGTGTATCGCGATGGCCTAACGCTAGAGGCCGCTTATCCAGTGCTAGAAGCTTTGGCCGTGGATGCGCCAGAAATTCAGCTGTTTATCGACACATTGCGTGAGTCCACCCGCGGCATCGCGCGTTAATACTGTTGATAAGTCTGCTGTTCTTATACGCATGAAGTGAGTGAGCTGATGAATTCGCCAGGCCCCATCTTTGGCATCGTCGCCGGTGAAGCCTCTGGCGACACGCTCGGCGCCGACCTCATTCGCGCCTTAAAAGTGCAGCATCCTAATGCGCGATTTATTGGTATTGCCGGCCCGCAAATGCTCAGTGAGGGTGCTGAAACATTAGTGCCGATGGAGCGCTTGTCGGTGATGGGCTTGGTCGAAGTATTGGGCCGCCTGCGTGAATTATTCGGCATTCGCGATCAGCTTATTGCGCATCTGCTTGAGCAAAAAATCGATGTCTTTATTGGCATTGATGCGCCTGATTTTAATTTACGCATTGCTGCCGAATTAAAAGCAAAAGGCCTGCGCACCGCGCATTACGTTAGCCCTTCGGTGTGGGCTTGGCGTCAGGGCCGTGTTCACGGCATTCGCGCCAGCGTTGATTTAATGCTGTGTTTATTGCCATTCGAAAAAGCCTTTTATGACCAACACGATGTCGATGCTGTCTTTGTCGGCCATCCACTCGCCGACTCCATGCCGCGCATTAATGACACCGCCGCTGCACAACAGCGTTTAGGCCTTACGCCTGCGCCTTATGTTGCGCTATTACCGGGCAGTCGTCGTGGCGAGGTGGCGAGTTTGTTGCCATTACTATTGGAAGCCGCGCGAGGCATCCACGCTAAGCGTCCAGACTGCGTATTTCTCATTCCTGCCATCAACGCCGAGCGCCGTGCTGATATCGATGCCTTAGTCGCAGACTATTCTGAATTAAGTATTCGTGTTTTCGATCAACGCTTAGGCGCTGGTGTTGGCCGTGAAATCATGGCCGCCGCCGATGTTGTTGCACTGGCGTCAGGTACTGCCACGCTCGAGGCGTTATTGCTGAAAAAACCGATGGTGGTGACTTATCGTCTGCATTGGCTAACCTGGCTGATTGCGCGCTTTTTGGTGCGCATACCATTCGTTAGCCTGCCAAATCTGCTCGCTGGTCGTCGCATTGTGCCCGAGCTTCTGCAAGGCCAGGCTAATCCGAAAAATATCGCTCATGAAGTATTGGCGTGGCTCAATGACCCCGTACGTGTGAGCGAGACAGCCGTTAGCTTTGAGCATTTTCATCAGCAATTAGCACGCAATGCCAGCGTTACCGGTGCGCACGCTATTACTGAGCTGCTTGCCAAGCCTGTGCGTGTGCCATGAGGCTAGTCGCCGGCGTTGATGAAGTAGGCCGTGGTCCATTGGTTGGTGCAGTGGTCACGGCTGCGGTGATCCTGAACCCATTAAAACCGATAGCTGGCTTGGCAGACTCAAAAAAGCTCACCGCTGCGCGGCGTGAAGCCTTGGCCGTAATCATTGAGCGCGATGCTTTGGCGTGGTCGCTTGGCCGTGCTGAGCCAATTGAGATCGATGAGCTAAATATTTTACAAGCGACCATGCTAGCGATGCAGCGTGCTGTGGCGGCGCTTAGCCTTCAGCCAGACCATGTCTTGATTGATGGCAATCGCTGCCCGGTATTGCCGATGACAGCTGAAGCTATCGTTAAAGGCGATGGCACGGTGGCAGAAATCAGTGCCGCAAGCATCTTGGCGAAAGTCGCTCGCGACCGCGAGATGGCTGAATTGCACGCCACGCATCCGGATTATGGTTTTGATCGTCACAAGGGCTACCCAACGCCTGCGCATTTGAGAGCGCTCGCTGAACTTGGCCCCTTGCCCCAGCATCGCCGCTCGTTTGCGCCGGTGCGTCAGTCTTTAGCGATGAGTGCTCCATGACCGGTTTTGTGCATTTACGCGTGCGTTCTGAGTTTTCCCTGCAAGACTCTATCGTGCGAATTCCCGCCCTAGTCTCAGCCTCATTAAAGGCCGAGATGCCGGCGGTGGCGATGGCCGACTTGATGAATGTCTACGGCTTGGTGAAGTTCTTTAAAGCCGCTCAGAAAAAAGCCATCAAGCCGATTTTCGGTGCCGATATTGTTATTCGCAATGGTGAGTCGCTGAACCTAGTGACGGCGCTAGTGATGAATCACGCCGGCTATTTAAACCTTATCGCCTTGCTGTCTGAGGCTTATATTTCAGGTCAAGAGCAAGGCCGACCAGTTCTGGCGTATAGCGAGCTCCAAGCGCGAAATAACGGCTTAATTTTTCTGCTCAGCCGCACCAGCGATGTCGGCCAGGCCTTAATCGGTAGCGATATTGCCCAAGCCGACAGGCTGCTAACAGACTGGATGACACTGTGCCCATCGCGCGTGTATTTGGAGTTGCAGCGCACCGGCCGTGAAGGCGAAGAAGATCATCTGCATGCCGCTGTGGCCTTGGCCGAACGGCGTCAGTGCCCAGTAGTGGCGACCAATGATGTGCGCTTTCTCACGCCGGAAGAATTCGAGGCACATGAGGTGCGCGTAAGCATTGCGCAAAGCTATACCCTCGACGACCCGCGCCGCCCACGTGAATACAGCTCCGAGCAATACTTCAAAAGCACGGAGCAGATGCAGGAGTTGTTTAGCGACATTCCTGAGGCCTTAGCCAACACCGTTGAGATCGCTAAGCGTTGCAGTTTGAGCTTGAGTTTAGGCAAAAATTATTTGCCCGATTTTCCGGTGCCACCGGGCCTGACCATGGCCGAGTATTTCTCGCAGCTCTCACACGAAGGCCTGCAAAAGCGCCTCGATAAACTCTTTGATCGCAGCCGCGCCGACATGCCGGAAATCGAGGCTGAATACAAAGCGCGACTGGAGTTTGAGCTCAACATCATTAATCAAATGGGCTTTCCCGGCTACTTTCTCATCGTCATGGATTTCATTCGTTGGGCGAAAGAAAACGGTGTGCCAGTAGGGCCAGGGCGGGGCTCTGGTGCGGGCTCATTGGTGGCGTATTCGCTATTGATTACTGACCTTGATCCGATCAAATACGACTTGTTGTTCGAGCGCTTCTTGAACCCCGAACGGGTCTCGATGCCCGACTTCGATATCGATTTTTGCATGGAAGGCCGTGATCGCGTCATCGAATACGTGGCCAATCATTACGGTCGCCAAGCCGTGTCGCAGATTATTACCTTCGGCACCATGGCGGCAAAAGCGGTCATTCGCGATGTCGCGCGAGTACTCGGTAAGGCCTATGGTTTGGCAGATCGCATGTCGAAAATGATTCCTTTTACGCCCGGAATTTCATTGCAAGAAGCGCGTGAACAAGAGCCCATGCTGGAAGAGTTACTCACCGTGGCTGATCTCAGCGATCACGACGACGCGCTCGAAATTTGGGAAATGGCGATTCGCCTCGAAGGCATCACGCGTGGCGTTGGTAAGCACGCCGGCGGTGTTTTGATCGCGCCGGGCAAGCTCACCGATTTCACCGCGGTCTATACCGACGATGAGGGCAAATGGGTCAGCCAATACGATAAAGACGATGTCGAGTCGGTAGGCCTAGTGAAGTTCGACTTCTTGGGTCTGCGCACGCTCACCATCATCGATTGGGCGTTAAAAGACATTAATGCCAAGCGTGCACGCCGCGGTGAGGCACCGATCGAGATCGAACGCATTCCGCTCAATGATCACGAGCCATATAAGGTCATGTCCGAGGGTAAAACCACGGCGATATTCCAGCTCGAATCGCGCGGCATGAAGGAGCTGATTAAGAAGCTCAAACCTTCACGCTTCGAAGACGTGGTGGCGCTGGTGGCGCTGTATCGACCTGGGCCACTAGAGTCGGGCATGGTCGACGACTTCATTAATCGTAAGCATGGCCGTGCCGAAGTTGCTTATCCGCATCCTGAGCTTGGCCCGGTGCTGGAAAACACTTACGGCGTCATCCTTTATCAAGAGCAAGTCATGCAGATCGCTCAGGTCTTGGCAGGCTATTCGCTTGGCGGCGCGGACATGTTGCGCCGCGCCATGGGTAAGAAAAAACCCGAAGAGATGGCGAAAGAGCGCGTTAAGTTCATGGAAGGTTCGGGCGCGCGCGGTGTTGACCCTGCGCAAGCCGGTGGCATTTTTGACTTGATGGAAAAGTTCGCCGGCTATGGCTTTAACAAGTCGCACTCGGCGGCTTACGCCTTGGTGTCCTACCAAACCGCGTGGCTGAAAGTGAATTATCCGGCCGAGTTTATGGCCGCCGTGTTGTCATCTGAGATGGCCAACACCGACAAAATCGTAGTCTTCATTGAAGAGTGTCGCGCCATGGGCCTGACCATTCGCCCGCCTAGCGTCAATGAGTCGGCATTCCGCTTTGTTGCTAATGATGCCGGTGAAGTGATTTACGGCCTCGGCGCTATTCGCGGTGTCGGCGAGGGCCCAGTGGCATCGCTTTTGGCGGCACGCGAAGCTGATGGTGGCTTTAAGGATCTCTTCGATTTCTGCCGCCGTATCGATTTACGCAAGCTCAATAAGCGCGCGCTGGAGGCATTAGTTCGTGCTGGCGCGCTCGATGATCAAGGTACAAATCGTGCTGTGATCATGGCGTCTCTAGAAAATGCTGTTGCTGCTGCCGAGCAACAAGCGCGCAACGACGACTGCGGCATGGTCGATTTATTTGGCGATGTGCTCGAAGCCGCGCCCTCCGGTGACTGGTCAGAGGCCATGGAGTGGAGTGAAGATGAGCGCTTGCAGGCCGAGAAAGAGACACTCGGGCTTTATCTCACGGGTCATCCCATTGATCAATACGAGGCCGAGCTAAGCCGCCTGGTAACGTGCCGCCTCGCTGATTTACAGCCCACGCGCCGTGGCCAAAACACGACCGTTGCCGGCTTGCTGATGGGCCATCGCATCATGAAAGGTGCTCGTGGTTCACGCGCATTTTTAACTATTGATGACCGTACGGCACGTGTTGAAGTGACTGTATTCAGTGAAGTTTTAGAGCAAGTTAGGCCGCTATTAAGCAGTGATAGCGTGCTCGTTATTGAGGGTGAAGTCTCGATGGATGAGTACGCGGGCATGCTCAAGGTCGTGGCTAAATCGATTCAACCTTTAGTCGATGCTCGTACACGCTTGAGCAAGGGCTTGGAGCTCACTGTACCCGTTGCCTTGGGTCTGCGTGGAGTTCACGACCTAACCGAATGGCTACAAACCCAGCGCCAAGCCGAGGGTGCTATGCTGCGTTTTCGTGTGCAACATCCAGCCGCGCAAGCTACATTACTGGGCAGCGAGCAGTGGCGAGTAAAACTGACCGATCCATTGCTGCGCGGTTTACGCCAGCGCCTGGGTCACGATAGTGTGCGTGTACTGTACTAAGTAGTGGGTTTGCGCGCCGCGCCGTGTCAGCTACACTCGGTGCATAGTTAATGAGAGCGTTTCATGAATCCCGATTATCTCGATTTTGAACAACCTATCGCTGAGCTTGAAGCCAAGATTGAAGGGCTAAAGCAAGTTGGCGATGGCACCAGCTTAAATATCGATGACGAGGTCGCCCGGCTGCGTAAAAAAAGCCTGGCTCTCACTGAAGATATTTTTTCCAAACTAACCTCGTGGCAAGTCTCACAGATCTCGCGTCATCCGCGCCGTCCTTACACCATGGACTATGTTCAGCGCCTATTTACCGATTTCGATGAGCTCCATGGCGACCGTAGCTTCTCCGACGATGCCGCACTGATTTGCGGTACTGCGCGCTTTATGGGCGAGCCGGTGATGATCATTGGTCATCAGAAGGGCCGCGATGTGCGCGAGAAAGTGCGCCGTAACTTTGGCATGCCGCGCCCAGAAGGCTATCGCAAAGCCTTACGCCTGATGGAAATGGCTGAGCGCTTTAGAATGCCCATCTTTACTTTTATCGACACGCCAGGCGCTTATCCTGGTATCGATGCTGAAGAGCGTGGCCAGAGTGAGGCCATCGCAAAAAATTTAGCGGTCATGTCGCGTCTGAAAACACCAATCATCTCGACTGTGATTGGTGAGGGTGGCTCCGGCGGTGCCTTGGCTATTGGTGTTTGCGACAGCTTATTGATGCTGCAATACAGCACTTACTCGGTGATTTCCCCAGAAGGCTGCGCTTCTATTCTGTGGAAAACCGCTGCAAAAGCACCTGAAGCGGCAGAGGCAATGAACCTCACTGCCTCGCGCCTACACTCATTAGGCTTTGTTGATGATTTAGTCAGTGAGCCTTTGGGTGGCGCACACCGCGACTTTGATCGCGTTGCCGATAGCCTGCGCAAAGCGCTGCTAAGCCAGCTGAAAAAGCTACGCAGCCTAGATCACGACAGCCTGCTAAATCGCCGCTACGATCGCCTGATGAGCTATGGCAATACCGAGCAGCTAGCCAGCGAATGAGCCCAGTTGCCGCGCTCGACGCGTTTTTGCGCGCGCGGCAGCTCGATGCCCCTAGCATCACGGGTCTTGTCGTAGCGCTTAGCGCCGGCCCCGACTCCTACGCTTTACTCTGCGCCGCTAAGCAGGCTGCCTCAGCCTTAGACTTTCGGCTGCGCGCAGTGCATGTGCATCACGGCCTTCACCCCGATGCCGACAGCTGGGCGATGCTTGCTGAACAGCAAGCGGCGGCTTGGCAAATTCCTCTACAGATTTTGCGTGTCCAAGTGCCGGTGCAAGCTAGCATTGAGGATGCCGCACGGCGGGCACGCTACGATGCCATTGCCGCGCTTATGAGCGAGAGCGAAGCGCTGCTGCTGGCCCACCATCAGGATGACCAAGCCGAAACGCTGTTGCTGCGACTGATGCGTGGTGCAGGTGTGCAGGGCTTGGCGGCTATGCGCGAGCAGAGTTTGTGGCGTAGCAGTAATACGCAGTTACCTGCGATGTTGCGCTGGCGGCCATGGCTTGGCCAATCGCGACAGGCCATCACGAGTTGGCTTAGCAGCATTAGTGAGCTACCCGTTGTAAAAGATCCTGCCAATGCCGATCCGCGCTTTGACCGCAGCTTATTACGTCATCAGCTATTGCCTCTGCTGCAACAGCGCTGGCCCGAAGCATCGCAGTTATTGGCTCGTAGCAGCCAACAACTGGCGCAGCAAGCCGATGCCTTAAATGAGCTTAGCGATGACCTTTTGCAGCAGCTCAGCGGTGATGGCAAAACTTTAGATATCCCAGCACTCAATGCGCTGAGCGAAGCCAGTCGTCAGGCGGTCATCGCGCGTTGGTTGCAGCGCAAGGGGGCACCAACATTACCGTATCGTTATTGGCCGCGCGTGAAGCTGGAGCTGCTGCAGGCGCGCGCCGATGCCCAGCCGCAGTTGGCGTGGGCCGGTTGGTCGCTGCGGCGTTATCGTGAGCGTTTATATCTGCGCCACGATGAGCTGATTAGCGAATTACCAGCAGCTATCAACTGGCCTAATCCGCTTGAGCCTATCGAGTGGGCAGGGCGCTTATGGTCATTAAATGAGCTATGCCCGCATTTAAATAGAAACGACCAATTACTCGAGATGCCATGGCGTATAGCCCCGCGCGTTGGTGGTGAGCGGCTGCTGATTGACTCGAATTGTCTTAAGGAAGCCTCAGCGCTAAATCATCAGCAGCACAGCATTAGTCTGAAAAACTGGTGCCAAGAGCAGAGTATTCCGCCATGGCAGCGCGATCGCCTAATATGTATTTGGGCCGGCGAGGTAGTGGTGGCGGTGCACCTAATGGCCGATGAAGCGTAAGTAAGCCCCATACATACTCTTGATTAGGAGCCAATACCATGACATCTGTGACAAAGGGCAGCGCCTTAGCGCTTGGCATATGCGTTGTATTGGGTCTGTCGGCCTTAGGCTATCAATTGGCCGATGCCGCTGTATCGGTGAAGGCCATGGAGCGTACAGTGAGCGTGAAGGGCTTATCTGAGCGCGATGTTGATGCCACTACGGCGGCATGGCCGATCCGCTATCAAGTTGCTGAAAATGACCTAGATAAACTGTATTTAGACGTTGAAAAAAACCAACGCATGATCAGTGTTTTCTTGAAAAAGCATGGCTTAAGCGATGATGAAATTTCTTTGGCGCCACCAGTTATTGCCGATGCTTATGCCAATCAGTGGGGCGATAAAAGTCAGATTAAGTTTCGTTACACCGGCGAAGGCGATGTAACGGTATTCACCACCAAGGTAGATGCGGTACGCAAAGCCATGGCGAGCTTGCTGGAATTGGGTAAGCAAGGCGTGGTGGTGTCAGTCACCAAAGAAGATATCCAGCGCGTGTTTAGCTATGAGGATTTAAGCAAAATTAAGCCAGCGATGATTGAGGAGGCAACTAAAAATGCCCGTGCAGTCGCTGAAAAATTTGCCCAAGACTCCAATAGCAAGTTGGGCAAAATCAAGTCAGCTCAGCAAGG
Organism: Paraperlucidibaca sp.; assembly: GCA_018066805.1. Taxonomy (GTDB): domain Bacteria; phylum Pseudomonadota; class Gammaproteobacteria; order Pseudomonadales; family Moraxellaceae; genus Perlucidibaca; species Perlucidibaca wandonensis. The sequence continues at coordinate 43,932 of JAGPVX010000021.1, read as the reverse complement.
GCAATTTAGCATCAACAACCGCGATGACAGCACGCCGCACATGAAGCGCGTGCGCGTGGTCACCACGGTTGAATATTACTTATCCGATTAAGGCTTAGCCTCGACCAAAGGCGGCTTTCAGTGGTGCGGTAACGCGACTAAGGCCGCTAGGTGCGCGCGCCGGCTTGCCATCGAACTGCAAATAGCCATCATCGATAGGCGTAAAGCGCATCAGCGGAACATCACGCAAGTAGTCTTGCACTACGCGAAATGGCGCCTTGCTGCCTTGGCGCGGCAAGCTGTCAGCTGCGCGTTGAATATAGCCTGAGCTTAAACTGCCGAGCACCGTATCTTCGGTGACCAAATTGTCATGGTCGTGAACTTCTACCGTGCGATAGCCTTTTTCATCCATATGGTTGATGAGGCGGCAGACATATTCGCTGGCCAAGTCGGCTTTCAGTGTCCAAGACGCATTGGTGTAGCCAAACACCATGGCGGCATTGGGTATGCCTTCGACCAATACGCCTTTATAGGTCAAGCGTGTCTTAGCGGCCGCAGATTTATTGTCGACCTTCAAGTTCATGCCGCCGGTCATTTGCACATCGAGACCTGTCGCCGTGATGATGATGTCGGCTGGAATTTCCTCGCCCGATTTCAGCAAAATGCCGTTTGTAGTGAATTTTTCAATGTGGTCGGTGGCAATGCTGGCTTTGCCTTCACGCAGAACTTTAAATAGATCGCCATTGGGCACTACGCATAGGCGCTGATCCCAAGGTTGGTAGCTGGGCGTGAAGTGCCTCATGTCGATGCCGCTACCCGCAAGCTGCTTCTTCACCATGCCTAGCAATAGGCGTTTGACTGCCGCAGGGCGTTTGCGCGCGGCCTGAAATAGCATGCGCTGTAGGCCGATATTGCGGATACGATTGAGGCGATAAACAGCCTTTTCTGGCAATACTTTTTGCAGTGCACGCGCTACTGGGTCAATGGCCGGCACCGACATAATGTAGGTCGGTGAGCGCTGCAACATGGTCACGTGAGCAGCTTTGTCGGTCATGGTTGGCAGTAAGGTGATTGCCGTGGCGCCGCTACCGATAATAACCACGCGTTTACCGCTGTAGTCGAGGTTTTCTGGCCAAAACTGTGGATGAATAATGTCGCCTTTGAAGGCTTTTTCATTGGGGAATGTTGGGCGGTAGCCCTTGTCATAGTTGTAGTAGCCGGTGCAGACCATTAAGAAGTTGGTGGTGAATTTCTCTGACTCGCCGCTTGCTTCGTCTTTGGCTTCGACAGTCCAAAGACCAGTTTTGGTCGAGAAGTTTGAGTTGATGACTTGGCGGCCATAATGAATTTTTTTATCTACGCCATACTCTTTTGCCGTATCAGTCATGTACTGCTTGATCGACGGGCCATCGGCCAATACGCGCGACTCAACCCATGGCTTGAAGCTGTAACCAAAAGTGAACATATCGGAGTCGGAGCGAATGCCGGGATAGCGAAATAAATCCCAAGTACCACCAATGGCCTGACGGCGCTCGAGTATGGCAATCGATTTAGTCGGGCAGTTGCGGCTGAAGTGGCAGGCTGCACCGATACCAGAAAGGCCGGCGCCGATGATCAAAATATCGTGATGTTGAGTGGACATTAATTAGGTCTCAGGAATTGAACTCGAGATACGCTAAAGTTTTTCCAATCAGTGGTCAATCAATTTTGACAGTGAGCACTGTAACATTTGTCAGGTTGGGGCTTTCTGGGGCGGCTGGGCGGCCGTGAAAGCCGCCCAGCACAAGGCTTAGAGCTTGCGCAAGACTAAGCTGGCATTGGTGCCACCAAAGCCAAAACTATTGCTCATGATGGTTTTTAAACCGGCATTATCAATTCGTTTTAAGGCAATTGGCAGGCCTTCAGCCTCTGGATCTAGTGTCTCAATATTGGCTGAGGCGGTGACAAAATCATTGGCGAGCATGATTAAGCAGTAGATCGTTTCTTGAGCACCGGCAGCGCCCAAAGAGTGGCCAGACAGTGATTTTGTCGAGCTAATGGCGGGGGCTTTATCGCCAAAAACTGCACGAATGGCTTTGAGTTCGGCTAAATCGCCTACCGGTGTAGAAGTGCCATGGGTGTTTAGGTAATCGATAGGCGTATCGACAGTTTGCAGTGCCATATTCATGCAGCGCTCAGCACCTTCGCCGCTAGGGGCGACCATGTCATGGCCATCGGAAGTGGCGCCATAGCCAACGATTTCCGCCAAGATAGTCGCGCCACGAGCAATCGCGTGATCATAGGACTCGACGACAACCATGCCGGCACCACCAGCAATGACGAAGCCATCGCGATTGGCGTCATAGGCACGTGAGGCTTTTTCGGGAGTGTCGTTGTATTTGCTCGACATCGCGCCCATGGCATCGAACATGCACGACTCTTCCCAAGCTTCTTCTTCGCCGCCACCGGCAAATACCACGTCTTGCTTGCCGAGCTGGATGAGTTCGGCGGCATGACCAATGCAATGCGCGCTAGTCGCGCAAGCGGAAGCGATGGAGTAGTTCACGCCCTTGATTTGGAAGGCAGTGGCGAGGCAGGCCGACAATGTAGAGGACATGGTGCGTGGCACCATGTATGGGCCAATGCGCTTTACGCCTTTTTCGCGGGCGATGTCGGCGGCGGCCACTTGGTTGGTGCTTGATGCGCCACCAGAGCCTGCCACCAGACCGGTGCGGGGATTAACGATTTGCTCAGAGCTGAGGCCGGACATTTCGATGGCGCGAGTTAGTGCAACATAGCCATAGGCTGCAGCATCGCCCATAAAGCGGCGCATTTTGCGGTCAATCAAGGCATCTAGATCGAGGTCACGAATGGAGCCGCTGACTTGGCTGCGAAAGCCCATTTCGGTATATTTTTCATTGGCACGGATGCCGGAAATGCCGTTAAACAGGCTGTTTTTTACAGTTTCGGTGTCATGACCAAGGCAGGAAACAATGCCGTAGCCAGTAATGACGACGCGGCGCATAGGATGCTCCAATTAGAAGTTTTCAGTGCTGGTAAAGAGGCCAACACGCAAGTCGCTAGCAGTGTAGATTTCGCGGCCATCGAGCAATACTCGACCATCAGCGATGCCCATGACCAGCTTGCGTTCGACTACACGGCGGATATTGATCTCGTAGCGCAATACTTTTGCTGTGGGCAAAACTTGGCCGAAGAACTTCACTTCGCCAGCGCCTAAGGCTCGGCCGCGGCCAGGGTTGCCGCGCCAGCCGAGATAAAAGCCGAGTAGTTGCCACAATGCATCGAGGCCTAAGCAGCCGGGCATCACAGGGTCGGTTTCAAAGTGGCACTGAAAAAACCACAGGTCTGGATGGATATCGAGTTCGGCGATGATTTCGCCTTTGCCGTTTGTGCCGCCTTCGCGTGAGAGGTGAATGATGCGATCCATCATCAGCATATTGGGTAATGGCAGGCGGGCGTTGCCTGGCCCAAAGAGTTCCCCACGAGCGCAGGCAATAAGCTCTTCGCGGCTAAACTGGGTTTGCTGATAAACGTCGCTCATAGATTTCCTTAGGCAGTTTTTTCGTGCGCCCATGGTAGCAAGGGCATTGGGGGAGAATGCCGACCCATTAGTCTTAGAGTTGTTTCTAAATGTGTTTTTGGTCCTTTGCAAAGGCTTAACAAAGCAGCAATTTGAATGATTTAGCGGTGTAACTGGACAGGGTGGGCAGCGCAGGTATGATGGCGACCTGATACGCGTGCTGATATGGCATTAGGAGAACGTTATGTGGGTTGAACTCGGTCAATTTGCGCTGGTATTGGCAGCCATCGTGGCCTTAATTCAGGGCACCTTGCCGTGGTTGGGCATAGTACGCGGTGAGCCCCGTATTCAGGCTGTCGCACGAACAGCAGCCTATGCTCAGTTCGGCCTATTACTGTTGTCATTTATTGGCCTAACGGCAGCGTTTTTGCTGAATGACTTCAGCGTTGACTATGTTGCGCGCCAATCCAATACGCTGCTGCCATTTTGGTACAAAATTTCCGCCGTTTGGGGTGGCCACGAAGGCTCCTTATTGCTCTGGGTACTCGTGCTAGCGGGCTGGACTGCTGCTGTCGCACGCTTTTCGCAAGCACTGCCTTTGATCATGACCGCGCGCGTACTCGCCATTTTGGGCCTAATCAGCACGGCCATGATGAGCTTTGTCTTATTCACATCAAACCCATTCAACCGCCTATTTCCCGACTTCCCCATTGAGGGAAATGACCTCAATCCCTTGCTGCAAGACCCCGGCTTAATCTTCCATCCACCCATGCTTTATATGGGCTATGTCGGCTTTGCTGTGCCTTTTGCTTTCGCGCTGGCGGGCTTGCTTAATGGCCGCCTTGATTCGGCCTGGGCACGCTGGTCGCGGCCATGGGCATTGGCGGCGTGGGCATTTTTAAGCGTAGGCATCGCCTTAGGCTCGTGGTGGGCATATTACGAACTCGGCTGGGGCGGCTGGTGGTTTTGGGATCCAGTTGAGAATGCTTCATTTATGCCATGGTTAGCGGGCACGGCCTTGCTGCACTCATTGGCGGTAACAGAAAAGCGCGGCGTATTTAAAGCCTGGACTGTGTTGCTGGCTATTATTGCCTTTGCTTTGAGCTTGTTGGGTACTTTCTTGGTGCGATCAGGCGTGCTGACTTCGGTGCATGCTTTCGCTTCGGACCCCTCTCGCGGCTTGTATATCTTAGCGATCTTGATTGTGGTGATTGGCAGCTCATTGGCCTTGTTTGCTTGGAAAGCGCCGAGTTTGCAAAGCGAGAGTAGGCACACCACGGTGTCGCGCGACTTTTTCTTGATGATTAACAACCTATTCCTGCTCACTGCGACCGTGACAGTTTTGCTCGGCACCTTATTTCCGCTAGTCGCAGACGCGCTAGATCTTGGCAAGCTATCGGTTGGGCCTCCGTACTTTAACTTGCTGTTTGTGCCGCTGACTTTGGTACTGATGGTGTTTATGGGCATTGGTCCGCACATCAATTGGAAGCGCGACACCTTGAGTAAGCGTCTGCTGCCCTTGTGGCGCGTGCTGATTGCCGCGGTAGTGGCGGCGATTGCGCTACCGCTATTGGTCTATGGCGATCTGCCATGGCTAGTTGCACTCAGCATTGGCTTGTCGGCATGGGTCTTAGGTGCTTTATTTGAAGATGTACTGGTGAAGACGCGCCATGCCAGAACGCGTTGGCTGGGCCTAAAGAAACTTACTCCTAGTTATTGGGGCATGCAGCTGGGCCATATTGGTCTGGTCTTGGTGGTTTTGGGTGTGGCAATGACCTCGCATTACAGCGTGGAAAAAGATGTGCGCTTAGCTCCCGGTGAGACACTAACTGTCGGCGATTATGTATTTCGTTTTGATGGCGTCGAAGATCATCGCGGCCCAAACTACACGGCACAGCGAGGCACCTTGGTGGTGAGCTCAGGCGCGTGGTCCGAAGTGTTGCATCCGGAGAAGCGTATCTACCGCGTGCAGCAAAGCCCGATGACTGAAGCCGCCATTACCGGCACGCTCTGGCGCGATCTCTATGTCGCGCTAGGCGAGCCACTGGACAACGGCGCATGGGCAGTGCGTGTTTACGTGAAACCAATGGTGCGCTGGATGTGGTTTGGTGCTTTGGTGATGGCCTTGGGCGCACTCATGTCATTGCTCGATAAACGTTATCGCCATCGTGTCAGTGCTACGCCAACGCCGCGTGCTAGCACAGGAGCGGCGACATGAAATCATCGAGTCGCTGGTTAGTTTTCGCGTTGCCATTGGCACTGTTTTTGGCTTTGGCGCTTTTGCTATTTAGCCGCAATGGCAGTGATCCTTCATTTTTGCCTTCTGCGCGCTTAGACCACGCAGTGCCGGCCTTTAACTTGCCCAGCCTTGCTGATCCCGAGCTAAAGCTTGACGAAAGCATCTTTAAAGGCAATGTCACACTGCTCAATGTGTGGGCAACATGGTGTGTTTCCTGCCTTATCGAAAATCCTGTCATGGTTGAGTTGGCAGGCCAAGGCGTGCGCATTATCGGTGTGAACTACAAAGATAATCGGCAAGCAGCTCTGGCTTGGCTAAGCAATAACGGCAATGCCTTTGAGCAAGTCATTTTTGACGAAGATGGCAGCTTAGGCATCGATCTAGGTGTCTATGGCGCGCCAGAAACGTATCTAGTCGATGGCAATGGCATCATTCGTTATCGCGCAGTTGGCGTGCTCGACCCGAAGGCATGGCAAACCGAGTTGAAGCCACGCTATGAGGCGCTATTAGCTGAATATGCGCAGGAGGCTAAGCCATGATTCGCTATCTATTACTCAGCCTGATGCTGATTTCTGCAGCAAGCTTTGCCTCTGTTGATGTCCGCGACTTCGATACGCCACTGCAGGAAACTCGCTACCGCGCATTGATTGATGAGCTGCGCTGCCCAAAATGCCAAAATACCAACTTAGCCGGCTCTGATGCAGGCTTAGCTGGAGATCTGAAAGACCGTGTTTATGAGCAAATTAAAGCAGGCCAAAGCGATGGCGAAATTCGTGATTATTTGATCGCGCGCTATGGCGACTTCATTACCTATAAGCCGCCTGTGCGCGCCAGCACGTTTGTGCTCTGGTTCGGTCCATTTATTCTGCTCATTGTGGCCGGTTTTACCATGTGGCGACGGACGCGCGGGGTGATTGCCAAGCCTAGGCCATTGTCGTCACAAGAGGCGGAGCAGCTGCAGCGTGTATTGTCCGGTGATCAGGAGCGTAGGTCATGATGAGTTTGGGTGCGGATCAAATGACCTTAGTGCCGATGGTGTTGGCGGCGATATTATTAGCGCTAGCCACGGCATTTTGCCTGCTCTGGCCATTACGTGGTGGTATGGCGGTGACAGGTCGTAGCGCGCAGGCCTTATCGAAGCAAATTTATCATGAGCGTTTGGCTGAGCTAAATGCCGATCACATGGCATCGCGCATCACCGCTGAGACCTATGCCGCGCTGAAGTTGGAGCTCGATCGCGGGCTATTAGCCGATAACCAACAAGTGGCAGATCAAAGTAGTCGGCCATTGAAAGTGGGTGGTTTGGCGCTGGCGTTATTGCTGATTGTTCCTGTCGCGAGTGTGGCGTTATGGCTAGGCATATTTTTGAGCCCAGGTTTGGCGAAAGATACGCATAATGCTGAGCGCTTAGCGCCGACTATCGATAAGTTGCTGGCGGGGCAGGACATGGCGGAACAATCGCCAGATGCTAGTTTGCCGGACTTTATGCGTGCGCTGCAGCGTCGTGTCCAGGCCGATCCGCATAATGGCGAAGGCTGGCTAACTTTAGGCTTGGGCTTCATGCAAGCACGTGAGTTTGGTCCGGCAAAAGAGGCTTTGGCCCGTGCTGTGGAGCTTAGCCCTAGCGATATCCAAGTGGCGATGACCTATGTGCAAGCCAGCATCATGTCGCAGCAAGGCGCGATGGATTCTCTAGCTGCAAACTTGCTCAATGGTATTTTGCAGCGCGAGCCTGATCATCAAGGCGCCTTATTGATGCTTGGTATGGGCAGCTTGCGTGCTGGCGATAATGCCACGGCACTAGCGGTGTTAACGAAGCTACGAGCCCTGCGCGCGGCAATGCCTGCTGCTGAGGCAGATTCGGCGGCTGATCAACGCATTGCCGGCTTGATTGCAGAGGCCGGTAGCGCCGGTGAAGTCACGGCAGCCGCAGATACGCTATATCGCATCGAGGTCACGCTTGCGCCAGAAGTGGCACGCGCCATACCCGCCGATGCAACCTTGTTTATTTTCGCTCGCGAACCTGCCGGTATGCCGATGCCGATTGCCGCCGTGGGGCAGCCAGTGGCGCAGTTTCCGATGTCGATTGCGCTCAATGATCGCCATAGCTTGAACTCAGCAAGACTGCTGAGTTCATTCGCGGATGTGGTTATTTCGGCGAGAATATCGACTAGTGGCGATGCCACTGGGCCCGGCTGGCAAGCAGTAGCAGTACCAGTGCAGAAAGCCAGTGATCAAATAGTGCGCCTGCGAATTAGCGAGAAAGTCGAAGCGCGATAGTCCGTTGGTCGCAGCTTGGCGGTGAAAGTCTTGTGAAAAGGCGGCTTGGGCGAGTATCCTTGCCGCCTTGAGATTGGGAGTAAAATGGATGCGTATTATTCTTTTGGGAGCGCCAGGTGCTGGTAAGGGCACGCAGGCTCAGAACATCATGAGCCGTTTTGGCATTCCGCAAATCTCCACCGGCGACATGCTACGTGCGGCGGTGAAGGCTGGCACAGAGCTTGGCATTGCCGCGAAAAAGGTTATGGATGCTGGCGGTTTGGTTTCTGATGACATCATCATTGGTTTGGTGAAAGAACGTATTAAGCAGGCCGATTGCGCGCCAGGTTTTTTGTTTGATGGTTTTCCGCGCACCATCCCGCAAGCGCAAGCAATGATTGATGCCGGCGTGTCGATTGATCATGTTGTCGAAATTCGTGTTGCCGATGAAGAAATCATCGCGCGCTTGTCAGGTCGCCGCGTGCACCCCGCTTCTGGCCGTGTTTATCATGTCATGCATAATCCGCCAAAAGTTGCGGGCAAAGATGATGAGACTGGCGAAGATCTTGTGCAGCGTCCAGATGACACTGAAGCAACAGTAGCTAAGCGCTTAGCCATCTATCATGAGCAAACACAGCCTTTGGTTGGTTTCTATCAAGCTCGTGATGGCCAAACGCCCAATGCGGCTAAATACCATTTAGTGGAAGGCGTGGGCTCAGTTGATGACATCACCAAACGTATGTTGGCAGCGTTAAGCTAAACACGTGTAGTGCTTGTAAACTAACGCCGCGCCCTGCGCGGCGTTATTGTTTCTGGCTCAGGCAGACCATTAATTATTTGGCCTGTATTATGCCCACGTGTTGTTTGAGAGAGTTGCTCATGAACTGCGTTAATGAATCTTGCTATTGCCGCGATAAAAGCCCTGCGCCGACCATCGAACGCACCAAAGTAGCGGTTATTTTGGCTAACCTCGGCACGCCAACAGCACCAACGCCGGCCGCTGTACGCAGCTATTTACGCGAATTTTTAAGTGATAGTCGCGTGATTGAAGTGCCTCGGCTAATTTGGTTTTTTATTCTACGCCTGCTTATTTTGCCATCACGGCCAAAGCGCGTGGCCAAGGCTTATGCCAGTATTTGGACGCATGAGTCGCCGATGCGCGAGACGCTGTTGGCGCAAGTTGCGGCAGTTCAGGCGCGTGTGTCTGCTGCATTTCCCGCTCTCGATGTGCAGGTGTTGCCAGCCATGAGCTATGGCGAGCCATCATTGCGTGATGCCATGGCGCATTGCCATCAGCAGGGCATTGATCAATGGGTGGTGCTGCCATTATTTCCACAATATTCAGCAACCTCTACAGCGCCGCTATACGACCAAATTGCGCGCTGGATTCCGCAGCAGCGGCGACTGCCATCGCTGCAAATCATCCGCGATTATCATGCTCATCCGCACTATATTCACGCGCTGGCTGAGTCGACCAAAGCGCATTGGGCAGTAAATGGTCAAGCCGAAAAGCTGCTGTTTTCCTTCCATGGCATTCCTCAGCCCTATGCCGACAAAGGCGATCCATATCCCGAGCATTGCCGTGCAACCGCAGCTGCTGTGGTGCGTGAATTGGGCTTAAGCGATGAGCAATGGTGTGTGAGCTTTCAGTCGCGCTTTGGCTTGCAGGAATGGGTAAAGCCTTACACCGATGCCACGCTCAAGGCCTGGGGCGAGCAATCGCTGGCCTCTGTTGATGTCATTTGCCCTGCATTCTCGGCCGATTGCTTAGAAACTTTGGAAGAGATCGCCGTAGAAAATCGGGAGTTTTTCCAGCAGGCGGGCGGTGGTCGCTACGCCTATATTGATGCGCTAAACGCCAATGAGCTGCACATCGACATGATGCAGGCGTTGTTGGCGCCGCGCTTGGCAGCGATAGAAAGTGAGCAGAGTGCTATTCCAGCTGCTTTACTTAGTTCACGCGCGACCTAATGCTTAAAACCAGCATGACGCGCACGTCACTAAGCCACAGGAGCTGCGCCATGCAGGTAACGCAATGACGACCATGAGTGTTAGCCATGCACTCGGTGCTGATGGGCCTTTTGCTGAAAAAGTACCTGGCTATCAGCCGCGTGCGCCGCAGGTGGCGATGGCTCTGGCCGTAGAAAAGACACTGAAAGCGAAGTCGCAGCTCTTGGTTGAGGCCGGCACGGGTACCGGTAAGACCTTTGCATATTTAGTGCCGGCGATGCTTTCTGGGCAAAAAACCTTGGTCTCCACCGGCACGCGCAACCTGCAAGATCAGCTTTTTCATCGCGATTTACCGCAAGTGCGCACACTACTGGGCAAGCCTATTCGCACCGCGCTGCTAAAAGGCCGTAGCAACTATCTTTGCCCCTACCGCTTAGAGCAGCATTTGAGCGATGGCGAGTTAGAGAGCAAACAGGTCGTACACGATTTGCAGCGTGTGGCGGCGTGGGCAGGCAAGACGCAAATGGGCGATATTGCTGAACTTATCGACATTGCTGAAGACTCTAGCGTCTGGCCATTGGTGACGAGTACGGCGGATAACTGTCTGGGCCAAGAGTGTCCCAAAATCGCTGATTGCCCGCTGATGAAGGCGCGTGAGCAGGCGGCCGAGGCCGACATCATCGTGGTCAATCACCATTTATTTTTTGCCGATAAAGCCCTGAAAGATCGCGGCTTTGGTGAGCTATTGCCGGCGGTAGATGCGGTGATTTTTGATGAGGCGCATCAGTTGCCGGAAACGGCGGCGATGTTCTTTGGCCAGAGCCTATCGTCGCGGCAAATTAACGATTTGCTGGCCGACACCTTGCGCGAAATCTTGGCGGCTGGCGGTGATTTACGTGGCGCTAATGATTTGGTGTCGGTCATCGAGACGCGATTAGCGCATTTTCGTCTGCAGCTGGGTGAAGACTCGCGCAAGGGCGTGTGGGCCGAGGTCATTGAGCAGCCAGAGATGCCGGCCGCTATTGCGGCGGTGAACTTAAGCTTAGGCGCCTTACTCGATGCCTTAGCGGCGCTGAAAGATCGTAGCAAGGGTTTGGATAGCTGCCACCGCCGTGCCGAAGAGCTAGGCAAGGCCTTTGAAGAGCTCACCGGCGACACGCCAGACAACCAAGTGCATTGGTTCGAGACCTTCCGCAAAGGCTTTGTGCTGCAATGGACGCCGCTAGAAGTCTCGCAGCCATTTCGCGCGCTGATTGATCAAGACCCGATGGCGTGGATATTTACCTCGGCAACTTTGGCCGTGCGCGAAGATTTTCGTCATATTCGCCAGCAGCTAGGCTTGAGCGATGATATCGAGGCGATTCAGCTGCCTAGCCCTTTCGCCTATGAGCAGCAGGCCTTGTTTTATGTGCCGCGCGGCTTACCTGACACTGGCGCGATGGATTACACCAATGCTGTTTTGAGAGCTGCAGTGCCAGTGCTAAATGCCAGTCAGGGCCGCGCATTTTTTCTTTTCACCTCGCATAGAGCGCTGCGTGAAGCTGCCGAATGGCTGCCAAAGCAGCTCGACTTTACTTTTTTGGTTCAGGGCACGCAGCCGAAAGCCGAACTATTGCGCCGCTTTGCCAGCACTGAGCAGTGCGTTTTATTGGCCACGGGTGCATTTTGGGAAGGCGTTGATGTGCGCGGTCAGGCGCTATCGCTGGTTATTATTGATAAACTGCCGTTCGCCTCACCGGGTGATCCGGTGATGTCAGCTCGCCTTGATGCCTATAAATCGCGTGGCCAGAATCCATTTATGGCTTATCAGCTGCCATCGGCGATTATCAGCATGAAGCAGGGCGCAGGGCGTTTGATTCGTGATGTGCTCGATACTGGCGTGCTCATGGTCTGCGATCCGCGTTTAGTCGGTAAGCCCTATGGCCAGTTGTTTTTGCAAAGCTTGCCGCCCATGCGTCGCACCCGAGAAATTGCTGTTGTGACCGAGTTTTTTGAGTTTATTAATGCCTTGGAGCCTGCGCACACATGAAGTTGCTGGCCTTAGAAACCACCACCGAATACTGTTCGGCCGCATTGCTATCGACTGAGTCTGGCGAGATGATTTTTCGCCATCAATTTGCCCCGCGTGAGCAAACACAGCTCATCTTGCCGATGGTCGATGAGCTGCTCAGCGAGTCTGGCTGGGCGCTAAAATCACTCGATGCCATTGCCTACGCTAACGGCCCCGGCGCCTTTACTGGCGTGCGCATTGGCGCTTCCGTGGCGCAGGGCTTAGCGTTTGGCGCAGACCTTGGCATGGTCTGCATTTGCAGCTTACAAACCTTGGCGCAAGCGGCCTGGCGCGAACATGGCGTTAGCGATGTCATGGCCTGTTTCGATGCCCGCATGGGCGAGATTTACGCTGGCGTGTTTCATTGCGTCGATGGTTGGATGCAGCCAACAGCGCCGGTAGTGGTGTGCAAGCCCGATGCGCTACCTGCTGAGTGGCTCACCAGCAACATAGAGCGCGTTGGTGTCGGCAGCGGCTGGAGCAGCTATGGCGAGGTGTTATCGGCGCAAATGCCTGTCAGTCAGCAATGGCCAGATCTAGCGCCTAGCGCTGTCGATGTTGCCGGCCTAGCGGCTGAGTATCTAGTCGATAAACCAGCACTGGCGCCTGAGCAGGCCTTGCCCGTGTATTTACGCGATAATGTCTGGCGAAAATTGCCCGGTCGCGGCCTATGAGCAGCCCTAGCTTCGATCATCTGCAACCGCATACCGTCACCGTGCGTGTGTTGCCTGAACATATCGATGTCATGCGCCACACCAATAATGTTGTGTACTTACAATGGCTTGAGGATGTGGCGTGGTCGCACTCGAGTGCATTAGGCCTAGGCCCAGACGAATATGAAGCCTCCGGCCACGGCATGGTCGTACGCAAGCACGAACTGTCCTATTTATTGCCCACACACCTCGATGACGAGCTGATATTAGCCACATGGCTGACCGAGGTTGATAAACTTTCCACGCATCGCTGTTATCAATTTATTCGTCTCAGCGATGGCCAAACGGTATTCCGTGGCAGCACCCATTTCGTTTGTGTCGATATTGCCCAAGGCCGTATTCGCCGCATGCCCAGCGCTTTTTATCAGGCCTACTCGGCCGCCGCCATTAGCACCGCACCATAGGATTTTTGATGGACTATCTACTGTATTTTCAAGCTCTACTCATGGGCATTGTCGAAGGTCTTACCGAATTTTTACCGATCTCCAGCACGGGGCATTTAATCCTTGCCGGCGAGCTGATGAACTTCTGGACTCACGATAAACGCGTAGTGTTTGAAATTTCAATTCAGCTTGGCGCTATTTTGGCCGTGTGCTGGGACTATCGCGAGCGCTTAAACCGAGTGACTCGTGGCTTCTTCAGTAAAGAGCCAGTGTCTACACGCTTTGTGGTGAATATTTTAGTGGGCTTTTTGCCGGCGGCAGTTATTGGCTTCTTTGCAATTGGCGTGATTCGCGACTATTTATTTAGTCCTTTCGTAGTCGCTTTTATGCTGATCTTAGGTGGCGTCGTCATCCTCTGGGCTGAGCGCCGTGAGCATATTGTGCGCGTGCATGATGTCGATGATATGCGCTGGCAAGACGCGCTTAAGGTTGGCTTTGCTCAATGCTTAGCGATGGTTCCCGGCACCTCGCGTTCGGGCGCGACCATCATTGGCGGCTTGCTGGTGGGCTTGTCACGTAAAACAGCTACTGAGTTCTCATTCTTTTTAGCCGTACCAACCATGATTGGCGCCACGGTATATTCAGTCTTTAAACACCGTCACGAATTTATCTTGGCCGATCTTCCTGTCTTCGCCATTGGCTTTATTTCTGCATTCCTCGTCGCCGCTTGGGTGGTGAAAGCCCTGGTCGCCTTTGTCTCCACGCATGGCTTTACGGTGTTTGCTTGGTATCGCATCGGCTTTGGCCTATTCATCTTTATCAGCGCTTGGGCGGGCTGGATTAACTGGCTGTCATGAGTCTGGCGCTGTATTGCTTAACGCAGGCTCATGCCGAGCTTGCACAAGAGCAAGCACAAAGGCTGGGTGCGATATTCGTGGCTGGATGGCCTGAGCAGCCGTTGGCAGGGCGCGAGCAAAATCAGCATCGCCGACAATTATTTGCCGGACTGCAAACGCGCATTACTGAAGCAAATGATGGCAACTCTCAAGCCGATCACACAGATAGCGCCGAGTCTGTGCTTATTTATGATGAGCACGGCCTAGCACTACAAACGCTAGAAAAACCTTTACCTGGGCCTGTGCGCGTTGATTTTGCCGATGCAAGCTTGCAGCGACGCATTGCCAATGGTCATGGTGCCGGTGAGGCCGTTGCTCGCGCCTGTGGCCTGCGTAAGGGCGCCACACCTCGTGTGCTTGATGCTACTGCAGGCCTTGGTCGCGATAGCTGGATATTGGCTTCACTTGGCGCGCAAGTAGAAATGGTTGAGCGTGTGCCCTTGGTGCATGCCTTATTAGCCGATGGCCTGCGCCGCGCTCAGCAAAGTGCTCAGTTAGCAGGCACGGCTGAGCGCTTAATATTGCACGCCGATGATGCGCAGAGTGTGTTGCGCGCTAAGTTGCTACTGCCACCAGAGGCGCGCCCCGAAGTAGTGTATTTAGATCCGATGTTTCCGCATCGCGAAAAGTCCGCGAAGGTGAAAAAGGACATGTGGGCATTTCGCCATGTGGTTGGTAGTGACGAAGATGCCGATGCTTTGCTGGCATTGGCGCGAGCTGTGGCGACCAAGCGTGTGGTGGTTAAGCGTCCGCGCATTGCACCCGATCTCAATGGTGATGAACCGCACCAACGTATGCTCGGCCAAAGCAGCCGTTTCGATCTCTATACGCCAAGAGCGTTAAGCTAAGCCAGTTTCATGTGGGTAGAAAAAAGCCCCGCGGGCGGGGCTAGTTCCATGGATATGCAACTCTAAGAGATTTTCAGCACCAGACCATTATGAGTTGGCTTTTGCCGCGGCGCGTTGTTTCTTACGCTCTTTGCTGGCCTCAAGTGCGTCTAAAGCAATATTCACTTCCTCGTCGGTAATCAACGTCACCTGCAAAATGGCTTGGCGAATGCCGCTAGGCAGTACCTCCAAGGCTTCTTGCGCAAGGCCACCAAGGCGCTTATCGAACACTATCGTGCCTTGACCACAGACTTGAATGAAGCCTAATGCTTTCAGTGTGTCTAAAAAGCCCTTAAACAAGCCTTTATCGAAGAACTCAGGGGCACTGAACTCACGCACAAATGACAGGCGCTGAGCAAGTAAATGGCAAAGCTCTTCTAGCTGTTGCTGCGTTAGCTTACCGGTGCCGCGCTGGTTCAAAATCGTCACCGTCATGTGGTAACGCACCAGAGTCTGGCGCAGGCCACGGCTCAAAATATGCAAGCGAGCATATTCTTCGCTGCTGACTTTTGGTGGTGCTAGGCAGCCAGAGCGCGTGCGATTGACTAGTTTCAAGTCAATCATTGCGTCGATGTATTGCGCCACAACGTCGGCCAATTCGTCTTCATTCCAGCGTAAAAACAGCTCAGATTTTAAGAAAGGATAGACCGACTTCACGCGGCGTAGCAGCTCCTCGTCAGAGATGTCGCCACATTGCAGAAGTAGCACTGCGATCAATGAGGGCAGGGCGAACAAATGCAACGTGTTGTTGCGGAAGTACGTCATCAGCACGGCTTCTTCTTCGTGCAGATAAAGCAAGTCGCCGAGTGGATGCTTACGTCGCTGTAGGATTTTCAGCTCTTCACCGTATGCCACCATGGCCGGGCCATCGAGCTCGGTGAGGGTGACACGCTCGGTGTAAGGCACGGCAGCAAGCAGGGACTTATACAGCGCGACTTGTTCGGCGAGCTGATCTTCATCGATGGCGTGTTTCGGCGTCGATAACAGCACCAAGCTTAATAAGTTGATGGGGTTGACCACGGCACTGGCGTTAATGCCGGTGCTGATCTCAAGACCAAGCGCCATAGACGTTGGTATAAAGGCTGCTGAATCGGCAGCAGCAGGGCCATCAGCGCGCCAGTTTGGCATATGTGTGTCGAGATGCTGGTCTAGGTAGATCGGTGCGCCAAAGCTTAAATGCACACGGCCAAAGACTTTTTTTAGCTTGCGAATAGACATCACTAAAGAGAATAGATTTTCTTTCTCTTTTGGACGCCCCTGCATCTCACCAATATAGGTGCCACCTTCCATAAGTTTTTCATAGCCAATATAGGCAGGAATAAACACTAGCGGGCGCTTGTGGTCACGCAGATAGCTGCGCAAGGTCATATTGACCATGCCAAGTTTCGCCGGCAGCAGGCGTCCCGTGCGGCTACGGCCGCCTTCAACGAAATACTCCATGGGATAGCCGTGGCTTAAAATTTGGTGCAGGTATTCGTTAAACACCGCGCCATAAAGAAAGTTATCTTTGAATGTGCGGCGTAAAAAGAATGCGCCAGCGCGGCGTAGCAAGCTGCCCACCACCGGCATGTTTAAGTTCGCGCCAGCGGCGATGTGCGGCACCATATAGCCACGCGTGAAAATGGCATAGGACAGCAGCAGATAATCGATGTGGCTGCGATGGCAGGGCACATAGATAATCTCGTGATCGGCGACATGTTTTTCGATAACTTCGAAGTTGTTCACCGTGACGCCGTTATACAAGCGCGTCCACAGCCAGTTTAAAAACTTCTCAAAGAAGCGAATCACTGGATATGAGTAGTCCGAGGCAATCTCGTTGACGTAAATACGAGCCCGCGCTTCAGCAACATCACGAGTGACATCGTGAGTTTCCATTTCTTTGGCGATGGCTGCTTGCACAACATCGGAGCCGATAATGTCGCTACGCATGGTGCGGCGGTGCGACATGTCCGGGCCAATGGCAGCAGTGCGCTGGCGACGGAAATGCACACGTAACACGCGCGATACTTTGCGCAGGCTGCGCTCGCTACTTTGCGTGTCGTCGCAGAGTTGGCGCAGAGAAATGGGCGGGTTCATGCGCAAAATGGTTTGGCGACCATGCAAGATGATGGTGATGAACTGCTTCAATGCCGATGGCGTTGCCCATGAATCAGCAAAGAGAATTTTTAGCCACGAGCTTTCTTTGTCGGGCGAGCGGCCCCACAAAATAGTCACTGGCACTAATTGCACATCGAGCGTTGGGTCTTCAAAGACCGCGTCCATCAATGACACTAGGCGTGGTGAATGCGCGTGACGAGGTTTTGCCAGCGGGTTGCGATGCTCTTGCGTTAGGCAAATCAATGAGTGCTTTTCGCGTAAGCCAAAGCGCCGCATCGAGCTCAATGGCCGAGGCATGCCGAGATGACTCATCTCTGCTTCTAAAACCAGCACGCTCGAGAGCAGACGGTTTTGCAAGACATAGCAAATGGGACGATTAGGATCGATACCTAAAAGCTCGAGATCATTTGGCGAGACTTGCACGCGCACCCAGAGGTACATCAAGCTGCGGGTAATAAGTCGTAATAGGCGATCTAGACCGAGAAATCTCAGCATAATGCAGGCATCCTGTACAAAAGCTAGCGTCTAAATAAAGCAGTGACGCGTTAAAATCGAGCCTGAGTGTAACAAAAGCCGAACAAACGCACGCACGGCAATTATCATTTTGTCGAAATTGTGGCGTGGAACCGACCGAAGGAGTAAGCAATGTCTGTTGTAATGGAAGAGTTGTTATCGCTGCTGGACTTAGAAAACTTAGAAGTGAACCTGTTTCGTGGCCGCAGTCACGACTACTTTGGCCACAATGTCTTTGGCGGCCAAGTCTTAGGCCAGGCGCTAATGGCTGCTGGCCGCACGGTGGAAAACAACCTGTTGGCGCACTCGCTGCACGCTTACTTTCTCCGCCCCGGCAACCCTAAGTCACCCATCGTCTACTCAGTTGAACGTGTGCGTGATGGCCGTAGCTTCACCACACGCACGGTGAAGGCCATTCAGTTTGGTGAAATTATTTTCACCATGATGGCCTCGTTTGCCACCGAAGAGGCTGGTTTTGATCATCAATTCCCTATGCCCGATGTCGAAGGGCCTGAGGCCTTTACTAGCGAGCTTGATCTGCGCCGCATGATTGCGCCCTATGTGCCGGAAAAGCATCGCGCGTGGTTAGAACTGGAGCGCCCGATTGAGTTGCGCCCAATTGATCCTGTTAACCCGTTTGATGCACAGCCAAAAGAGCCAATGCGCGGGCATTGGATGAAGGCGCAAATGACCTTACCCGACGACCCATTTCTGCACCAATGCATGTTGGCATTTTCATCAGACTTTGCCTTGATGGGCACAGCTATGTTGCCGCATGGCGCGCATTTCATGCAGCCAGATATGCAATGCGCAAGCATCGATCACGCCATGTGGTTTCACCGTGAAGCGCGCATGGATGAATGGCTTTATTACCATATGGATGCGCCATCAGCCTCTGCAGCCAAGGGCATGAATCGTGGTTTGATTTACACCCGCGATGGCCGCTTGGTAGCCTCAACGGCGCAAGAAGGCCTACAACGCCGCCGCGCGCCTAGGCCGAAAAATGCGGAGAGTTCACCACCGATTGCCTAATGTGCTTAGCCCGCCACGAAAGCAGCGGCTTCATTCGGCTGCGCGGGCAAGCCAAGTAAAGTTCGCTTTTTCAATTGCGCTGGCTATCGCGACGTAAGTTGTAGACGTTGCTTGGTGGTGCATCGGCAGGGCGTAGAAACTCACGCAGCTCGACTTCACGCGCCCGCGTTTCACGGTAGCCCAAGGCCATTAACGCCTGCGTATAGTCGGTTTCAAAAAGTAGATAACTCAACACGTTGGAGCCGCCGCGCTTAGTCACACCCGCGCCGCGCACAAAGCTGCGAATAGCCGGTGGCAAGGAACTGGCGTATTGGCTGGCGAGCTCTTCGATACTGGCAAGCTCAGGGCTTAACACCAAATAATCCACTGGCCGTAAGCTGGTGGTGGCTTCGGCGGGCAGCTGTTTTACGGTGTTATTGATACGATGTAAGCGCTCAATATCCATCTCTAAGCTATCGGTAAACGAGCTGCTCATGATGTGCCCGATGATCTCAGCGAGGCTAGGATAGCCACTGCGCTTAAAGCGTTTTGGCTCAGGGCTTTGCATGCCAGAACCAATCACCAAAATTTTATCTGCGCCTAAGTGCAGCGCGGGACTGATGGGCGCGAGTTGACGTAATGCGCCATCGCCGTAGTATTCCTGATCGAGTTTTACCGCAGGAAATAGCATGGGAATCGAGCTTGAGGCCATTAAATGCTCAACGCTTAGGTCGCAGCGCACGCCGCGCCGCCGAGCACGCGACCAGTTATCTAAATCACTGGCACCTTGGAAAAAGCTCACTGAATCGCCGCGTGTGTAGCTACAGGCAGTAATGCAGAGCGCCCTTAAGTGACCTGCTTGGATGGCGGCGGGTAGGCGACTGAGGTCTATGGCTTCGCTGAGCAGATGGCGCAAAGGTGAGTTGTCGAGCAGTGAGACTGGCGTGCCGCGGTTAAACCAACCAAATGCTAAGTTGCAGAGCCAGCGAAAGGCGCCGCCGAGCACACCCGGCCAGTCGGTGCGATAGACCTGAGCGCTGTGAAAGCCGGCCCAGACTTCGCGTAGCGCATTTACACCTTCTTGGAAGCAGGCGGCGTGCATGGCTAAGCTCGTGGCGTTGAGCGCGCCAGCAGAAGTGCCGCAAATAATTGGGAAGGGACTGCCGCAATGATCAGGCATCATTTCGGCAATAGCTTGTAGAGCACCGACTTGGTAAGCCGCTCGCGCACCGCCGCCAGAAAGTACTAAGGCGGTGTTTTTGCTTGTAGTGTTCGACTTATCCATGATGCCCTCCGCGGGTCATGTAGCTTTTTCTACTCTCTACTTAGAGATCGGCCGAGGCAATATTTTCTCTAGGCAAACTGTGTAGCACGAGAGTAGACCGTTTGTTACTCACACCCTATGCTTGTCGTCTTCTTTTTTGCGGTTTGACTCACTAGCCCATGGCATTTTCTCTGTCTTATTCTTCGCCATTAGGCAAGTTCGCGCTAGCAAGTGCTGTTGCGGCCTTATTGGCAATGGCCTTGGCATACGATTTGCCCAATGGCGATTTAGGTGCCGAGATTTTTTGGCAGCTACGTTTTCCTCGGGTGCTCTTGGCGTTTATGGCCGGCGCTGGTTTGGCGGTGGCAGGCTTATGGCTGCAAACACTCTTTCGCCATGCCTTGGTTGAGCCTGGCTTACTCGGCGTTAGTGCCGGTGCGAGCTTGGCCGCCGTTCTGAGCTTATTGCTAGGCACGACCTATGCCTTGGTTTTGCCATTTGCCGCCTGCGTAGGCGCTGCATTGTCGCTATTAACGGTGTTAGCGATGGCTCGGCGCTATCAGTTACAAGCGGAAGCTTTGCTATTGGTTGGTATCGCACTCAATGCCGTGCTCTCAGCTGCCACTCAGCTGCTGCTAATTTTGGCTCCCGACAGCGGCCTTCGAGCTGGTAGTTTTTGGCTTATGGGCAGCTTTGCCAATGCCGAATGGCCATGGCTAGCGGCCAATGCGGTGCTCTTGCTGGTGCTTCTCGGTTGGGGGATAAAGCGCTGCACCAGCTTCGATATTTGGCTCTTGGGCGAGCGCGAGGCTGGGCATTTAGGTTTGAATGTGCGGCGCTTTCGTCGCCAAGTGATTTGGGCGAGCGCCGCCGTGGTGGCGATGGCCGTGGCGCAAACTGGCAGCATTGCCTTTATCGGCTTGATGGCACCGCATATTGCCAGTCGTCTTGTCGGTTCCATGCATCGCCAGCTGATGCCAGCAACCTTGCTCGTGGGCGGTGCACTGGCGATCTTCGCCGACACCTTGGCGCGCACTTTGATGGCGCCGCTGGAGTTGCCCGTCGGCATACTAACTGCGCTCTTTGGCGCACCATTCTTCCTGATTATTTTGCGTCAGCGGTGGCAGCGATGAGCGGCCTGAAGCTATCGCAGCAAACGCTTTTTGCCGCCAATAACACGCCGGTGCTAGCGCTGCCGGAACTGAGCTTTTTGCCACAGCAATGCTGGGCGATTTTAGGCCCCAATGGTGCCGGCAAGTCGACGTTATTGCGCCATATTAGCGGCATAGACAGTGAGCAGGGCGCGGCCAATGTCTGTGCTGAGTGGCATGGCCAGGCCTTGCCAAGTTGGAATAGTCGGCGTTGGGCGCAGCAACGTAGTGTTTTGCCGCAGCATCATGGCTTGATGGCAGCGCTGTCGGTGGCGGCAATTGTGCAAATGGCGGCTTACCCTTGGGGCGGCTCGCATCCGCGCTTGGCGCATTGCCTCGATGACATTGTGCAAACCTGGGATATTACGCAGCTATTAGAGCGGCGCTGGCCAACATTATCGGGTGGTGAGCAGCAGCGCGTGATGCTAGCGCGCTCGGCCTTGCAGTTGGCTTTGGCTGAGCCAAGTGAGCCGCGTCTATGGCTGCTCGATGAGCCTTTGGCGGCCTTAGATTGGCCACATCAGCAAACGGTATTTCACGCCTGTGCGCAGATGACCGCGAGTGGCGCCACGGTATTGGCGAGCGTGCATGATATGAATGCGCCGTTCGCTTTCGCCACGCATGCGTTAGTGATGGGGCAGGGCGAGGTGCTATGGGCAGGAGAAGTTAGCGCTGATGGCTATGTGGCGGCGCTCGAGGCGGCTTTCGCGCTGCGTTTAACGCGCTTGAGCCACCCCGAGTATGCACACGGCTGGTTGGTACCGCTTAAGCCTTAGGTTTTGCCTTTGGCTTAATGGCTGGTTTCACAGCAGCTTTGCTGGCAGGCTTTGGTTTAGTCGTAGCCGCAGGCTTTGCAGCTGGAGCCGCTTTAGCTGGTGGCTTTGGCTTAGCCGCAGTCTTCGGTGCCGCTTTTACTTCAGGTTTTGCCTCAGCTTTAACAGCTGCCTTAGGAGCTGCCTTAGGTGCAGTTTTCACTGCCGGCGCAGCCTTGGGCTGAGCTTTAGCCGGTGCTAAATCAGTAATCGTGCCGGCCAAGTGTGGCTTGCCTTTACGCGCATCCGCCACCGTAAACGAAGTTTTCGTTGCACCGAGCTCATTGCTAAATGCGACTTTCGCCGGCAATAACACGGGCAGCTTAAACTGCACGCTCACCGTATAAGCTTTGGGTAAAATCGACTCCATCGCCGCCAAAGCTGCGGCTTTTGTCCACATGCCATGCGCAATAGCTTGCGGGAAGCCCAGTAACTTTGCGGTTACCGCATACATATGGATGGGGTTGCGATCGCCCGAGATAGCGCCATAACGACGGCCAATATCGGCTGGAACTTGCCAATAGGCATTCGCCGAACCGACTTTTTTCGCTTTCACTAAGGCGCGAGCTTCCGCCGTGCTTGGACGCTTCGTGCTGCCTGAGTCTTTGGCCACTGCTTGGCGGCGTAAATAAGTGCTAACGCCAGTCCAGACATGCTCATCGCCAACAAAAGCTTTGCTAAGCAGGTCAAAGGTCACGCCTTTGTCATGCGGCTGCAAGTTGGTGGCTGTTGTGGTGAAGCGCAGCACTTCATCGGCGCGCACAGGGCGCAGCTGAGTGATGTCATTGCTGATGTGCACGAGGCCAAGCAGTGCAAATGGGAAGGCCTTGTCGGTCATCACGCGCATTTGCAGGTCGAACGTGAGCACATGCAAATAGGTCGATGGCAGGGTGTCGCGTACCGCGAAACCGCAGACACGGTTGTATTCGGTCAAATGCGCACGGTCGATGCGCACATCGCGCTGATTCACGGTGAGCGTTGGCAGTGCGCCGCCTTTAGCGCTAAAGCCGTTGAGCACGGCCTTGGCGTAAAAACCTAAGGCACTTGGCGCATCCTTCATTTCAATAGCAGACATGACTCTAACCCTTAAGCGCCGATCAGGCTTTGGCCGCAAACGCGGACGATATTGCCGTTGACGCCGTTCGAGGCGGGGCTGGCATACCATGCAATGGCTTCAGCAACGTCGACTGGCAGACCGCCTTGCGACATCGAGTTCATGCGACGACCAGCTTCGCGGATGGCGAATGGAATAGCCGCAGTCATTTGCGTTTCAATAAAGCCTGGAGCCACGGCATTGATGGTCACGCCTTTGCTTTCCAGCAGCGGTTGCATGCTGTTAACCATGCCAATCACGCCGGCTTTCGACGTTGCGTAGTTGCTCTGACCCATATTGCCGGCGATGCCGGAAATCGATGACACGCAAATGACACGGCCATTGGCACGCAAGATTTTCTTCGCAATCAATTCGTCGTTGATGCGTTCTTCCGACGATAAGTTGATGTCGATGACCATATTCCAGAGCTGATCTTTCATATTGGCCAAGGTTTTGTCACGAGTCACACCGGCGTTATGCACGATGATGTCCAAGCCTTTGTGGGCTTTTTTGCAATGCGCAGCGATAGCTTTCGGCGCATCAGCAGCAGTGATGTCCAGCGCGAGTACGGAACCATTGATGCTAGCGGCTACACGCTGCAAGTCGGCTTCTTGCTGTGGCACATCGAGGCAAATAACGTGTGCACCGTCGCGCGCCAAAGTTTGCGCAATGGCTTCACCAATGCCGCGTGAAGCGCCAGTGACCAAAGCTACTTTGCCGCTCAGTGGTTGTGCCCAGTTTGGTGTTTCACCGACGATGGCAGTGGCTTGCACGCGCACCACTTGGCCAGAAACATAAGCTGATTTTGGCGAGATAAAGAAGCGCAGTGTCGATTCCAAGTTGGCATCGGCACCTGGTGCAACATAGACCAACTGTGCGGTGCAGCCTTTTTTCACTTCTTTGCCGATGGCGCGCGTGAAGCCTTCGAGTGCGCGCTGAGCCGTGGTGTATTTGGCGTCGTCGAGCAATTCAGGTGTGCGGCCGATAACAATGATGCGACCTGAGCCGCTCATTTTGCGAATGACTGGGCCGAAGAAGCTGTGCAGTGCTTTTAGTTCAGCGCTAGTTTTAATACCTGAAGCATCAAACACCAAGGCTTTAAATTTCTGCGTGTCTTCGGCGCTTGGCGCATAGGCTTGAGCATTAAGGCCAACGCTGGCAGCGGCTTCTTGCACACCGCTATCGGAAAAGGCGAGAGTTTCTGCGTTGATATTGCTTAGTACTTTAGCAATCGCATCAGTCAAGTCGCCGCCATTTGCAGCACCCAACAATACCGTGCCTTTTACCACTGGCGCGTTGGCATCAAAACGATCCAGCGGCATTGGGTTCGGTAGGCCAAGGTTTTTAGCCACTAATTGGCCAAAAGGGGAGTTCACAAAATCAATATAACGATCGCTCATGATGGGATTCCTCATCGATAAATGTGGCGGAGAGTGGCGTGCTGTTTGGCGCAATATGCGGTGAAACGGCAGGCGCAATAATTAGTGTGGACGCAGACTACCAAATCTCGAGGCCGCTGTATTTGCCCGCTTCTCTACTAGATGGTGTATTTCGGTCAATAGCTTGTCCGGCTTTTGTGCTAGCGTGTCGGGGTTTTCCACAGGAGTCTCAACATGACCACATTACGTAAGGTCGCCATCGTTGGCGCCAACCGCATCCCTTTTGCTCGTTCCAATAGTGTCTACGCCACAGCTTCCAATCAAGACATGCTAACTGCCGCTCTTGATGGCCTAGTTAGTCGCTGCAACCTCGACGGTCTGCGCATTGGCGAAGTCGTTGCCGGTGCCGTGCTCAAACATAGCCGTGACTTCAACTTAACTCGCGAATGCGTGCTGAGCACTAAGCTCGCGCCAGAAACAACCGCATACGACATTCAACAAGCCTGCGGTACTGGCTTGGAAGCTGCGATTTTGGTTGCTAACAAAATTGCTGTTGGCCAAATCGAATCTGGCATCGCCGGCGGCGTTGACACCACATCGGATGCGCCAATTGCGCTAAGCGAAGGCCTGCGCAGCATTTTGCTGGAAGTAAACCGTGGCAAAACCACCGGTGCTAAGCTGAAAACATTGTCGAAAATTCGCCCCAAGCATTTGATTCCTGATCTGCCACGTAACGGCGAGCCACGTACTGGTTTGGCCATGGGTGATCACGCGGCCATCACGGCAGCAGAATGGAACGTGCCACGTGCCGCGCAAGATGAGCTGGCCGTTAGCAGTCACCACAAGCTTGCCGCTGCTTATGAGCGCGGTTTCTTCGACGATCTAGTGACGCCATACCTTGGCCTCAAGCGCGACCAAAACCTGCGCCCAGATTCCAATATCGAAAAGCTGGCGACACTGAAACCATGCTTTGGTGATCGTGAAACCGGCACCATGACAGCGGCTAACTCAACACCATTGACCGATGGTGCCTCAGTAGTTTTGCTGGCCAGTGAAGCTTGGGCAAAAGAACACAATCTGCCTATTTTGGCTTATTTAGTTGACGGCGAAGTGGCTTCGGTCGACTTTGTGAACAAGAAAGAAGGCTTGCTGATGGCGCCTGCCTATGCCGTGCCACGTATGTTGGCTCGTCGTGGTTTAACGCTGCAAGATTTTGATTTCTATGAAATTCATGAAGCATTTGCATCGCAAGTATTAGCTACATTGGCTTCATGGGAAGACCCCAAGTTCTGCAAAGAGCGCTTAGGTTTAGATGCACCTTTAGGTTCAATCGACCGCAGCAAGCTCAACGTCAATGGCTCGTCATTGGCCGCGGGTCACCCATTTGCTGCTACGGGTGGTCGTATCGTTGGCACACTGGCGAAAATCCTCAGCGAAAAAGGTAAGGGCCGAGGTTTGGTCTCGATCTGTGCCGCTGGCGGTCAAGGTGTTGTTGCTATTATCGAGCGCTAAGCATCGATAGGCATGGTGAGCTGTTTCAGATGCTTGCCATGCCGCGATTTAAAACTGCTTTTCGCAAGATGAGCAGGCATAAAAAAGCCCAGTCAAGACTGGGCTTTTTTACATCAGCAAGAACTTATTTCTTGATGTCTAAAAGTTCGACGTCAAATTTCAGCACTTGGTTAGGGCCGATTTTGCCACCAGCGCCTTGCTCGCCATAGGCAAGAGCGGCGGGGATAACAAACTCGTATTTGCTGCCAACAGTCATTAGCTGCACGCCTTCAGTCCAACCAGGAATAACTTGGTTGAGCTGGAATGTTGCTGGCTCTTTGCGGTCATAGGAGCTGTCGAAAGTTTCGCCATTGAGCAGCGTGCCTTTGTAATGCACGGTGACAGTGTCTTCAGCGGTTGGCTTAGCGCCTGTGCCGGCAGTCAACACGCGGTATTGCAAGCCGCTAGCAGTTGTTGTCACGCCTTCTTTTTTGCCATTCTCAGCTAAGAATTTTGCGCCACCAGCAACGGCCGATTTAGCTTCTTCTTCCTGCTTTTTCATGTGCTTTTCACGCAGCTTTTGCGCCACGGTGGTTTGGATTTCGCGGCGAGTTGCGTCATCCATGGCCAATTCGTTTTTCGCCATTACATCATCAAGGCCTTGGGTTAGCGCGGCCATATCGAGGTCATCGCGGATAGTTTCCAAAGACTTGCCGATGTCGACGCCAACGGAGTAGCTGAATTTTTCAGTTTCGGTTTCTGGCGTGCTGCTACCGAAAGGGTTGCAAGCAGCTAGTAGTGCAGCGGCACCAAATGTAATCGCCAGCTTGGGTACTAGCTTAGAAGAACGAATCATATTGTGTCCTTTGTTCTTGGGGTAAGTGGTGTAGCGATTGAAGCGCATTGGTCTGCGTTTGTCATCGTTTCATCGGGATTTTTCTTGTAAGCGGCGCAATAAGCTGGAAGTGTCCCAACGCCCGCCACCAAGATTTTTTACATCGGCATAGAAATCATCAATCATTTCGGTTGCTGGCAGTTGCAGGCCTAAGGCGCGAGCTTCGGCCAAAACAATAGCCAAATCTTTGCGCATCCAATCAACTGCAAAGCCGTGCTCATATTTATCGTTGAGCATGGTCTGGTAGCGATTCAGCAGCTGCCATGATGATCCTGCACCTTGGCCGATTAAGGGCATGACTTTAGCCACATCAAGGCCAGCTTGTTGCGCGAAGTGCATGCCTTCAGCCAAGCCTTCAATGACGCCTGCTACGCAGATTTGGTTGACCATCTTGGCTAATTGGCCTTGGCTGCAGCCGCCAATATGCGCTTGGGCTTTAGCATAGGTAGCGAGCACGTCGTGCGCGCGGGCAACTGCCGCCTCGCTGCCGCCGCAGAAGATGCTCAGTTGGCCGTTTTCTGCGCCTTGTTGGCCGCCCGAAACAGGGGCATCGACCCAGTCAATGCCGTGCTCACTAACTTCCGCTGCGAGTGTGCGGGTGATTGCCGCCGACACGGTGGAATGATCAATGATGAGGCCGCCCGGCTTTAGACCAGCAGCTATGCCATCTGAGCCGCGCACGACTTCTGCAATGTCTTCATCGCGACCCACACAGGTGAGCACTATATCGGCCGCAGCCGCAGCTTCTCTGGCGCTACTGGCGCGCTGGCCATGATATTGCTCTTGCCAGGCGATGGCTTTTGCTTCGCTACGGTTCCATACAGTTACTTGATGTCCGGCGCGCTGTAAATGCCCAGCCATGGGGTAGCCCATGACACCTAGGCCGATAAAGGCGAGTGCGGCCATAAAGATGTCTCCAAAAGTAAACTGGCGATGAGACTAGCAGGGCGAATGCGGAGGCGAAAGTAAGTAGTACTTGCAAATACGAATCTATCTTATTTATACTTAGTACATCGACATGTACCGAGGGCGCCGCCCATGTATGTTTGCCTATGCCACGGAGTTACCGATCGCGCTATTACTCAAGCCGCGCGTGATGGGGTAGATACCTTTGATGCCTTGCAGCAACGCACGGGCGTATCAACGTGCTGCGGCGCTTGCCGTGAGCATGCTGAAGATGTGTTTGCCAGTGCCTGTGTCTCTGAAGCTGGTGCTACTGCCGCCACGATTACCGTTGGGCAATGGCAGCCTGCAGCGATGGCGCGTTAAGAATAATACTTACTGATTCAGCCTTTGTTTTGGAAGCTAATTAGTAGACACAAAAAAGCCGCGAATTTCGCGGCTTTTTTGTGTCGGTAAACTTAGCGTTTATCGACCGGTGTAAAGTCACGTTGTGTGTGACCCGTATAAAGTTGGCGAGGGCGGCCAATTTTATACGGCGCACTGTGCATTTCCAGCCAATGTGAAATCCAGCCGACGGTACGCGCTAGGGCGAAGATCACTGTGAACATTGAGGTAGGAATGCCAATGGCTTTCAAGATGATGCCCGAGTAGAAGTCAACGTTCGGGTACAGCTTGCGCTCAATAAAGTATGGATCGCTTAAGGCAATGCGCTCAAGCTCCATGGCCAATGCCAGTTGCGGGTCATCGATATTAAGAGCGGCTAGCACTTCGTCACAGGTCTGCTTCATGACTTTGGCGCGTGGGTCAAAGTTTTTGTAGACGCGGTGACCAAAGCCCATCAGTTTCACTTCTTTGGTTTTCACTTTTTCCATGAAGTCAGCGACGTTTTCAACGCTGCCAATTTCATCGAGCATTTTCAGTACGGCTTCGTTGGCGCCGCCGTGTGCTGGGCCCCAAAGTGCGGCGATGCCAGCAGCGATACAGGCGTAAGGATTGGCGCCTGTGGAGCCAGCCATACGCACTGTTGATGTCGACGCGTTTTGTTCATGGTCAGCATGCAAAGTAAAGATACGATCCATGGCTTTCGCCAACACTGGATTGACCTTATAGCCTTCATCAGCTGGTACGGCGAACATCATATGCAGGAAGTTTTCGGCATAGTTCAGGTCGTTGCGCGGGTACATGAACGGCTGACCAGACGAATACTTGTAGCTCATCGCAGCGATTGTTGGGATTTTCGCGATTAAACGAATAGCCGTGATTTCGCGATGTTTTGGATCATTAACGTCCAAGCCATCGTGGTAGAAGGCTGATAACGCACCCACCACGCCACACATTATTGCCATCGGATGTGCATCTCGACGGAAACCTTCAAAAAATTTGCGCAGTTGCTCGTTCACCATGGTGTGATTAGTGACAAGTTGCGTGAATTCTGCTTTTTGCTCGGCATTAGGCAGTTCGCCATTGAGCAGCAAATAGCAAACTTCTAGGTATTCAGCTTGCTCAGCGAGTTGATTGATTGGGTAACCGCGATGCAACAAAATACCTTTGTCGCCATCAATAAACGTGATCTTTGATTCACAGGCTGAAGTTGCCATGAAGCCTGGATCGTAGGTGAAGTAGCCTTTGGCTAAAATATCTTTAACATCAACAACATCTGGGCCTAATGTGCCTGATGAGATAGGTAGGTTGATGGTGTCATCACCAATGGTTAACGTCGCGGTTTTGGCCGTCATCACGGTCTCCTGAAGAGGGGTTCAGCGCTCAGCGAGGACTGCACCAGCGTCATCAAATTAAACTAACGCTCAGGGCGCAAGCATCAAGAATGGGGACAGCGTGGGAGCAGCTCTTTGCGGGTTGCGCTGTTAGCTTAAATCACGAGACAAAATTGTCAATAAATTAGCCGCTATCTTGTCAACCAATTCGACTGAAGTTGGAGTCAATCGGTGCAAATGCCCGACTTTCGTCTATAAAAATGCGTTTTTACTAGTTTGTATTACGTTCTGTGCGGGATTATACTTTCTCGCCAATCTGCTAAGCGCTCAAAAAATAAGCTAAAAATCTTGTTTTTCAAGTACTTATGCTAGAGGACATTACAAACATCAGCCACGCCCCTTAGGGCCCGACCAACAGGACGCTCTCTGTGAAAAGCAACAGACCGGTCAATCTATCGTTGGCTACTGTCATTGAAGTTAATCTTAAATCGCCAGTGGCAATCGCTTCTATCCTTCATCGCCTGTCAGGCATTTTGCTGTTTTTTGTGGTGCCGGGCTTACTTGCGCTACTGAGTTGCTCGCTGGCCTCGCCAGAAAGCTTTGCCTCGACCAAAGAATTGCTCAGCGGTGTTGCCGCTAAAGCTGTGCTCTTTGTTTCTCTGGCTGGTTTGGTCTATCACTTGCTCGCTGGTATCAAGCATTTGATTATGGACTGGGGTTTTGCTGAGACGCTGGAGGGCGGTCGTGCCTTCGCTACTTCTACATTAGTGGCCTCGGCATTTGCCATCGCCGCCGTCTTTGTATGGGTGATGTTCTAATGAAAAGTGCAACAAGCTTCTCTCGTTCGGGTCTGTCCGATTGGATCGCCCAGCGTGTCAGTGCTGTAATCTTAGCGGTCTACACCATTTGGCTATTTGGTTGGATCATTGCTCACCCAGGCCTTGACTATGAAACCTGGCATAGCTTTATGACCACCACGCCTATGCGTATTTTCACTTTGCTGGCACTGCTGTCGTTTGTAGGCCACGCATGGATTGGCATGTGGACAGTCACCACCGATTACCTAACATCGATGCAGATGGGTCCGAAAGCTGATGTACTGCGCTTATTAGTGCAAATGGCCATGGCGATCGCATTGTTTGTGGTCATCGTGTGGGGCATTCAGATCATTTGGGGCAGCTAAGATCATGACAAAGATGCGTACAGTAAATTTTGATGCAGTGATCGTAGGCGGCGGCGGTGCCGGTATGCGTGCGTCACTGCAATTAGCACAATCGGGCTTCAAAACTGCCTTGATTTCGAAAGTATTCCCAACGCGTTCGCACACGGTATCGGCGCAGGGTGGTATCACTTGTGCTATCGCTTCATCCGATCCTAATGACGACTGGCGCTGGCATATGTACGACACCGTTAAAGGTGCCGACTTTATTGGTGACCAAGACTCTATCGAG
Source organism: Paraperlucidibaca sp. (assembly GCA_018066805.1). Lineage (GTDB taxonomy): Bacteria > Pseudomonadota > Gammaproteobacteria > Pseudomonadales > Moraxellaceae > Perlucidibaca > Perlucidibaca wandonensis. Next base: position 13,281 of record JAGPVX010000021.1, on the reverse strand, counting down.
TACATGTGTTCGGTTGGCCCACAAGCCGTGTTTGAGCTTGAACACATGGGTCTGCCATTTTCGCGTACCGAAGAAGGCCGTATTTATCAGCGCCCATTCGGCGGTCAGTCGAAAAACTTTGGCGAAGGTGGTCAGGCCGCGCGTACTTGCGCCGCTGCCGACCGTACCGGCCATGCGCTGTTGCACACGCTGTATCAGCAAAATTTAAAGCATAAAACCACGTTCTACATTGAATGGTTGGCGCTAGACATCGTGCGTAACCAAGATGGTGCGGTCTGCGGCGTTATCGCCATGGACATCGCCACTGGTGAGACTGTGTTCTTCAAGTCGAAAGCTACCGTGTTCGCTACTGGTGGTGCGGGCCGTATCTACTCATCGACCACTAACGCCCACATCAACACCGGCGACGGCGTTGGCATGGCGGCGCGTGCCGGCATTCCATTGCAAGACATGGAAATGTGGCAGTTCCACCCAACCGGCATCGCTGGCGCCGGTACGCTGGTGACCGAAGGTTGTCGCGGTGAGGGCGGTTACTTGCTCAATAAAGATGGCGAGCGCTTCATGGAGCGTTATGCGCCGAACGCTAAAGACTTGGCCTCGCGCGACGTTGTTGCTCGTTCCATGGCCTTGGAAATTCGTGAAGGTCGCGGTGCTGGCCCAGACGGTGAATATCTCTACCTGAAACTCGATCACTTGGGCAAAGACGTGCTGCATAGCCGTCTACCAGGCATCTGCGAGTTGGCACAAACCTTCGCACACGTCGATCCAGTGAAAGAACCAATCCCTGTGATTCCAACCTGCCATTACATGATGGGCGGTATCCCGACCAATGTGCATGGCCAGGCGTTGAGCACAGATGCTTCCGGCAAAGACTCGATCATTCCCGGCCTCTACGCTGTCGGCGAAATTGCCTGCGTATCGGTACACGGCGCCAACCGTCTCGGCGGCAACTCGCTGCTCGATTTGGTGGTGTTTGGTCGCGCTGCTGGCCTGCATATCGAAGATGCATTGCGTCAAGGTATGGATCAGCGTCAGCCTAGCGAGTCCGATATTGAGCGTGCGCAATCTCGTATGGCGCGTTGGGATAGCTCAGTTAGCGGCGAATCAGTGCCTGCATTGCGCAAAGAGCTGCAAAAAACCATGCAATCGGCCTTCGGTATTTTCCGTCGTGGCGATGATATGGATACAGGTGTGGCCGCGGTTGCTGCACTGCGCGAACGTATTGCGAAAGCGCATTTGGGCGATAAGAGCAATGCTTTCAACACTGCCCGTGTTGAAGCGCTGGAACTCGATAACCTGCTAGAAACTGCGCAAGCTACTGCTTTGTCAGCACAAAATCGTACGGAGTCACGCGGTGCTCATAGCCGTGAAGATTACCCAGAGCGTGATGATGAAAACTGGCTAGTGCACTCCTTGTTCAATACCGAAACTAAAACGGTGAGCAAGCGTGCGGTGAACTTCGCGCCGAAGCAGGTGAAAACCTTCCAGCCCAAAGCTCGTACATACTAATTCAGGGGTGCATCATGCTTAAAGTCAGCATCTATCGCTATAACCCGGAAACGGATCGCGAACCATATATGAAGGACTATCAAATCGACACGCAAGGTCGTGATTTGATGGTGTTGGACGTGTTGAACTTGGTTAAAGAGCAAGACGATACCTTGGTGTATCGTCGCTCCTGCCGTGAAGGTGTGTGTGGCTCCGACGGCCTCAGCATGAACGGTAAAAATGGTTTGGCCTGCATCGTGCCAATTTCGCAAGCCACTAAAGGCGGCAATCATCTGATTGTTAAGCCTTTGCCAGGCCTGCCGGTTATTCGTGATTTGGTCGTTGATATGACCATGTTCTATAACCAGTACGACAAAGTGCAGCCATTCATTATTAATGACACGCCAGAGCCGGCGATTGAGCGTCTGCAATCGCCGGAAGATCGTGCCAAGATCGATGGTCTGTACGAGTGCATTCTGTGCGCTTGCTGTACAACCAGCTGCCCATCGTTCTGGTGGAATCCTGAGAAGTTCCTCGGTCCATCGGCTTTATTGCAGGCATGGCGCTTCTTGGCCGATAGCCGCGATAACGCAACAGCTGAGCGTTTAGCTAAGCTTGATGACCCGTTCTCCTTATTCCGCTGCCGCGGCATCATGAACTGTGTCAGTGTTTGTCCTAAAGGACTGAACCCTACTAAAGCTATTGGTCATATCCGCAATATGCTGCTAACCGAAGGCTCATAAAGCCAACAGTTGGCGGTTCTAAAAAGGCTCTGTCGATACCCTCGGCAGAGCCTTTTTTTATTTTAATGAGTCGCGCTCGCATTTAGTCGGAATTAACTGCAATCACACTTTGGTAGTGGTTTATCCTCTCGAGTATTCGCGCTAGACTGCTTCACGCGGTTTATACATAAAAGCGCTTAACATAGCGCTTATGTGTGGGTCGTAGTGCCCTAAAAGGGTGCTACGGGGACAGTCAAAGGAGGGCGGCGGTTATCCATCGTGCCAATCGCCTTGCGCACCTCCGCTTGGGAAAATCATCATGCAAGAAGGCCAGATGCTACGGCAGTTGAACTCCTCTCAACTCTCTGCCGAAAACGCCGCCTATGTTGAAGAGCTGTACGAGCAATACCTTGTAGCCCCCAATGACGTGCCGGAAGACTGGCGCAGTTATTTTGAAAAACTTCCCCGTGTCGACGGCGTAAGCATCGACACCCCGCACAAAGGCGTGCGGGAACAATTTTTACTTCTCGCTAAAAACAGTAGCCGTTCGCGCCCCGCGCCAACAGGCAGCGTGAGCAGTGGTCACGACCGACGTCAAGTGGGTGTGCTGCAGCTTATTGCCGGCTATCGTAACCGTGGTCATCAGCAAGCCAAACTTGACCCTCTCGGTCTCATGCCACGCCCAGCGGTTGCCGACTTAGACATTGCTAGCCATGGCTTATCACTCGCCGATATGGATACCGTGTTTCAGACCGGCAACCTAGCCATCGGTAAGGATGAATGCACGCTGCGTGAAATGGTCGATGCCATGAACGCGATTTATTGCGGCAGCATCGGCATTGAGTACATGCACATTGTTGATACCGTGCAAAAGCGTTGGATTCAGCAGCGCTTAGAAGGCAAGCGTGGCCAGCCCGGCTTTTCGACTGAAATCAAAAAGGATTTGCTTGAGCAAATCACCGCAGCCGAAGGTCTAGAAAAGTACTTGGGCACCAAATTTGCTGGCGCCAAACGCTTCGGCCTAGAAGGTGGCGAATCACTGATTCCCATGATCGATGAGCTGATCCAGCGCGCTGGTAGCTACAACACCAAAGAAGTCGTTATCGGCATGGCACACCGTGGCCGTCTCAACGTTTTGGTGAATATTTTAGGTAAAAAGCCAACTAATCTTTTCGATGAGTTCGCGGGTAAAACTTTTAACCAAAGTGGCTCTGGCGACGTTAAATATCACCAAGGCTACTCATCAAACGTGATGACGCCTGGTGGCGAAATGCACTTGGCATTGGCTTTTAACCCGTCGCACTTAGAAATTGTATCGCCAGTGGTTGAGGGCTCGGTGCGCGCGCGTCAAGACCGCCGTGGCGATAGAGTCGGTCGCTCTGTGCTGCCAATTAGCATCCATGGCGATGCCGCGTTTGCCGGTCAAGGCGTGGTGATGGAAACCTTCCAGATGTCGCAAACACGCGGCTATCGCACGGGCGGTACCATCCATGTCGTGATTAATAACCAAGTTGGCTTTACCACCAGTCGTATCGATGATGCGCGCTCGACTGAGTACTGCACGGGCGTGGCAAAGATGGTGCAACCACCTATTTTCCACGTCAACGGCGACGACCCAGAAGCGGTGCTGTTTGTCACGCAAATGGCTTTAGATTTCCGTATGGAGTTCCAGAAAGATGTCGTCATCGACATGTTCTGTTATCGCCGTCGTGGTCATAACGAAGCCGATGAGCCGTCTGCAACACAGCCGAAAATGTATCAAGTCATCAATAGCTTGCCGACTACTCGTGCGATTTATGCTGCGCACTTAGCTGAGCAAGGTGTGGTCAGCATTAGCGAGTCTGATGCTCTATCTGAGCGCTACAGAAAGGCATTAGAGGCTGGTAAGAGCGTCGTTAAACAGCTGGTCACTGAGCCTAATAAAAGTCTATTCGTGGACTGGACGCCGTACCTAAATCATCCCGTGGTCGATGATTGGAATACCGGTGTGCCGATGCCTAAGCTACTTGAGCTCGGTAAGCGCTTGGGGCAAGTACCCGAGGGCTTCGTGATTCAGCGCCAAGTGCAGAAAGTCGCCGATGATCGCCAGCGTATGTGGGCCGGCAACCTCGATTTAAACTGGGGTGCGGCTGAAGTAATGGCCTATGCCACATTGCTCGACGACGAAACCTTGATTCGCATTACCGGACAGGACGTTGGTCGCGGTACCTTCTCACACCGTCATGCGGTTATATATAACCAAAAGGACAGCGAGCCATTTGTGCCTCTGCAGCAAATTAGCAGCATGCCACGTCGCTTTGAGCTCTATGACTCACTGCTGTCGGAAGAAGCTGTGCTGGCATTTGAGTATGGCTATGCGACCACAACGCCAAGTGCGTTGATCATTTGGGAAGCGCAGTTTGGTGACTTTGCTAACGGTGCGCAGGTCGTGATCGATCAGTTCATCTCTAGCGGTGAAACCAAATGGGAGCGTTTATGCGGCCTAACCATGCTCTTGCCGCACGGCTTTGAAGGTCAGGGCCCTGAGCATTCATCGGCTCGCCTTGAGCGCTTCTTGCAGCTGTGCGCTGAGCACAATATGCAGGTTTGCACGCCCTCGACTCCAGCGCAAATCTTCCACTTATTGCGTCGTCAAGCCGTGCGTCCGCTGCGTAAGCCACTGATTATCATGTCGCCGAAAAGCTTGCTGCGTCATAAGCTGGCCACATCGCCATTGGAGTCTTTGGAAAAAGGCCGCTTTGAAACGGTGTTGCCAGAAATCGATGCCATTGATCCTAAGCAGGTCAAGCGTGTGGTGATATGTGGCGGTAAAGTCTATTACGACATACTCGAAAAACGTCGCGAAATGGATCTTAGTGAAGTTGCAGTAGTTCGTGTCGAACAGCTCTATCCATTCCCCGATAAGCGTTTATTGGAAATCCTGGCGCCCTATAGCAATATCGAAGATGTGGTGTGGTGCCAAGAAGAGCCAATGAACCAAGGCGCGTGGTACAACACTCGTCATAACTTAGAACGTGTGGTGCGCCAGTGGCAGCCAGAGTTAAGCATTCGTTATGCTGGCCGCCCGCTATCAGCCGCCCCCGCGGTTGGATCGATGTATTTGCATGCGAAAGAACAGGCGGCATTAGTCGCTGATGCCCTGGGCGGTAAAACCGTCTAACTAACCGCCGAGTCATAAGGAAGATAACCATGAGTGTGGAAATTAAAGCCCCGATATTCCCAGAGTCTGTAGCTGATGGCACGGTGGCTACTTGGCATAAAAAGCCCGGCGAAGCGGTGAAGCGCGATGAGCTAATTGTCGATATTGAAACCGACAAAGTAGTACTGGAAGTGCTTGCACCTGCCGATGGCGTTATTAGCAATGTACTCAAGCAAGAAGGCGATACCGTTCTTTCGCAGGAAACCTTAGCAACATTTACTGAGGGCGCTGCCGCTACAGCTTCAGCTCCAGAAGCAAGTGCACCTGCCGCCAGCACAGCCGCGACTTCATCAGCCGCTGCTGGCCCTGCTGCTCGTAAAGCGGCAGCTGAAAGTGGCGTATCGCTCGATAGCATTGAAGGCTCGGGCAAAGGCGGTCGCGTTACTAAGGCCGATGTGCAAGGCGCGAAAGCCGCTCCTGCACCAGCTGCGGCCGCTCCTGCACCAGCTGCTCCTGCACCAGCTGCTCCTGCTCCTGCCGTATCCTTAGCTGTTGGTGAGCGTGTTGAAAAACGCGTACCAATGACACGTTTGCGCGCCAAAGTGGCCGAGCGCCTGCTCGAAGCTAAGCAATCTACTGCTATGTTGACGACTTTTAACGAAGTCAACATGAAGCCAATCATGGATCTGCGCAAGCAGTACGTGGACAAGTTTGAGAAAGTACACGGCGTGCGCTTAGGCTTTATGTCGTTCTTTGTGAAGGCCGCTGTTGAGGCGCTGAAACGCTTCCCAGCAGTCAACGCCTCCATCGATGGCCATGACATTGTTTATCACGGCTATAACGACATTGGCGTGGCGGTATCATCAGACCGCGGCTTGGTTGTGCCAGTGCTGCGCAATGCCGAATACATGAGCCTGGCGGAAGTGGAAAAAACCGTCATGGGCTTTGGCAAAAAAGCCCGTGATGGCAAGCTTTCCATGGACGACATGATCGGCGGCACCTTCACCATTTCCAATGGCGGTGTCTTCGGTTCATTGCTATCCACCCCCATTTTGAACCCGCCACAAACGGCTATTTTGGGCATGCACAAAATCCAAGATCGCCCGATGGCAGTCAATGGCCAAGTGGTTATTTTGCCGATGATGTATTTGGCCGTGTCTTATGACCATCGCTTGGTTGATGGCAAAGAGGCCGTGAGCTTCTTGGTGGCCATTAAAGAACTGATTGAAGATCCGGCCCGCATGCTGCTGGAAATTTAAGCGACTGTTGCAGCGAGCCGATTCGTCGGCTCAATTATTTAGAGAGAAATTATGAGTCAACGCGCAGATTTGGTCGTCATTGGTGGCGGCCCTGGTGGCTACGAAGCCGCCATTCGTGCCGCCCAACTTGGGTTATCGGTGATTTGTATTGATCGTCGCATTCACAAAGGCAAGCCAGCACTTGGCGGCACGTGTTTGAACGTCGGTTGTATTCCATCGAAGGCTTTGCTGGATAGCTCACACAAATATCATGACCTGAAGGCCGGTTACGAAAATCACGGCATCAGCACTGGTGAAGTGAAAATTGATATTGCCGCCATGTTGGCGCGCAAAGACAAAGTAGTCGACCAGCTCACAGGCGGCATTGCCGGCTTGTTGAAAGGCAATGGCATTACCTGGTTGCAGGGCAGCGGTCAGTTGCTGGCTGGTAAGCGTGTCGAGTTCACGCCACACGAAGGCGAGAAAGAAATCATCGAAGCTAGCCATGTCATTTTGGCCTCAGGCTCTAAGCCGATCGAAATTTCCGCCGCACCATTGGCCGATGGCATTGTGGTCGATTCCACGGGCGCTCTTGAGTTCACTGAAGTGCCTAAGCGCTTAGGTGTTATCGGTGGTGGCGTTATTGGTCTTGAATTAGGTTCGGTATGGTCGCGCTTAGGCGCCGAAGTAGTGGTATTGGAAGCTGTTGATGAGTTCCTCACCATCGCTGATAAAGCCATTTCGAAAGAAGCCAAAAAACTGCTGACTAAGCAAGGTTTGGATATTCGTCTTGGTGCTCGCGTTACCGGTTCAGAAGTTAAAGGCTCACAAGTTAACGTGACTTATACCGACGCCAAGGGCGAGCACAGCGAAGTTTTCGACAAGCTGATCGTTGCCGTGGGCCGTCGTCCAGTCACTGGCGGTCTACTCAATGCCGACAGCGGCATTAACTTAGATGAGCGTGGTTTTGTTCATGTCAATGACCAATGCCGCGCTTCTGTGCCAGGCGTTTACGCCATTGGCGACTTAGTTCGTGGCCCGATGCTCGCGCACAAGGCGATGGAAGAGGGTGTGATGGTGGCGGAAATAATCGCTGGCCATCATGCACAAATCAACTATGACCTCATTATTTCAGTCATCTACACACACCCTGAAGTAGCGTGGGTTGGCTTGTCTGAAGAGCGCGCTAAGTCTGAAGGCTATGATGTTAAAGCAGGCCAATTTCCCTTCGCGGTTAATGGTCGCGCGCTAGCTGCCGACGATAGCGATGGCTTTGTGAAATTCGTCGCCTGCGCCAAAACTGACCGCCTACTTGGCATGCACGTCATTGGCCCAGGTGCTGGCGACATGATCCACCAAGGCTTAATCGCCATGGAGTTTGGTTCCAGCGTCGAAGACTTACAGCTGATGTGCTTTGCTCACCCAACCTTATCGGAAGTGGTGCATGAAGCTGCGCTGTCAGTTGATGGTCGCGCTATTCACGCGATCCAACGCAAACGCAAGTAATAGACTTATCGGGGCCGCAAGGCCCCGGTTCATTTCCGCCAGAATGACGCATTCTCGGCGGGCAAAAGCTTAGTAGTAGCCCTGCTAGGTCAAACACAACGAGTGGTGATCTCACGATGAATCTGCACGAGTATCAAGGCAAGCAACTGTTTGCCGACTATGGTCTGCCGGTATCCAAAGGCTTCGCAGCCTCAACACCGGAAGAAGCCCGCGCTGCTGCTGAGCGTATCGGTGGCGATGTTTGGGTGGTTAAAGCCCAAGTTCACGCAGGCGGTCGCGGTAAGGCCGGTGGCGTGAAATTAGTTAAGACGCTGGATGAGGTAGAGGCCTTTGCCCGCGAGCAACTAGGCACGCGTTTAGTGACTTACCAAACAGATGCCAAAGGTCAGCCGGTCTCGAAGATTCTCGTCGAAACATGCACCGACATCGATAAAGAGTTGTACTTAGGTGCAGTGGTCGATCGCGCCACACGCCGCATTGTCTTCATGGCTTCAACAGAAGGCGGTGTGGATATTGAGAAAATTGCTCACGAAACACCTGAGAAAATTCTCACTGCAGCCATTGATCCATTGGTCGGTCCACAAGCCTTCCAAGGCCGTGAGTTGGCTTACAAGCTTGGTCTAGATAGCAATCAAGTGAAGCAGTTCGTGAAGATCTTCATGGGCTTAGGCAAGATGTTCACTGATCTTGATCTGGCGCTGTTGGAAATCAACCCGCTGGTCATCACCAATGAAGGCAACTTGCACTGCTTGGACGCGAAGATCGTTATCGACTCCAACGCGCTTGGCCGTCATCCCAAACTCAAAGCCATGTACGACCCATCGCAAGATGACGAGCGTGAGCGCCGTGCCGCTGAGTGGGAGCTGAACTACGTTGCCCTCGAAGGCAATATCGGCTGCATGGTCAATGGCGCTGGTTTGGCCATGGCAACCATGGATTTGATCAAGCTCAAAGGCGGCCAGCCTGCTAACTTCTTAGATGTTGGCGGCGGTGCGACCAAAGAGCGCGTGACTGAGGCTTTCAAAATCATCTTGTCAGATGATTCAGTGGCGGCAGTTCTGGTCAATATTTTCGGCGGCATCGTTCGTTGCGACATGATTGCTGAAGGCATCATTGGCGCAGTGAAAGAAGTTGGCGTGAAAGTGCCAGTGGTGGTTCGTTTGGAAGGCAACAATGCCGACCTAGGCGCGCAAAAGCTGCGTGAAAGCGGACTCAATATTATTCCGGCCGCCTCGCTCGATGAAGCAGGCGAGCTCGTTGTTAAAGCTGTGGGAGCCTGAGCATGAGTGTTCTGATCAACAAAGATACGAAAGTGATCTGCCAAGGCTTTACTGGCTCGCAAGGCACTTTACACAGCGAGCAGTCGATTGCTTATGGCACGCAAATGGTCGGTGGTGTTACGCCTGGTAAGGGCGGCACAACGCATTTGGGTCTGCCAGTATTTGATACTGTGCGCGAAGCCGTTGAGAAAACCGGTGCTACGGCGACCGTAATTTATGTGCCAGCCGCTTTTGCTAAAGACTCGATTTTAGAAGCTGTCGATGCTGGCATTGAGCTGGTGGTGTGTATCACCGAAGGCGTGCCAACCATCGACATGCTGTTCGTGAAAGAGTACATCGTGCGTAAAGGCGGTGTGCGCTTAATCGGGCCAAACTGCCCCGGCATCATCACGCCAGGCGAATGCAAAATCGGCATCATGCCCGGTCACATTCACTTGCCAGGCAAAGTAGGCATCGTGTCGCGTTCCGGCACATTGACCTATGAAGCCGTGAAGCAGACCACTGACCTAGGCTTTGGCCAGTCAACCTGCATCGGTATTGGTGGTGATCCAATCCCAGGCATGACCTTTATCGATGCTTTGGAGCTATTCCAAAACGACCCGCAAACCGAAGCCATCATCATGGTTGGCGAGATTGGCGGTTCGGCTGAAGAAGAAGCTGCTGAGTTTATCAAAGCGCATGTTACCAAACCTGTCGCATCATACATTGCCGGTGTTACTGCACCTCCAGGCAAGCGCATGGGCCATGCCGGTGCCATCATTTCTGGTGGTAAAGGCACAGCGGATGAGAAGTTTGCTGCGCTAGAAGCTGCTGGTGTAAAAACCGTGTCGAACCCAGCGATGCTGGGTGCGGCCATTGCTGAGTTGACTGGCTGGAAATAAGCTTTAAGTCTGCAAAGCCAAAGCCCGCTTAAGCCTCATGTTTAAGCGGGCTTTTTTGTCCAAGCGGTGTTGACCCCATACCTAAACATTTATTAGATTCCTAGAGGTCACAAGGTCGTGACTTCATGGAAAAAATATAATGCATTTAATTAAAAAAATTGCTGCTGCTGCGGCACTGACGGCTAGCTTGTCGGGTTGTGTAGCAGTTGCTACGCCAACATTGGGCTTGGTATATACCAATGTTCGTGCGCCTATCATGGCCACAGAAAACGAAGCAGCCAATAAGCAGGGCACAAGCTGTGCAACCAGCCTATTGGGTCTGTTTGCTTTCGGCGATGCGTCCATTGAAAAAGCAAAGCGTAGCGCCAACATCACTAAAGTATCGTCTGTGAGCTATGACTCATTTTCGCTCTTAGGTGCTTATGGCCGCTTCTGTACGTTAGTGACTGGCTCCTAAATAATTACGGGGAGCATTTACGAGTGATTGCTTCTGAGTAAGTGCTCCTTTAGGCATGTTTCGAGAGCCCGCTTAAGCCTCATGTTTAAGCGGGCTTTTTCGTTTCTGCGCATTGAATAATCTGCGGCGTGTAATACTCACCGCCATTGCGTGACTAAGCAGTAATGATCGATTGTGTTGAGGGCGTGCATGTCTGTATTTTCTGGATTTTTTACATTATTAGCCGCCATTATTATTGGCTTGATGCTGTGGACGGGTATTGGCCAATGGTGGCTAGAGCGTGAGCATCCGCCGATTGGGCAGTTCATCACGGTAGATGGCATTCGCCTGCACTATGTCATTGCTGGGGAAGGGCCGGGCATTATTCTCGTTCATGGTGCCAGTTCAAATTTGCAGGAGTTCACTAGCAGCATATTGCCGGAGCTGGCTAAAACGCATCGCGTTATCGCCTTTGATCGCCCGGGTTATGGCCACAGCCAAGCGCCAGCGGATGACGCGTGGTTTGATCCAGCCGCTGTAGCAGACCTATTGCTGAAAGCCTCGGCAGAGTTGGGTGTGAAAAAGCCACTGGTCTTAGGTCATTCTTGGGCAGGCTCAGTGGTGATGGCGGCGATGGTGAAATTTCCTGAGCGCATTAGCGGTGGCATCTTGCTCAGCGGTGTGGCAGGGCATTGGGCAGGACCTTTGAATTGGACTTATGAGATCGGCGATAAGCCGCTCATTGGGCCATTGTTTGCTTGGACGCTGGTATATCCAATGGGTTCATTAGTGTTGGCGAATAATGTGCAGGAAGTGTTCACGCCTGACACCATGCCAGAGGGGCATTTAGATCGTGCCGCGGTGGCTTTGGCGTTACGACCAGCGACATTTCAGCGCAATGTGCGCGACATGAACCAACTCAACGAATATATGCAGGTGCTGAGTCCGCTCTATGATCAAGTGAAGCAGCCATTGCTGATCATCCACGGTGAGGATGATATTTTGGTGCCGTACTGGAACCATGGCCGGCGTGTATTGCCAGTGATTAAGCAGGCGAAAGTGGGGTTGCTAGCGCATACAGGCCATGCGCCACATCACACGCAAACGGCGCGGGTGGTGAAGGAGATTAATGATTTTGCCACAGGCTTGAAGTAGCCATCACGTGCAGAAACAAAAACGCCCCGATGATCGGGGCGTTTTGCTTAGGCGCTAAATTCTAGCTAAGACCTAACTCAGTGGTGGTGACCACCAGCGCCATGAACATGGCCGTGCTCTAGCTCTTCAGCCGATGCAGCGCGAACTTCAGTCACGGTGACGTCGAAGTGCAGCGTTTGGCCGGCTAATGGGTGGTTGCCATCGACGGTGACTTCTTCACCATCGACTGCTTTCACAGTGATGACCTGCATGCCTTGCGCAGTTTGCGCTTGGAATTGCATGCCAACTTCGATGTTGTCGACACCTTGGAACAGGTTGCGCGGCACAGTTTCGAGCAACTCTGGGTTCAGTTCGCCGTAGCCTTCAGCTGGTTCAACGCTGACTTTTAAGCTGTCACCAACGACTTTACCAACCAAGGCATTTTCCAAGCCTGGGATGATGTTGCTGTGGCCGTGCAAGTAGGCGAGTGGTTCGCCGCCTTTTGAGCTGTCGATGACATCGCCGGCATCGTTGGTGAGTGTGTAGTCGATGAGCGCGACGCTGTCTTGAGCAATTTGCATAAAAAACCTATGGGGTTATTGGGTGTGGGAGGCCAAATGGCTGGGCGATATGGTATCTGATTTGGCCGCGAATCAAAAATAGCGATGCCATTGCAAGCTAATAGTGCTCAATGCATCGGCGCGCCATTCGCGATTGAGGCTGAATTCAATGGCTTGATTGCGCTCATAGGACCATTGCAGGCCGCTGCGCAACTCGTGGTCTACACGCTTGGCTGGATAGGCGTAGAGATTTTTCACATCGACTAGCCAGCGCAGTTCACGGCCTGAGTCGGCAATGACACCGCCGGTGCAGCCAGAGCGTAGGCCGGTGCTTGCTTCCCAGCCATCGCTCAAAGCTGAGCCACCTTGCAGACGACTATGCGATTGGCTATAGCACAGTGCATTGCCAACGCCCCAGCCGATACCGCCACCACCTTCGAATGTTGTCGCAGAGTGGCGTTGGCGATCGGCGCGAGCAATATGCTCATCACTCAAGCGGCGATCAGCACCGAGGCGAACTGACCACGACAGCGGCGAGCTGAGCGCGTTTATTGGTGCTAATGAATCGATGCCAACCACGGTAAATTGCTCGATGTGCAGGCCATCATTATCGGCGCGCAAGCTGCCGCTGAGGAAGTCGATGCGGGCGCCAGCGCGATAGCCAGCCGTGCTGTCTAGCCAATCGTGATAGGCCGGGCGAAACGCTAAAAGTGCGTAGGCTTTGTCGTCATAACCTGCGCCAATACTGACTCGGGCTGTGCCGTGGCCTTGGCTTGGGTCGTGGGCCGGTCTTTGTGCCTCGATGCGTTGATTGGGCACATTCAGTGCCGCGCGTTGGGTTAGCAAGCTGCGTAGTTGCAATGGCGCGTCTGCGCTGGCCTTGTGATTAACGTGGCG
>JAGPVX010000017.1 GCA_018066805.1 Paraperlucidibaca sp. | reverse complement strand
AATGGCGACAGGATCGACGAGCATTTCGCCGTGGCCATCGCCAAGTTGTAGTAGGCCCAGTATGGGATAAAACGTGTCGACCCGAATGAACTCGGAGTCGATGGCCAGCGGTTGGGCGTGCTGCCAACGCGGCAAACTCTCGGTGAGCGCGCTGGCAGAGGTTTGATGAATAAATTCGGGCACTAAAGATCCAATTGTTTGGCTATCACTTCGTTCATGATCTCATAGGTGCCGCCGCCAATGGAGAGAATCCGGTTATCTCGATACAAACGTTCAACCAAAGACTCGCGCATATAACCCATGCCGCCGAAAATTTGCACGGCTTCGGTAGTGATGAAGTCACTCACTTGGGTGGCAAAGTTTTTCGCCATCGACACTTCTTTCAGCGAAGGAATGCCTTCGCTCATACGTGCTGCCACGCGATAGGTGAACTCACGACTAGCCTCTAAGCGTGTCGCCATATCAGCGAGCTTATGGCGAATGATCGGCATACGACCTAAATGCTTGCCAAAAGCTTCGCGCTCTTTTGCCCAGCGCAGGCTTTCTTCCAAGGCCAGCGTTGACGTCATATTGGCCATGATCGATAGGTTCAAACGTTCCATTTGAAAGTTACTCATGATCAGCAGAAATCCAGCATTTTCGCTGCCGATCAAGTTGCTTGCTGGCACTTTCACATCATCAAAAAATACTTCAGCGGTATCAGATGCCCACCAACCCATTTTGCGCAATGGTTTGCCAGTTGAGACACCGGGTGCATTGCGGTCAATAACCAATAAGCTGATGCCGGCATAGCCAGGGCCGCCTGTACGCACGGCAGTAACGTAGAAATCGGCACGAATGCCCGAGGTGATGTAAATTTTGCTGCCATTAACGACATAGTCGTCGCCAACACGCTCTGCGCGCGTTTTTAATCCAGCAACATCGGAGCCGCCTGATGGCTCAGTAATTGCCAGCGCGGCGATCATTTTGCCTTGCAGTGTTGGCACAGCGTAGCGCTGGCGAAGATCGTCGCTGCCCCATTTCACGATGGGTGGTAAGGCAATATCAAGCGAGCCAAGGCTAGCAGCAAAGCCACCAGAGCCAGAGCGCATAATTTCTTCGGTCATGGCGATTTTTAAGAAAATATCTTCACCTGTGCCGCCTAACTCTTCGGGATAGCCAACACCAAGCAAGCCTGCATTAGCGGCTTTTTCATAGATTTCGCGCGGAAAAGTACCGGTCTCTTCCCAATCATTGATATGCGGCAGTACTTCGCGGGTAACGAATTGGCGAGCACTGTGGCGGGCTATTTTATGGGTTTCATTAAAATATGAGGGATAAAGTGACATGACAGACTCCAAAATCGCCGATCGAAATAACGGCGTGACCGAGCGGTTCTATCATTCATTACGCATCTTCTCAAGAACTACTTTTATTAGGTAATGCGTTGCTCTAAAAAGCGCTCAATATCGAGAGCCGAAAATGGCCAATAGAGCGCGGCGCCCTCACCATGGCGCAGCACAGGAATACGCTCGCCAAACTGCAGGCAAAGCGCATCATCGAGCGCAATATCGATGTATTGCCATGCTATCGGCCGCACCAGGCTAAGCTGCTTGAGCACGCGTTCAGCGTCATCGCAGAGATGACAGCCAACAGTGCCTAGCAGCTCAAGCACGCCTTAGGACTCAGGGCGGTTGCGATGGCGAATGCGCCAGCAACGGTGGATTTTTTGGTTGCGCTGATAATCAAAACCAATGGTCTCAGCACTGATGTCCTCGATCTCAAACTGCGCCATCAGCGCCTCATCGAGGCCGAATTTGCGGAAGTTATTGGAGAAATACAGCGTGCCGTCATCAGTTAGTAAGCGCATGGTCAGTTGCAGCATGCGCACGTGATCGCGCTGCACATCGAAAACATCTT
Organism: Paraperlucidibaca sp.; assembly: GCA_018066805.1. Classification (GTDB taxonomy): domain Bacteria; phylum Pseudomonadota; class Gammaproteobacteria; order Pseudomonadales; family Moraxellaceae; genus Perlucidibaca; species Perlucidibaca wandonensis. The sequence goes on along the minus strand of JAGPVX010000017.1, from coordinate 59,684 downwards.
CGCTGCGTTTCGAGTTAGAGAACGTCGGCGGATCAAGGAAAATCAGTTCGTATTGCTCAATCGGTCGCGTCGCAACTTCTTCCTGCAACCACGCCATGACATCAGCCTGAATCAGGCGATTTTGCTCATCGGGCAAGCCATTCAGGGCTAAGTTACGTTCAGCCCAGAGCAAATACGTTGGCGATAAATCGATGGTCGTGGTGCTCAGCGCGCCGGCTAAAGCAGCGTGCACACTAACCGTACCCGTGTAGGCAAACAGGTTGAGGAAATGAGTGCCTTCAGCCTCACGAGCAATGCGTTCGCGCATTGGGCGGTGATCTAAAAACAGACCGGTGTCGAGGTAGTCTGTGAGGTTGACCAATAGCTGCGCCTTACCTTCGCGCACTTCAAAAAACTTACCGCGCTTGGCCTGCTTTTCGTACTGCTGCTTGCCACTTTGGCGCTCACGCACTTTCAAAAAGACTTTGTCGCGATGCAGACCCATGATGTGGCGAATCGCACGCAATGCCAGCTTAAAGCGCATCGCCGCTTTTTCAGGATCGATGGTTTTCGGCGGCGCGTATTCCTGCACATGCAAACGGCCATCGTAGACATCGACGGCTAAGTTGAACTCAGGCAAGTCAGCATCATAAAGACGGAAACAGCGGATGCCCTCGGCATTGGCGATTTTCAGCGCCGCTTTTAGATTCTTCTGCAGGCGGTTGGCAAAATCCATGGCCTCGGGCGGCAGCTCATCATCGCTAGGATAAAACGCCAGCGGCAACTCAGCTTCGGCTGGAATCACGCGACCATGGCGAGCAAAAATCGGCAGCGCGCCGTTAAACAGGCGCTGCGTATTTTTATGCTCTAGGCCTAAGGCATCGGCATGCTCGATATTGGCGGCCAGCACTACGGCATCCCAATTCGGCAGATGCTTGCGCAGCTCGCGGCCGAGTGCGCGATACACATATTTAATGCTGTCTTCTTCGCCCAAACGCTCGCCATAGGGCGGATTAGTGGCGATTACGCCGGGCACAGTGAAGTTTTCACCTGCGCCGGTCTCGGCAGCATCCCAGTCGTTGGGCAATGGCCAGTCACCAATGCTGTGCTGGGCGAAATGCATCCACTGCGCAACACCAGCGGCTTGCGCGTTACGTTGGGCACTGCGAAGCGCATCGGGGTTGGTATCAAAACCAACTAATTGCGGTGGTGATTTTTCCTGAGCCGCGAGTCGCATGGCTACGGCCTCATCGCGTACTTCGCGCCACACGTTTACGTCATGGCCCATCCAGCCTTCGAAGCCAAAACGCACACGCGCCAAGCCTGGAGCAATATCGGCCCACATTTGCGCGGCTTCAATGAGCACAGTACCGGAGCCACACATTGGGTCAAATAAACGACCTTGGCCGCGCGCTGGCCAGCCGGCTTGCATGAGCAAAGCGGCGGCCAATGTTTCCTTTAAAGGCGCGTCGGTTTGCGCCACGCGGTAGCCACGCTTGTGCAAGCTATCGCCAGAAAAATCGATGCTAACGCTGATATTTTCTTCTTCAATGAACAAGTGCAGGCTGAGATCTGGCTGCTCACTATCGACTGACGGCCGGTTGCCGGTGCGATCACGAAAGCGATCCACGATGCCATCTTTTAAACGTAGGCTAGCAAAGCGTGTGTGGGTGGCTACGCCTTTAGAGGCGGCAGCACGAATGGCAAAACTAGCGTCTTCACGCAGCACATTTTCCCAAGGATATTTCAGTGCGGTTTGGAATAACTTGTCGGGATCACCAGAAGGCACGCTAAACAGCGGCAGCAGCACGCGCGAAGCTAAACGCGACCATAAGCACAGACGATAACCAGTGGCCAGATCGGCTTGCACCGAAATTGCACCTTTGAGCTGGCGTGGCTGACTAGCACCAAGCGCAATTAATTCATCGACCAATAGCTCGTCGAGACCATCGGCACCGGTAACAATCCATTCGCGCAATTCGGTATTAGTGGCACTCATGATTCACGGCTCACGACTGCTTCCGCCTGCTGCGCGGCTTTCTGTTGCATGGCGCGCGAGGCACCCAAAATTGCTTGGCGTATCACATCAGGCCCCTCATAAATAAAACCGGTATAGACCTGCAACAAAGATGCGCCGGCTTGAATTTTTTCAGCTGCTGAATCGGCATTGGCAATGCCGCCAACGCCGATCAAAGGCAGTTTGCCATCGAGTGCAGCATTCAGCTCACGCAATACGCGTGTGGCTGATTCGCGCACTGGGCGACCGCTTAAGCCACCAGCTTCATCGGCATACTGCAGGCCAGCTACAGCTTGGCGACCGATGGTGGTGTTTGTCGCAATAACGCCATCGATGCCTTGCTCAAGAAAAACTTTAGCCATCGACTCGACTTCTACTAAGGCTAAATCAGGCGCAATTTTCACCAGCAAAGGCACGTATTTACCGTGCGTTGCGGCAAGCTCGAGCTGCTTAGATTTCAACACCTCTAATAAACGTTGCAGTGCAGCTTCACCTTGCAGACTGCGCAAACCCTGCGTGTTTGGCGAGGAAATATTGACCGTGATGTAACTCGCGTGGGCATAGACTTTTTCTAAGCAAATCAGATAGTCGTCGGCGGCATTTTCCACCGGCGTATCCGCATTTTTACCGATATTAATGCCTAAGATGCCGGCAAATTTAGCGCGCTGAACATTGCGCACGAGGGCATCCACGCCATCGTTATTAAAGCCTAGACGATTGATGATGGCACCCGCCGCTGGTAGGCGAAACATGCGCGGCTGTGGATTGCCAGGTTGTGGGCGTGGCGTGGTGGTGCCAATTTCGATAAAGCCAAAGCCTAATGCGGCCATGGCATCGATGTAGTCACCGTTTTTATCGAGACCAGCAGAAAGACCAACAGGATTGGGGAAATCTAGACCAAGCACTGAAACAGGCTGTGTTGGTGGTTGCGGCCAACGCTGCATAAAGCCCATGCGTTCAGCCCAGCGTAGACCGCCAAGCGCGACGTGATGCGCAGTTTCAGGCTCAAATTGGAACAAGGCGGCGCGCGCCAACGGATACCACATCAGTCATTTCCCACAGCATCAAGAGGCGCAGATTATACGCCATGGCGCGCGGCAAGAGACACCGCGCGCCAACACAGAGGGAATTAAACCTTAGCCGCGAATACGCGACAGCGTCTCCCTCGTATCCGATGATAAATCGCAGGATAAGAGCCCATCGAGTTCTCGTAGGATATGCGCTTGCCTAGACTCATCTAGCTTTTGCCAAATGCCGAAAGCGCCAGCTAGGCGCGAGGCCAGTTGCGGGTTACGCGCATCAATGGCGAGCAACTGCTTAGCTATTAGGCCATAGCCCCTGCCCTCTGCATCGTGAAATGCCACGGGATTATTGTTGGCAAACTGGCCAATAACAGCGCGTACGCGATTGGGCACAGTGGCATCAAAATCGCTGTGCGCGAGCAAGGCCTCGACGCGTTCGCGTGTTTCAGCTTGCGGCGCACTGGCTTGGGTCGCGAACCATTGATCCAACACTAGCGGCTCATGCTTCCAGCGTGCATAAAATGCCTGCAAAGCATCATCGGCACCGGGTAATTGATGATGAACCAATGTCGTCAAGGCGGCTTGCTCGGCGCTCATATGCGGCGCCTCTTTCAACCAATGTTGTGCAATGGCCGCAGCCGCACCTGACTGCAAACGCGCCAAACCATCCAGCGCTACCGCCTCGACACTGCGGGCAGCAATGGCTTGTGCGCTGTAAACATATGGCTTGAGCATTTCTTGCTTGGCCAACACCGTACCCAATGCGCTTTGCAAGGGTGCTATTACTTGCAGCAGCACACTCTCACGCGCGCGCTGCAAAGCTTCGGGGTCATAACAGGCCACTTGATCAGACAAATACGCCAAGCTCGGTAGTTGCAGCATTTTTGCCGCCAAGGCCGGATCACTGGCTGCAAGTTCCGACCAAACCTCAGCAATGGCTGCTGCTAGAGCACTTTCCTGCGGTTGATGCGCACGCAAATCGCCGCTGCGATATTGCTCAGCCAGCGCTAAAATCTCGCGCGTGGCCAAAGCGTAACTCGCCGACCAACGATTAAAGCTATTGCTATCAAGACGGATGAGTTGCGCCAGATCGGCATCGCCAAACTCAGCTTTGACGCGAACTGGCGCGCTGAAATCGCGAAATAGCGATAGCACTGGCACTTGCGAAACATCATCAAATTGCCAGCTTTGCTCGGCCTGCTCTAACACTAGTAAATGCTCATTCGCCGTTACGCCATTTAGGCTGGTCGAGAGCTCGCCCTCTTTACCGATAAAACCCAAGCGCACGGGAATGGGGAGTGACTCTGGCGTTGAGCTACTTTTCGAAGATTGAGTTTGCGTCAAGGTCAGCGTGAGGCGCTGGATATCTTTCTGCCAAACGCTGTTGACGCTCACCACGGGCGTGCCAGGTTGGCGGTACCAACGCAGCCATTGGCTAACAAACGCGCCGGCATCTAGGCCATTGGCTACGGCCATGCTGTTGAGAAAGTCTTCGACTATTGCCGCTTGGCCATCGTAGGTTTTGAAGTAATGATCGCTGCCACGACGGAAGCCATCGGCACCTAAAAAAGTGTGCAGCATGCGGGCAATTTCTGCGCCTTTTTCATAAATCGTGAGCGTGTAAAAGTTATTAATTTCAACGAATGATTCGGGCCGTACAGCGTGCGCTAAGGGGCCGGCATCCTCAGCGAATTGATGCGTTTGCAGGAAGGCGACGTCTTCTAAACGCTGCACCACCGCCGAGAGCTGGTCGGCTGAAAACTGCTGATCACGAAATACCGTAAAGCCCTCTTTTAAGCAGAGCTGGAACCAATCGCGGCAAGTCACACGATTACCGCTCCAGTTGTGAAAATACTCATGCGCCACCACCGCTTCTACGCGCTGAAAGCCGGCATCAGTCGTGGTTGCCGGATGCGCTAAGACACAGCTGGTATTGAAGACATTTAGGCCTTTGTTTTCCATCGCCCCCATATTGAAATGCGACACTGCCACAATCATGTAACGGTCTAAATCGTACTCGCAGCCGTAGCGCTCTTCATCCCAGCGCATGGCGGCTTGCAGCGAACGCATGGCGTGATCACACTTATCTTGGTCAACTTCAGCAGTGTAAATCTCTAGTGCAACTTCACGGCCACTGACGGTGGTAAAGCTATCGCGCAATACTGCTAAATCGCCGGCCACTAAGGCGAATAAATAGCTGGGTTTGGGGTGCGGATCTTCCCATGTTGCCCAGTGGCGGCCATTCTCAGAGTCGCCTGTTGCGACGCAGTTGCCATTGGAGAGCAGCACGGGGCAGCTGGCTTTATCAGCTACGATGGTGGTGCGAAATGTCGACAGCACATCGGGGCGATCAGGATAAAGCGTGATTTTGCGAAAGCCTTCAGCCTCGCATTGCGTGCAATAGAGGCCGTGCGAGCGATACAAACCCTCTAGCGCGAGATTTTGGTCGGGATAAATGCGCACTTTAGTGCTCAGCACCCCGCCTTCACCGGCGCCGGCGAACTGCCACTTTTCATCTTGCCATTGCCAATCATTGGCACTCAGAAGCTGGCCACTCCAAGCCACACTTAGTAGCTCTAAATCGGCGCCTAGCAAGGTTAAAACAGCTTCTTTAGGAGCGGTTAAAGCGCGCTTAAAGCGCAACTCAGCGCTGACTTCCGTATAGTCGCCGAGCAACTCAAAGTGCAACTCTGTGTGCTCGAGCGTGTAATGCGGTGCTTGGTAATCCTTCAGATAAATTGTCTTTGCCGCCACACCTGTTTCGGTCTTCATAGCACAGTCACTTCCCATTCATAACCGGTGTATTTGCGTACATTGAGCACGCCCGTATCGAATAATAAATATTGGCCTTTAATGCCGGTCAGCACGCCCTCAACCACGCCTTTTTCTGGCGCAAGTGACTTAGCCTTCAGCGCAAACTGTTGCACTGGATAACCTAAGGCTAACACCTCTGCTTCTAGTGGCTCGATTTGACTAGGGTATTCCGCCATCAGCGCATCTAGCTCGGCATGACAGAGCTCAAACAACCGCTCACGCTCAGCAACTAAATCCATATCGGCATAATCGCCTTTGACTAGGGCCTGCCATTTGGTTTTGTCACTGATGTGCTCAGCCAGCACGACCTCAATCAATCCTGACAAACGCCGTGTCGCAACGCGAAAAATCGGTAAGGCCTGCCCTGCCCCTTGGTCAACCCAGCGCGTAGGAATTTGTGTTTCGCGGGTAATACCCACCTTCACGCCAGTAGAGTTTGCTAAATAAACAATGTGCGGGATCATGCAATTGGCCTCTCCCCAGCTCGGCTCGCGGCAAGTGCCCAGATGATGATGGCAGGTTTCCGGCTTCATGATGCACATGTCGCAGGCCGCGAGCGTGGTCAGGCAGCGATAGCAATAGCCCTGACTAAACGACTTATTGCTCGACTTACCGCAGCCGACACAGGTGATACGCTCAGAGCAGCTGATGCGCAGTGATTGGCCGATATGCTCATTGAGCGAAAAATCGATGCCGTCTAAGGGCAAAAAATAACGTAGGTCATCGCTACCTAAGGTCTGTTGATCGACTCGCATTTTCCGTACAGTACCGCGCATATCGGCTCCTTGTGTTGGGGCGAAAATAGGATATTGCTATGCCCGATGAAGCCATGCCCGACCAAGCTAAGCCCGATGATGCCACGTCCAACGGCGCTAAAATCGCCTCGGCGACATCAACACTCGCTCCCGCAGCAGCGCATTTGCTCGCCGAGGCTATTGCTCACATCAGCACAGACGCAGACTGCTTGTGGGTCTCAGATGCTGCCGTTTTACCGCCAAACAATGCGCAATGGACAACGCGTACAGCCAGCGCTTTGCTCAGCGAGCCGTGGCAAAAGCGCTATGCTCTCGCCATTGCCCACCTGCCCGACACGCTAACAGCGAGCCAAGCGCTACACCTGCTATCGAGCCTGCGTGACTTGCATGCGCGGCAGGTACTGGCGTTTATTCCTGTCGATGCATTTCGCTGGCAGGCCGCCGACTTACTGGCGCTAGGCATGCAACGTCACGCACGATTTGAGCAAGAGCAGCAGCTCATCGAGGCTTGGAGCTTTGATATTAAAACCTATAAGCCAGTGCCCGACTGGCTCAATCCACGGTTCTGGGCAAACCCAGAAAACTGGAATAGGTTTCGCTGGTAAATCAGTTGTTTAGTGCAGAAACTTAACCGGCTTTTCTACCACTGATGGGTCGTCGCAGACCTCACCTTCCTTTTGCTCTTTATGGATGTAGCCGCTGTGCTCTTGTACCGGCAAATGCTGTTTCTCCCAGACAATAACCGCCTGCATGCAGGTTTCTAATTGCTCGCGCGTTAGGCGCTTGCCATCCGGCCATTTACCCAGTTCCACCGCACGCTTTAAGTTGGCAACGATGTCTGGCGTTAGTACATCGAGCATGCGCGCTAATACGGCTTCGTTCATGTCACTCTCTGAAACTTAAAATGGATTAATCGATGCCGGCTTGATGGCTATTCCAGCCGAGTTTGGTGCGGCAAGCGGCATAAAAATCATGGCCTGGTGGGTGCAATAAGCGCAATTTGAATGGATGCTTACGCACATAAATCCAATCGCCGGCCTGCAAAATCTGCCCGGGCTGGCCATCGGTACTCACGCGCGGCGGGATGTCCGACAATACTAGAATCTTAATTTCGCTATTGCCATCGACAACAATGGGTCGGCTGCTGAGCGTGTGTGGATGCATGGGCACAAGGCCGATGGCATCGAGTTTTGGATGCAAAATTGGACCGCCACCGGATAAGGCATAAGCCGTGGAGCCTGTCGGTGTGGAGATAATTAGGCCATCGGAACGCAGTCGATAAACGAACTGGCCCTCAATATAAAGCTCAAACTCGATCATGTGTACAGTGGTGCCGGTGTGCAAAATGACATCATTAAGCGCCAGCATCTCACTCTCTTCACGGCCATTACGCACTACGGTGGCACTTAGCAAAAAGCGCACATCCTCGCTGTACTGCCCAGATAAAACTGCGCCCACTTGCTGCTCTATCTCACTCGGCAAAATATCGGTGAGAAAGCCCAAACGGCCACGGTTAATGCCAAGCACAGGAGTATTTGCACGAGCGAGCGTGCGGCCAGCGTGCAGCAAAGAGCCATCACCACCGACAACAATAATCAGGTCGCAGGCTTCACCGAGCTGAGCTTTTGAACAAACTTGAATATCATCGCGCCCCATGATCTCAGCCGTATCATCGTCATAAATGACGTGACGGCCTTGAGCGACGAGGTAACGATGCAGATCGCTTAATGTGTCAGCCACCGCGGCATTGCCGGGGCGGCCCATTAAGCCAATATTTCGAAAGGAATCCATGGGCTAACCTTTAGCGCGTTGCGATTAGTCTAGCGACTACACTCAATGGGCGAAAGGCGTTTCAATAACTGCGGCTATATTTTAGGTGCGGGTTTTAGATTTCAACAGCATCATCAACGTTTGGTTCATCGCTTAGCCAAAGTTCTAGCTCATCGCGTTCCCAAAACTCTTCTCGTTCCATGTCCATACTTTTCTCTCTTCTGACTTTTTATTTGGTCAGGAGAGTTAAGCCTAGATAGATGACAGTGTCGTGACAGCGAATTACTGCTTGGCAATAACTTGCTGCACAACCACTGGATTCTGCTTGCGCTCACCTCGCTGCAGGCGCTGCCAAAGCGTGCTGTCTGGCCATTCTTCTTGCACTTGTTCAGAGAACTCAACGCGCGCCATATCAATAGGGCCAATGCGCGGATTATCGATGTCATCGCGAAAGCACTGGGCGTAGCCAGTAGTAGTTTCATGAACAATGACTGAGTGCAGTCGCACATCTTGCTCGCCATTAGCCATATCGGTAAGGATTAATGCACGGTCAACTAGCGTGAAAAATACTCTTGAAAACTGCTCTGCCGATGGCGATACCGGTAAGGCAACCCAACGCGCGCTAAACTGCTTACACGCGGCAATATAGTCGGCGTCATCTTCATCCCAAAACGCCACAGCGTGATCAAAGGCATCGATAAGATTACGAATATCGTCTTTCATCAGGCCAAAGTCGTAGACCATTTGGCCGTTATCTAAGGCGTGGGCTTCGAGCAGAACTTCTACTTGATAGCTGTGGCCATGAATCGAGCGCTTACAGCGATCGCTACTGCAATTACGCACAATATGCGCATTTTCAAAGCGAAACAGCTTTCGAATTAACATGTACTCACTCGCAATATCGTAGGGAAAAACCAGCTCTTCGTGGTCCATAGTCTAGCAAAATCACGCGATAAGCGGCGGCATTTTCAGTCGCAAGTTTCGCGACAGGCTTGTACAATCGCCCACGGCTTGTGTTGTCACCTGGGCTATCCGCTCATGACCCCAGACAACCTCTATTCAAACGCCCCATCAGGAGTTTTATTCATGAAACAGCCCGTTCGCGTAGCAGTTACCGGCGCCGCCGGCCAAATCGGTTATAGCCTATTGTTCCGCATTGCCTCTGGCGAAATGCTCGGCAAAGACCAGCCCGTTATTTTACAAATGCTGGAAGTGCCTTTCGAGAAAGCCCAGGCTGCGCTAAAAGGCGTGATGATGGAGCTCGACGACTGCGCATTCCCACTGCTGGCCGGCATGGTTGGTAGCGATGACCCAAATGTTGCTTTCAAAGATGCTGACTACGCCCTGCTCGTTGGCGCTCGCCCACGCGGCCCAGGCATGGAACGTAGCGATCTTTTGCAAGAAAACGCGAAAATCTTCACCGTGCAAGGCAAGGCCTTAAACGACGTGGCATCGCGCAATGTCAAAGTGTTGGTCGTTGGCAACCCAGCTAACACCAACGCCTATATCGCCATGAAATCAGCACCTGATCTACCAGCGAAAAACTTCACTGCCATGCTGCGTTTAGACCACAACCGCGCCCTATCGCAGTTGGCCAGCAAAACTGGTAAAGACGTTGCCGCCATTGAAACCATGACCGTGTGGGGCAACCACTCACCAACTATGTATGCCGATTACCGCTTCGCCACTATCGCTGGTGCTAGCGTTAAAGACATGATCAACGATGAAGACTGGAACCGTAATGTGTTCTTGCCAACCGTTGGCAAGCGCGGCGGCGCCATCATCGAAGCTCGCGGCTTGTCGTCAGCAGCCTCTGCTGCCAACGCTGCCATTGACCACATGCACGATTGGGCCCTAGGCACCAATGGCAAATGGGTCACCATGGGCATTCCATCCGACGGTAGCTACGGCATCCCAGAAGGTGTCATGTACGGCGTGCCAGTGACTTGTGCAAACGGCGAATACACACGCGTTGAAGGCTTAGAAATTGATGCCTTCTCACGTGAACGCATGGACTTCACGCTCAATGAGCTGCTTGAAGAACGTGACGGCGTGGCGCATTTGCTTTCCTAAGCAATCGCTCCTGCGTTGAAAACAAACCCGCCTAGTGCGGGTTTGTTTTTATATGGCATATGAAAAAATCATGGCATGCTCTAGATCAATAACTTTCTCGCTGCCATCAGCCTTGGTTCGCTAAAAATAAAAACAGAGGTAGCCCATGCCCAACGGCATCATCAACTCCATTGCCTACGATAATACTGGCAAGCAAATCGAACGCGTTGAGCTGGCCAAGTCACGGGACTTTCTCGCCGCCAATCCGCAAGCATTTTTATGGATTGGCCTACACGAGCCCGATGCCGACACATTAACGCTGCTGCAAAACCAGTTTGATTTACACGAGTTGGCTGTAGAGGATGCACTAAGAGCCCATCAGCGCCCGAAAATAGAAGCCTATGGCACACAACGCTTTGTCGTCGTGCATACCGCTGAGCGCGAAGGCTCACGGATTGTGTTTGGCGAAACGCATTTATTTATAGGCGAGCGCTTTATCATTAGCGTACGTCACGGCCCCTCACACTCCTACGCCACCATGCGCCAGCGCGTTGAAGCGCGCCCACAGCAGTTAGCGCACGGCCCAAGCTATCCGCTATACGCCGTGCTGGATTTTATCGTTGATAACTACGTGCCCATCGTGGAAGACTTTAAGCAGACGTTGCACCAGCTTGAAGCTGATATTTTCTTACCGCATTACAAACGCGGCACCATTAAACGGCTCTATATACTCAAGCGTGAGCTCATTACGCTGCGTTTAGCCTCATCGCCTATGCAAGATATCGCACAGGAATTAAGCCACGCTACAGATAATCTCGTGCACCCAGCCATTCGCCCTTATTTTCGCGATATTGCCGACCATTGCACCCGCATTAATGAAGCTATCGATGCGCTTAACGAGCTGCTGAGTTCGGCCATTCAAGTGAATTTATCGCTGGTTACCGTTAAGCAGAACGAGGTTGTAAAGAAGCTTGCAGGATGGGCTGCGCTACTGGCACTGCCCACTTTAGTCACCAGTATTTATGGCATGAACTTCAAGTTTATGCCGGAGCTAAGCTTGCCCTACGCCTATCCAGCCGTGGTTGTTTTAACCACGCTCGCCTGCCTGAAACTGCACAGTACATTGCGACGAGCGGGTTGGATGTAGCTAGATCAATGCGTGCGGTGCGGTGATGACACCGTTGTTGTCGGCATAGACATATTCGCCAGGACGGAAGGTGATGCCACCAAAGGTCACTGGCACATCGACTTCACCGACGCCTTTGCGCACACTTTTAAGCGGAATCGATGCTAGCGCCTGCACGCCCAGCTCCAGCTCAGCGATGGCATCGACATCGCGAATGCAGCCATAAACGATAACGCCAGCCCAACCTTGATTTACAGCGCTCTCGGCAATCATGTCGCCAAGTAAGGCACAGCGCAGCGATCCGCCGCCATCAACCACTAACACACGGCCATCGCCAGGAGTTGCCAGCAGTTCTTTAACGCGCGAATTGTCTTCGAAACATTTCACCGTAACCATGGCGCCGCCGAAAGCTAACGAGCCGCCAAAGTTAGAAAACATCGGCTCGCAAACACGCACGACATCGGCGTGGTCATCACATAAATCGCAAGTTACAAAAGACATCGTTCGCTCCTGTTTAGTTCAAAGCCATCAAGTCGTTATAGTGTAAACGCTCAACGCCATACTTAGGCATCGGTCCTAATGCTAAGGTCACCATGGCTTTCGCCACATCAGCGCCGTGAATTGGCCGATAAGATGATAAAGGCCCTATCAGCAAAGGCGCTAAAGGCATAGATACGACCTGACCAATACGCTCGCCAAGGCGCTGCTCGGCGCGCTCTCCGAGCAAAAGTGACGGCTGCACAATGCTCAGCGTGGAAAAATCCATCGCTTGCAATGCCGCTTCCATCTCACCTTTCACACGCGAATAAAACGACGCCGAACTTGTCGAGGCGCCGACTGCGCTGACTACAATAAAGTGCTGCACGCCGATGCGTTTGGCTAAACGCGCAAATGCGATCACGGCATCGTAATCGACTGCGCGAAATGCCGCTTGGCTGCCTGCGGTTTTGATGGTGGTGCCAAGACAGCACACGGCTGTTTCGGCCTGCCACGTGGTCATCCAGCCTTCAAGCGAATTGAAGTTAGCAATATGTTCTTGCACGCGCGACTTTGGCTTCAAAAAAGGCAGCGGTCGCCGACCAACGCTCATCAGCTTAGGCCGTGATGGCGCTTGCTCTAATAGACGAATTAATTTTTCACCAATAAAACCACTGGCGCCTGCTAACAAAATACCCGACATAGCACTATCCTTAAGACCTACACTGCGCGACTCTACCCGCAAGCGCCGCCGCCGTCAGCACTAGCCGAGGACCTCATGCCATCATTGCCCGCCATTTATCGCCGACAGCGCCTTTGCGCGAGCCGTCGTGGCGCCCTAGCTTTGATGGCTTGCTGCCTGTGCGCAACACCAGTTCAGGCCGAAAAGCTCTATCGCTTTCAAGATGCCAACGGCAATATGCTGCTAACCAACCAAGTCGCTGCCGGTGGTAAAAAGCCATTGCAGGCAGCCGATAAGCGTTATCAAAGGCTAATTAAAGTAACCTGGTATGCCGACACCAATGTCCATCGCTATGGCAACTGGGGAACAGATGAGACCTCCGTGCGCCCCAGTGCCAGCAAAAATAAACATGCGTTTGATGCCGTCATTGCTGCCGCAGCGGCTAAGCATAATCTCGACTTTGGCCTGGTAAAGGCAGTGATACATACTGAATCGGGCTTTAACCCTAATGCGCGCTCTGGCCCTGGTGCGCAAGGATTAATGCAACTGATGCCTGCCACCGCCGACCAGTATCGCGTAGCCAATGTCTGGGATCCTGAACAAAATATTGAGGCCGGCAGCAAACATTTACGCTATCTGCTGAACCGATATAAAGACGTGAAAATCGCCCTAGCCGCCTATAACGCGGGCCAAGGCAATGTTGATCGCTATGGTGGCATTCCGCCGTTTAGCGAGACCAAAGATTATGTGGCTCGCGTAATGAGTCGTTATCAGCGGCTGTATGCGCAGGTAGTGCCTCAAGTGGCGTCAGCACCCCAATAGTCGCGCCCTCGAGCACTAAGGCGTAACGACTTAGGCAAGGCCCAGGACCTGGCATTTTGCACTCCCCAGTAACCACATCGAAACGCCAACCATGCTTCACACAGCGTAGGCTTAAGTTTCTCTCGCCATCGGCTTGAGCAATATTCGCCGACCTTAGCTCTGCTTGCCGATGTGGGCATTGGTTGCGCACTAAATAACGCTGACCATTTTCCTGAATCAGTAATAACGGCACGCCATCGACCGAGAACTCTCCGCGATAGCCATCGTCTAAATACATGAGTTTTTCTAGCACAACATAAGTCATGGCTCAGGCTCACCCAACACTAATCAAACAGTAGATAGCCGAAAGGCGGGTTACCCCGCCTTTCATGCTGTACGCATCAGAAACTACGGCAAATTACTTACCGTGATTTTCCGATAAGTAGAACCACGTTGCTAGCACTGAGTCTGGGTTCAACGACACCGAATCAATGCCCTGCTCCATCAACCATTGTGCAAAGTCGGGGTGGTCTGATGGGCCTTGGCCACAAATACCGATGTATTTGCCGGCATCATGACAAGCCTTAATGGCGCGCGAGAGCAAGAACTTCACTGCTGGGTCACGCTCATCAAACAGATGCGAGACGATACCGGAGTCACGATCTAGACCCAGCGTTAGCTGTGTTAAATCGTTGGAGCCGATTGAGAAGCCATCGAAGTGCTGTAAGAACTCATCGGCCATGATGGCGTTGGTGGGTAGCTCACACATCATGATAATGCGTAGGCCATTCTCACCGCGCTTGAGGCCTTTGGCAGCCAACAGCTCGATAACTTTCGCCGCACCTGTTGGTGTGCGAACAAATGGAATCATGATTTCGACGTTGGTTAAGCCCATGACATCGCGAACTTTTTTCAGCGCACGCACTTCAAGATCGAAGCAATCGCGGAAATTGTCGGAGATGTAGCGGCTGGCACCACGGAAGCCGAGCATTGGGTTTTCTTCTTCCGGCTCGTAGAGCTTACCGCCGATCAAGTTGGCGTATTCGTTGGACTTAAAGTCCGACATGCGCACGATGACTTTTTTCGGATAGAAAGCCGCCGCTAGCGTAGCAATACCTTCAGTCAGTTTATCGACATAGAAATCGACTGGTGATGCATAACCGGCACAGCGTTGATCAACAGCTTGCTTAATGTCGCGTGGCAACGTGTCATAGTTCAGCAGTGCTTTCGGGTGGACACCAATCATGCGGTTGATGATGAACTCAAGACGCGCCAAGCCAATACCTTCGTTAGGCAAAGTAGCAAAATCGAATGCACGATCGGGATTGCCGATGTTCATCATGATTTTGAATGGCAGTTTCGGCATCGATTCAATTGAGTTTTTCTGAATCTCGAAGTCGAGCAAGCCTTCGTAAATAAAGCCGGTATCGCCTTCAGCACATGATGCAGTCACTTCCATGCCATCTTTCAAGATGTCAGTGGCATTGCCGCAACCAACAATGGCCGGCACACCTAATTCGCGCGCAATGATAGCGGCGTGGCAAGTACGGCCACCGCGGTTAGTAATAATGGCGCTGGCGCGCTTCATTACCGGCTCCCAATCAGGATCGGTCATATCAGACACTAAGACATCGCCGGGCTGCACTTTGTCCATCTCTTTGATCGAGCGCACAACGCGAACAACGCCAGAGCCAATACGCTGACCAATTGAGCGGCCCTCGCACAGCACTTTGCCTTTTTGCTTGAGCAGGTAGCGCTCCATGGTTCCGACGTTTTGGCGACTTTTCACGGTCTCAGGGCGCGCCTGCACGATGTAAAGCTTGCCGTCGTCGCCGTCTTTCGCCCACTCGATGTCCATTGGCGAACCGTAATGGTTTTCAATGATCAGTGCTTGACGTGATAGCTCTTCGATTTCGGCATCGCTTAGGGCGAAAACAGCACGTTCAGCTTTATCAACATCAACGATTTGCGTGGAATGACCAGCCGCACCGCTGTCGCCATAAATCATTTTTTGCGCTTTCGTACCCAAGTTACGACGCAGCACTGCTGGGCGACCGGCATTCAATGTGCTTTTGTGCACATAGAATTCGTCAGGATTTACTGCGCCCTGCACGACCATTTCACCCAGGCCGTAAGAGGCAGTGATAAATACGACATCACGGAAGCCTGATTCGGTATCTAGCGTAAACAAGACGCCAGCGGTACCAATTTCCGAGCGCACCATACGCTGGATGCCGGCAGACAAAGCCACCAGTTTGTGCTCAAAGCCTTGGTGAACGCGGTAAGCAATCGCGCGGTCATTAAATAAGGAAGCAAACACTTCTTTGATGGCAACGAGCACATTGTCGAAACCACGAATATTGAGGAAGGTTTCTTGTTGGCCAGCAAACGAGGCATCAGGTAAGTCTTCTGCGGTTGCCGACGAACGGACGGCTACCGGCATTTGCTCATTGCCTCCGGTCAGTTCGTCGAAGTGCTGGCGAACTTCAGCTTCTAAAGCTGGCAGCAATGGCGTTTCAACAACCCACTGACGGATTTTCTTGCCTGCTACAGCCAAGGCCACTACGTCATCAACATTAAGCGCGTCGAGCACATCGTTAATTCGTTTGTTCAAACCGCTTTGTTCTAGAAAATCGCGATACGCTTGCGCTGTGGTTGCAAAGCCACCAGGAACAGAAACACCGGCATTGGCCAGATTACTGATCATTTCGCCTAAAGATGCGTTTTTGCCGCCGACGGTGTCGACATCGTGTTTACCTAACTGCTGAAACGGAATGACAAGATTAGCCACGGTGATGCTCCCTGTTGGGGTGAGGATTCGCGTCGCGGTGGATCACACGCTGCGACAGAGTGAATTGATTCTACTCTATGCTTTTCGCCTTTGCTGTTTTCCTCGTCGGCTTTTCCGACCAAGGTCGCAGGCTTTTATTGGCTTCAATACAGTCTTAGGCAATAGACTTAGGCAGTTGTTTTTAATTGTCTTTTTTCATGGCAGACTAGAAATGCGTTAGCGCGAACTGAGCGATCACATCATTCATAAAGTAAATATCATCTATTTACTTTAAATATAAATGGGGAAAAACATGAAGCGCACTGTATTTTTCGTCTCCGATGGCACCGGCATTACAGCCGAAACCTTAGGTCACAGCCTGCTTGCTCAGTTTGAAAATGTCGAGTTTGAAGAGAGCACCCTGCCCTATATCGACACCGTTGAAAAAGCCGAGGCAGTAGCAAAAGAAATCAACCGCGTAGCTAATCAAGAAGGCACGGCAAACCGCCCAATTATTATCGACACCATCGTCGACAAAGATATCCGTGACGTTATCGCGCGTGCCGATGGCTTTATGATGGATGTATTCGAAACATTCGTCGGTAAATTACAAACCGAACTTGCTACTCAGGCAGTTAACGCAATCGGCAAGTCGCATTCGATTATTGATAACAAGAGCTACAATATTCGCATCGATGCGGTGCATTTCGCGCTCGATAACGATGATGGCGCTCGCACTCGACACTACGATAAAGCGGACCTTATTTTAGTCGGCGTATCACGGTCTGGCAAAACGCCAACGTCGCTATATATGGCTTTGCAGTTTGGGATTTTTGTTGGTAACTACCCGCTGACCGAAGATGATTTTGATGATCTTCGCCTGCCTAGCTCCTTGCGCGAGCATAAGCATAAGATTTTCGGCTTAACGATTGATCCGGTGCGCTTGTCTGCGATTCGTAATGAGCGGCGTGCAAATTCGAGCTATGCGTCGTTGAGCCAGTGTCAGAAAGAGGTTCGCGCTGTGGAGGCGATGTTTAACCGTGAGGGTGTGCCGTTTATTCAGGCGACGCATTTGTCGATTGAAGAGATTTCTACTCGAATTATGGCGACGGTTGGGCTTAAGCGGCGGTCTTTGTGAGCTGAGCGTTAGTCTTTAACTGACAGCGGTGCCGTGCCTGAGCACTGGGTGAGCCACGCTTCGCTATGCTTCACCCAGTGCTCAGGCACGGCACCTTTGGGTGGAATCTGGGCTGCGGCTCAAGGGTCTAAGCCACAGATGATTCCGAATGCGGGGTTGAGACCATGGGGTGGGTGAAGCATAGCGCAGCGTGGCTCACCCACCCCATGGTCTCAACCCCAAACCAAAACACCCCTAAACAGTCTTAGCAAGCTCCCGCTTACTAACGACCTCGGCCTCAAGCACCAATGCTCCATCCTTAACAGACACCGCAACTCGCCCACCTTTATCAGCAAGCTTGCCGAAAAGAATCATCTCGGCCAACGGCTTCTTCAGGTGCTCTTGCAGCACACGCGCCATCGGACGCGCGCCCATCAAGCGGTCATAGCCTTTCTCAGCCAACCACGTACGTGCATCTTCATCGACATCAAGTAGCACATGCTTGTCGTCGAGCTGAGCCTGTAGCTCAACCAAGAACTTATCGACCACACTGCCAATGACCGAAGGATCGAGCGCAGAAAACGCGATAATGCCATCGAGACGGTTACGGAACTCAGGGGTGAAGGTTTTCTTCAGCGCCTCAGTACCGTCGCTACTGTGATCCTGATGCGTAAAGCCCATGCTCGAGCGGCTGATTTGTTCAGCACCGGCGTTAGTCGTCATAACCAACACCACATGACGGAAGTCAGCTTTGCGGCCATTGTTATCTGTCAGAGTGCCGTGATCCATAACCTGTAGCAGCAGGTTAAACACCTCTGGATGCGCCTTTTCGATTTCATCAAGCAGCAATACGCAATGCGGATGCTTGGTCACAGCTTCGGTAAGCAAACCACCTTGGTCAAAACCAACATAGCCTGGTGGCGCACCAATCAAGCGAGATACGGTGTGACGCTCCATATATTCGGACATATCGAAACGTATCAACTCAATGCCTAACGTGCGAGCCAATTGACGCGTGACTTCGGTTTTACCAACGCCCGTTGGGCCAGAAAACAAGAAGCTGCCAATTGGTTTCTCGGGCGACTTCAAGCCAGCGCGCGACAATTTGATCGCGGCGGCTAGCGAATCAATGGCAGCATCTTGACCAAACACCGTCATTTTCAAATCACGCTCAAGATTGCGCAGCGCTTCTTTGTCATTAGACGAAATAGCCTTTGCAGGTATGCGCGCAACTTTTGCCACCATCTCTTCGATATCAGCAACAGTGATGACTTTTTTGCGCTTGCTTACCGGCTGCAGGCGCTGGAAAGCACCAGCTTCGTCGATTAAGTCGATGGCTTTATCGGGCAGGAAGCGCTCATTAATATAGCGATCGGCAAGCGTGGCGGCCGAGAGCAGTGCTTTGTCGTGATAACGCACGCCGTGATGCTCTTCAAAGCGCGACTTCAGACCACGCAAAATGCGATAGGTCTCATCAACGCTGGGCTCTTCCACATCGATCTTATGGAAGCGACGTGATAGCGCACCGTCCTTCTCGAATAGATTGCGATACTCTTGGTAAGTTGTTGATCCCATGCACTTTAGTGTGCCGTTAGAAAGCGCAGGCTTAAGCAGGTTCGAAACATCCAACACGCCGCCGCCAGCCGAGCCAGCACCAATTATGGTGTGAATTTCATCGATAAACAAAATGGCGCTGGGCTTATCGATCAACTCATTAATCAAAGCCTTAAAGCGTTTTTCGAAATCGCCACGGTATTTTGTGCCCGCCAGCAGAGCGCCGATATCCAGCGAATACACCACGCCATCGGCAATAGCATCTGGCACTTTACCTTCGACAATCAACCACGCCAGACCTTCAGCGATGGCGGTTTTGCCGACGCCCGGTTCACCCACCAAGATAGGATTATTTTTGCGACGACGGCATAGCACTTGAATCGCACGCTCAATTTCTGGCTCGCGACCAACTAGCGGATCTATGCGGCCCTTTTTCGCCATCTCGTTTAAATTAACGGTGTAGTTCACCAATGCCGAATCGGCAACGGCTTCAGCTCCACCCTCTGCTTCAGAGGACTCATTACTTTTTGGCTCATCTTCATTTGGAGATGAGCTTCCATGTGACAAGTAATTCACCACATCTAGACGGCCAATGCCTTGCTGCTTCAGTAGATACACTGCATGCGATTCTTGCTCAGAGAACAGCGCCACCAAGACATTAGCGCCGACTACTTGGCGCTTGCCGGAAGACTGTACATGAAACACGGCGCGCTGTAGAACGCGCTGAAAGCCAAGCGTAGGTTGTGTCTCGCGCCCACCATCGGGCTCTGGCAACACAGGCGTTGCATCATCTATATAGGTTGTTAATTCACGACGCATGGCATCGGATTCGCCACCGCAAGCTTGTAGCGCAGCGACTGCTGACTCGTTATCCAGTAGTGACAGCAATAAATGTTCCACCGTGATGAACTCATGGCGTTTTGCTCTTGCCTCACGGAATGCCACATTGAGGGTCAGTTCTAGTTCCCGACTTAACATGCCTGCCTCTCCTTGCCCGTGCTCACAGCACCGGCTCTACCAGACACAGCAGCGGATGCTCATGCTGCCGCGCGTAATCGACCACAATGGCCGCTTTAGTTTCTGCTACATCACGTGAATAAGAGCCGATTCCAGCCTTACCCATATGATGCACTTGTAGCATTAGGCGTGTTGCATGTTCACCGGTCAGGCCGAAAAACAGCTCCAGCACCTCAATGACAAACTCCATAGGAGTGTAATCGTCATTAATCAGCACAACTTGATAGCGTTTTGGTATCTGTAACTCTGGCTTTGGCGGCTCAATCAGCGCTGTGCGACCGACATCGGGCCGCTCATCATCACTGTCTGGGCCACTCAATGGCCACTTACTCGTTGCATTCATACGGCATCATAGAAATTTAATCGTTAGTTCACTCTAGCAGATAGTGTTGCGCTGACTAGCCTTAACTGTAGAGAATTTATGCATTTAACCATCTTGTATTTGCTACTGCTTAGCGACTAAACAAACCTCGGGCAAAACCATTAGGCGAAAAAAAACACCTTTGCTTAGCCATGACGCAGCCAAGCAAAGGTGTCTTTAGTCATACTTACATATGGCTGATGATGGCATCGCCAAATTCAGAGCAGCGCAGCAATGTGGCATCGGGCATTAAACGCTCGAAGTCATAGGTCACTGTTTTCGCGGCAATGGCATTTTCTACGCCTTTGATGATCAAGTCAGCAGCTTCGCCCCAGCCCATATGACGCAACATCATCTCAGCTGAGAGAATGATTGAGCCTGGGTTGACCTTATCTTGGCCAGCGTATTTAGGCGCCGTGCCGTGGGTTGCCTCAAAGACAGCAATCGAACCGCCCAAGTTAGCACCCGGCGCGATGCCGATACCGCCAACTTCAGCAGCAAGCGCATCGGAAATATAATCGCCGTTGAGGTTCAAGGTAGCAATTACCGAGTACTCAGATGGGCGCATCAGAATTTGCTGCAAGAAGGCATCGGCGATGACATCTTTGATGATGATATCGTTACCGGTTTTTGGGTTACGGAGTTTCATCCATGGGCCGCCGTCGATCAGCTCGCCGCCAAAACGCTCAGCCGCCAGCTCATAGCCCCACTCTTTGAAGGCACCTTCGGTGTACTTCATGATGTTGCCTTTGTGCACTAGCGTTACCGACGATTCATCATTATCGATGGCGTACTGAATGGCCTTGCGTACCAAGCGCTGCGTGCCTTCTTTCGATACAGGCTTAATGCCAATACCGCAGTTCTCAGTGAAGCGAATCTTCGTCACGCCCATTTCTTCTTTCAAGAACTTGATGACTTTGATCGCGTCAGGCGTGTTGGCCTTCCACTCGATGCCGGCATAAATATCTTCTGAGTTTTCGCGGAAGATAATCATATTGGTCAGCTCAGGATGCTGAACCGGGCTAGGAACGCCAGGGAACCAACGCACAGGGCGAATACAAACGTATAGGTCTAACTCTTGGCGCAATGCCACGTTAAGCGAACGAATGCCGCCGCCTACTGGTGTGGTCAATGGGCCTTTGATGCTGACAACGTATTCGCGCAGCGCCTCAAAAGTCTCTTCTGGCATCCAAGAGTCACTACCGTACACTTTAGTGGCTTTCTCGCCGCAATAAACTTCCATCCACGAAATAGCGCGCTTGTTGCCATAAGCGGCAGTCACTGCTGCATCAACCACTTTGATCATCACTGGTGTGATGTCAGCGCCGATGCCGTCGCCTTCGATAAATGGAATGATGGGGAAATTTGGTACATTAAGGGATAAATCGGCGTTGACGGTGATTTTGCCACCATCGGTTGGAACCGAAATCTTCTGGTAACCCATTCTGCAGGTACTCCGTCAGGAAAGTGGCGCGGGTAGCGCCGGGATGGCGATTGCAATAGCCAGTATTGAATCGTTCTTATTGGTCTCGAGTATACTCATGCTGCCTCCTACTCCCAAGACATCTCATGCAAAAAAACACCACCGTTCACCCTCAAAGTCGACCAAAGTTCAAGGAAGACAGCCCTTCTCGTCTAATTTTGCTGCATAAGCCTTTCAATGTGATGTGCCAATTCAGCCCTGAGGGTGAGCGCTTGACCTTGAGCGAGGTTATGGCAGCGAGCGGCATTGAACGCCCGCGCGATGTTTATCCCGCTGGACGCCTCGACTACGACTCTGAAGGCTTGGTGTTGCTGACCAATGACGGAGTGTGGCAGGCACGTATTGCCCAACCGCGCTCGAAAATGAACAAAACTTATTTGGCGCAGGTCGAAGGCAGCGTTGGCGATGATGCTATAAGTGCCTTGCGCAACGGCATCATGCTTAAAGATGGGCCAGCGCGAGCGGTGATGGCTGAGCATGTAACGCCCGCACCTGAAGTCAGCGAGCGCCATCCGCCAGTACGCTTTCGCGCCAGCATTCCAACAGATTGGCTGCGCCTGAGCATAAATGAAGGTCGTAATCGTCAAGTACGGCGTATGACGGCTGCTGTTGGCCTACCAACCTTACGCCTCATTCGCGAGCGCGTTGGCCCATGGACACTCGACGGCCTAGCCGTTGGCGAGTGGCGCGAAATTGACATAAATGAAGCAGTGCGCACTTTAGGGCCTGCACAGCGCTAGACAGTTCGATCAACACCACACAAGCGCCGGCTTAAGCCCAAACCACCGACAAAGCTTGCTAGAATGCGGCCTTCGAATTTTTGAACTCATACGCCATGTCATCGCTCGCCCCCTCAGCCGACACAAAACCAACCGATGCCGTTCGTGGCCGCGTGATTGTCGGCATGTCGGGCGGCGTCGATTCGTCAGTTGCAGCGGCATTGCTCATCCAGCAAGGCTGGCAGGTCGAAGGCCTGTTCATGAAAAACTGGGAAGAAGATGACGGCAGCGAATACTGCACGGCACGTGAAGACTTAGCCGACGCTCAGGCGGTGGCGGACAAACTCGGCATACATTTGCATAAGGCCAACTTCGCCGCCGAATATTGGGATGGTGTTTTCGAGCACTTTTTGGCGGAATACGCTGCTGGCCGCACGCCAAACCCCGACATTCTCTGCAATAAAGAAATCAAATTTCGCGCCTTCCTCGACTACGCCATGATGCTTGGCGCTGACTATATCGCCACTGGCCATTACGCCCGCCGCGACGAACAACAGCCAGCGCGCTTGCTACGTGGGCTCGACAGCAATAAAGACCAAAGCTATTTTTTACACGCCGTAGCTGGCGAGCAACTAGCGAAAACCTTATTTCCAGTCGGCGAATTGCCTAAGCCTGAAGTGCGGCGCATTGCCAGTGAGTTAGGCCTAGCGACGGCAGCGAAAAAAGACTCCACTGGCATCTGCTTTATTGGCGAGCGCCGCTTTAAAGACTTTTTGCAACAATACCTTCCCGCACGCCCCGGATCTATTGAAACCGATGCCGGTGTAGTGATTGGTGAGCATCAGGGCTTGATGTATTACACCTTGGGACAGCGCCAAGGCATTGGTATTGGTGGGCAAAAAGATGCCAATGAGTCGCCGTGGTATGTGGTCGGCAAAGATATGGCGAGGCAAGTGCTGATTATCGGCCAAGGCCATGAGCACCCATTAATGCAAAGCCGCTCTTTATACGCGTCAATGATTGATTGGGTTGCTGGTGAAGCGCCGCAACTGCCGTTGGTATGCACGGCAAAAACACGTTATCGCCAAGCCGATCAGGCCTGCACCATCACAGCGTCTGGCTCAGGCTACCGCGTCACTTTTGATGAATTACAGCGCGCCGTTACGCCCGGACAATCCGTGGTTTTCTACCAGGACGAAGTCTGTTTGGGCGGCGGCGTGATTGAGGAGACATTTGCCACATGAGCCAACTGAACCGCGATAAAACCTTGGCATTAGCCGCTATTTTTCAAGCCGCAGGCCTTGCCGCTGAATTAGCAAAGACAGGCAAAAGCCACCCGGAAGCAGAAGCATTTTTGCGGCGCTCATCGCTGGTGCTCGACACCGATGACATCAACAAAATCTATCCTGATGCGCGTGGCTTAGAGCAAGGCCTGATGTGGTTGGAGGGTTGCCTGATGGAACAAGGTCGCTCATTAGCTCAAGCCGGTGAAATCGTTCGCCTAGGGCTGGGCATCGTGCAGGTAGAGAAGCATTTAGTGCGCTCGCCTGATGTGCAAAACAACTTGCGCCAGCGCCTTGAGACTGTTGCCCGCCAGCAGCAGTTTAATCCTGACATGAGCGATAGCGAACTCGCGCAAGCTCTCGGTTCGGTTTATGTCGATACTTTGGGTAGCCTGCAATTTCGCGTGCAATTACGCGGAAACGCGCAACACTTACAAGCCGCCGGCATGGCTGAACGCATCCGTGCCATTTTACTTGCCGGCGTTCGCGCCGCTTGGCTCTGGCGCCGCCTTGGTGGCCGCCGCTGGCACCTAATTTTCACCCGAAGCCAGATCCTCACCGAGATCCGCGAGATCGCGAAAACGGTGTAGAATCCGCCGCCTAAAATTTGTCCTTTGTACACTGGAGTGTTGCTATGGCGTTCTCGCCCCTTACCGCCCTTTCCCCGGTCGATGGCCGTTACGCTAGCAAAGTCGATGCACTTCGCCCCTACTTTAGCGAATTCGGCCTAATTCATGCCCGCGTTGAAGTCGAAGTGCGTTGGTTGCAATGCCTAGCCGCCCACGCCGGTGTGCCCGAAGTGCCCGCCTTCAGTGCCGAGGCCAATGCCTTTCTAGACAAACTAGTGGCTGAGT
Source organism: Paraperlucidibaca sp. (assembly GCA_018066805.1). GTDB lineage: Bacteria > Pseudomonadota > Gammaproteobacteria > Pseudomonadales > Moraxellaceae > Perlucidibaca > Perlucidibaca wandonensis. Next base: position 35,031 of record JAGPVX010000017.1, on the reverse strand, counting down.
TTTCGCTCAATGATGCCGAGTGGATTAAAACCACTGAGCGCACCACTAATCACGACGTAAAAGCCGTCGAATACTTCCTCAAAGACCGCGTTCGCGCGCTACCTGAGTTGCAGGCTGTTACAGAGTTCATCCACTTTGCCTGCACCAGTGAAGACATCAATAATCTTTCGCACGCGCTGATGCTGAAAAATGGTCGCACCGTGGTCATCGCGCAAATGCAGGCTGTGGCCGACGCCATTCGTACCTTGGCCCATGCTCAAGCGGGCGTATCCATGCTGTCACGCACGCATGGCCAAACCGCCTCGCCAACGACACTGGGCAAGGAAATGGCCAACGTCGTGTATCGCTTAGAGCGCCAAATCGCCGAATTCGCGCGCGTGCCATTGCTCGGTAAAATCAATGGCGCCGTGGGTAACTACAACGCACATTTGGTCGCTTACCCGCAGGTCGATTGGCAAGCCAACGCTGAAGCCTTTGTCACCTCGCTAGGCTTGGATTGGAATCCTTACACCACGCAAATCGAACCACACGACTATATTGCTGAAGCTTTCGATGCCGTGCGCCGCTACAACACTGTGCTCATCGATTTCAACCGCGATGTCTGGGGCTATATCTCGCTGGGCTATTTCAAGCAGCGTTTGAAAGAAGGCGAAGTTGGTTCTTCGACCATGCCGCACAAGGTCAATCCCATCGACTTCGAGAACTCCGAAGGCAACTTAGGCATCGCCAATGCTCTGCTCGGCCATCTCGCCGAAAAGCTACCAATCTCACGCTGGCAGCGCGACCTAACCGACTCCACCGTATTGCGTAACTTAGGCGTAGGCCTTGCGCACAGTGCCATTGCCTATGATTCCGCGCTAAAAGGTATCGGCAAGCTTGAGCTTAACGCAGCTTGCATAGCCGCAGATTTAGATGCGTCGTGGGAAGTCTTAGGCGAAGCCATTCAGACCGTGATGCGCCGCTACGGCATTGAAAAGCCTTACGAGAAGCTGAAAGAACTAACGCGCGGCAAAACCATTACCGCCGAATCATTGGCGACGTTTATTGCCACGCTTGATCTGCCAGAAGCGGTTAAAGCTGAGCTGAAAACGCTGACCCCAGCTAGCTATATTGGCAACGCTGACGCGCAAGCTCGCGCCGTTTAAGGAACACTGCACATGTCTTTTACGTCGAATGCCAGCGACTTATGTCGCCGTGATGAGCCGCTGCCATGGTTAGGCGGCTTGCGTGCAAGTGAGTTTTTGCGTGACTACTGGCAGAAAAAACCGCTGCTAGTACGCGGCGCTTTTCCGGCCTTGGCTGACCTCATTAGCTTTCAAGAGCTATTGCAGCTGGCCGAAGAGGACAGCCTAGAAAGCCGTGTGATCAGCGGGCCCGATGCCAAAGGCAATTGGAAGCTGAAAAACGGCCCATTTCCACCGGTGACTTGGCGCAAACACGGCAAGCAAAACTGGACTGTGCTAGTACAGGCTGTTGACCATGTACTGCCAACACTGTCTGACCTGCTCGACCATTTCGCCTTTGTGCCGGAATGGCGCATCGACGATGTCATGGTATCGGGCGCAGTAGTTGGCGGCTCTGTTGGCCCTCATAGCGACCAATACGATGTGTTTTTGCTGCAAGGGCCGGGCTCACGGCATTGGCAGCTAGGCCAGCAAGTCGCTGTTGATGAAGCGCTACTGCCAGACCAACCACTACGTTTATTAGCCAACTTCCAGCAAAGCTTTGAGGCCACCGTTGAGACCGGCGATTTGCTCTATGTGCCGCCTGGACTAGCGCATCACGGCGTTGCTACTAGCGACTGCCTGACTTACTCCGTGGGCTTTCGTGCACCGGCTGTGCCACGCCTACTCGACGCCCTCGCGGATCGCCTTTTAAGCCTCGATGAAAATGAGCCCTTATTGGCCGACCCTGATCGTGGCGTCTGCCAACACAGTGCCAGCTTAACCGCGCTAGACACCAACGCCATGCGCACTGCCATGCTGGCGTGGATAGATCAGCCGGAGCAAATGGCCTTGGCCATGGCACCGAGCTTGAGTGAGGCAAAATATGCCGACTACGAAGCGCAAGGTGAGAGCTGCAGCTTGGCGGACTTGCAATCGGCATTAGCTGAGGGCATCGAGCTAATTCGCGACCCCGCCTCGCGCTGGGTATGGCTGCCAGAAGTACAGCAGCTGTGGCGCAATGGTGAGTGCGTGGATATCCCTGCCGATATTATCGAGCATGTGCCCGCGCTACTGACTAGCCGCCGCCTGCGCCAAACGCAATTAGCCGCATTGCCAGAGCTTGTTTTGCAATGGCTGGCCGACGACATCAGCGCTGGCTTTTGGTTGGCGGTTGAGGCGGCCTGATGCATTTGGCGTCTTTGCCTTGGCAAGACACACCTCTGCCCTACGCCAACGCGCTTCTGACTGAGCATTGGCCATTACTACTCGATAGCCAAGGCGCTGGCCGTTGGCATATTTTGGTGGCAAATCCACGAGCAACCGCTGTACTGACTGAAGCTGGGTGGCAGTTTGACGGCTGGCCTGGCATTGATGGCGATAGCTTTGCGGTAATGGCGGCGTTGCAGGTATGGGGAGAGGCACTCAAGTCTGGGCAGCTCTCAGCATCTGAGGCCAATACAGCACCCACTAAAACCGCGGCCTCAGAGCTCCCATTTATGTCCGGCGTCATGGGCTATGTCGGCTACGCCGCACCCAGCGAACATGGCCTACCTGAGCGACATGGCGACGATTGGCCATTGGCCACGCTGGCTTATTACGACCAAGGCATCGCGCTAGATTGTGAAACACATGAAGCGTGGGTCTGGGCTAGCGACGCCATGAGCGCAATCGAGTGGCAAAACTGGCAGCAGCGCTGCGTAACTAATTCAGAGGCTAAGCCAGCAGCCAAGCTCGAGGCATTTCAGCTAAAAGCTCCATTTCAAGCGCTCACCACACAACAGCGCTACGCCGACGATATCGCTCACATTCATGAGCTCATTCGTGCCGGCGATTGTTATCAGGTCAACTACACTCAGGCTTATGAAGCGCAGCACAACGGCCGATTGTGGACGCGCTACGAAGAGCTGCGCGAACTAGCGCGGGCACCGTATGGGGCATATTGGGCACTGCCTTGGGGCGAACTGCTGAGCCTGTCACCAGAGCAATTTATCGGCATCAATGATCGCACGCTGACCACACGCCCGATCAAAGGCACACGCGCACGCGGCAATGACAGCGAGCAAGACCAAGTCGAAGCCAGTGCACTAACTGCCAGCGCCAAAGACATGGCCGAAAACATCATGATCACCGACTTACTGCGCAATGACTTGAGTAAGCACGCGCGCATCGGCAGCGTCAGCGTGCCCGAGCTATGTGCCCTAAAAAGCTTTGGGCAAGTGCATCATTTGGTCACAACGATTACCGCCACACTCAACAGCGATGCGACCGTAGCTGAGGTTTTGCGCGATGCTTTCCCCGGTGGTTCTATCACCGGCGCGCCGAAAAAGCGGGTGATGGAAATCATCGAGGCCATCGAGCCCACAGCCCGCGGCGTCTATTGCGGCATGCTGTTTTATTGGGATGACCGTGGCCGCGTCGATAGCAGCATCACCATCCGCACCTTGGCCGCTAAAGATGGCGTAGTGCGCACCTGGGCCGGCGGCGGCATCACGCTGGACTCCACTTGGCAGGCCGAATATGAGGAATGCTGGAGCAAAATGGGTGGCGTCATAGAAGCGCTATCGAAACCTTAGCTTTAGCTAGCGCAAAAAAATGCCCTCATATAGAGGGCATTTTATTTCACGAGAACAATCACTTAATCATCTAAAGCAACTGCTCCGCTGTTAAGGAATCTGGCGCAGTGATGCCTTACGGATCTCAGCCTTCAGCTCTTCATAGGTCGTGGTTACCGGAAATTGCGGAAACTCACGAATCACATTCTCAGGTGCATCAAACAAAATGCCTTGTTCAGCCTCGCCCAGCATATTGGTGTCGTTATACGAGTCACCAGCAGCAATGCAGCGATAATTCAGCGAGTGAAAAGCTTTGATTGCAGCGCGCTTTTGATCAGGCTGACGCAACTTATAGTCAGTGATGGTGCCATCGGCAGCGACTTCCAGCTTGTGACAAAACAGTGTTGGCCAATCGAGTTGGCGCATCAGCGGGTGGGCAAACTCATAGAAAGTATCGGACAAAATGATGAGCTGAAAATGCTCGCGCACCCAAGCTAAAAACTCATAGGCGCCAGGAATGGGACCCATATCAGCGATAACGGCTTGAATATCAGGCAAACCCAATTTGTGCTCTTTGCAGATGGCCAAACGCTGCTTCATCAACACGTCATAGTCGGGAATATCGCGCGTGGTGGCCTCTAATTCTTTAATGCCGGTACGCTTGGCGACATTGATCCAAATCTCGGGAACCAACACACCTTCTAAATCGAGACACACTAACTCCATGACCAACCCCTTTTAACGCCAAGCTTGTGAGACGCGAAGGGTACTGTCAGGCGCGTATCGGTGCAAATAGAAAAGCGCTTTCTGCTATGCTTTACGCCTGAAAATTACTGGAGTGAGTGATGGCTATTTCCGCTGCCGATATCGATGCCTGGCAAACCGAGCTAGCAGGCAAAGGCCCACAAAGCATCGTGAAGTTTGCGCTCACGCACTTCCCCGACCTGTGCTTATCATTTAGCGGCGCCGAAGATGTTGTGTTGATTGATATGGCGGTGAAGTCAAAACTACCCTTTCGAGTCTTCACTTTAGATACCGGCCGCCTACATGCAGAGACCTATCGCTTTCTCGATACGGTGCGCACGCACTACGGCATCACGTTAGAGGTCTGCTACCCCGAAGCGGAGGCTGTGCGCGAATTAGTCAGCAAAAAAGGCTTTTTCAGCTTTTATGAAGATGACCATAAAGAGTGCTGTGGCATCCGCAAGGTCGCCCCACTTCGCCGCCAGCTCGCCACCACCACCGCGTGGATGACTGGCCAGCGCAAAGACCAAAGCCCCGGCACTCGCAACGATGTACCCGTGGTGCAATACGATACTAGCTTTGAAGGTCTTGAAGGCCCATTGGCCAAGTTCAATCCGCTAGCGAACTGGTCATCTAGCGAGATTTGGGATTATATCCGCGCCCTAGAAGTGCCCTATAACCCATTGCATGAAAAGGGATTTGTCAGCATTGGCTGTGAGCCTTGCACACGTGCTGTGTTGCCTAATCAACACGAACGTGAAGGTCGCTGGTGGTGGGAAGAGGCAACGAAAAAAGAGTGCGGCCTGCATTTGAGCAATCTGACGCCACCGACTTAAGCATAAAAATAATGCGCCCTCGCTAACATAGCTGAGGGCGCAGTTTGTCGAACTCGCCCTTAAAAGACCGGCAGTGCTTGGCCCTTAAACAAGTGATCGACTTCAGCGCGTGCATCGCCACGGTTGAGCACCGCCTCGACCACGCCACGATTAAGGTGCGGGGCAAATGCCTCGATAAAATCGAACATAAAGCCACGCAAAAACGTACCGCGGCGAAAGCCAATATGCGTCACGCTGGGCTCAAACAAATGCTCGGCCGGCAGCGCCACCAGCTTTCCACCATCAATCTCTGGCTCAAATGCCATCTGCGCGATAATGCCGACACCTAAACCTAGGCGCACATAAGTTTTAATGACGTCGGCATCTGTGGCAGTGAACACGACATTGGCAGCAAGGCCTTGCTGTCTAAACGCCTCATCTAGCTTAGAGCGCCCTGTAAAGCCAAAAACATAAGTGACAATGTCGTGCTCGGCAATCGCCTCTAAGGTGAGCGGATGCACACGCGTGAGCGGATGATCTTTCGGCACCACCACTGTGCGGTTCCACTGGTACGCCGGCAACATCATCAAATCAGCAAAATGCTCTAAAGCTTCTGTCGCGATGGCAAAGTCGACGGTGCCGTCGGCGGCCATTTCGGCAATCTGCTGTGGAGTGCCTTGATGCATATGCAAAGTGACTTCGGGGTATTTTCGGCGAAATGCAGCAATTACGGGCGGTAGACGATAGCGCGCCTGCGTGTGAGTTGTAGCGACCGACAGTGTGCCGCGCGTCTCATCGGAAAACTCTAGTGCAACTTGGCGGATAGAGTCGACTTGGCGCAAAACATCGGCCGATAACTTTAAAATCGCCTGCCCTGCCGGCGTCACACGGGACAGGTGCTTGCCGTTACGCGCAAATATTTCTACACCCAGCTCGTCTTCTAAAAGGCGAATTTGCTTGCTGATGCCGGGCTGCGAGGTAAACAGTGCATTAGCCGTTTGCGACACATTCAGGTCGTGCTGCGAGACCTCCCAGATATACCGTAATTGCTGCAACTTCATCTCAAGCCCCTTTCTTATAACTCAATGTCATAACTCTAGCGTAAAACATTCCTTTGCAGCAGTCCTAAGAATGCATATCGTGCCGCCATCATTTTGAGAACTCTAATATGTTGGTTTCTGAGTTTAGTTTTATTGCTGCCGGTGCATTAGTCGGTTTTGTGGTTGGTCTGACTGGCGTGGGTGGCGGCTCATTAATGACGCCTCTGCTAACCATGATGGGCGTACCTTTGCATACCGCCATTGGTACCGACTTGCTTTACGCGTCTATCAGCAAAACCGGTGGCGCCATTGTGCATCATCGCCATCGCAATATTGATTGGCGCATCACACTAACGCTTGCGACTGGCAGCATTCCTGCTGCGGCACTTACCGTCTATGCCTTGGCCAATTGGTTTCCCGATGCCAGTGCCTACAAACACATTTTGACCAGCTCACTAGGCTTTATGCTGCTTGTTAGCGCCTTAAGTATCTTATTGCGACCTGCAATTCAGCGCCGCATGGCTAAGCGCGAGCAATCAAACTGGGGAGTACGCGCATGGATTGATCGCCATACGCAGGCACTGACGATTACCATGGGCGTTCTGCTTGGTATCCTAGTCACCCTGTCATCTGTTGGCGCCGGCGTCTTCGGTGTCATGGTCTTAGTCACCCTATTCCCTGCCCTAGCCATGATTCGCATCATCGGCACCGATGTGACTCATGCCGTCATGCTCACACTCATCGCCGGTCTCGGCCACATGAGCATGGGCCATGTCGACTGGCATATGCTCGGCTTCTTGCTCATAGGCTCACTGCCCATGATCGTCATCGGCACCACCTTAAGTTCACGTCTGCGCGAAGACATTATTCGCCCAATTTTAGGCGCAACTTTATTACTCCTCAGCCTACGGTTCATTTTCATCTAAAGTTTGGGGTATGATCGCGAGCTACGTGGAGACTATGCATGAGCCTTGATAACACCCAAATTGATGACCTAAACATTCGCTCTATCGATGTTTTGGTAACCCCTGCTGAACTCAGAAAAGCGCTGCCCATGAGCCTTGGTGCACATCGCACCGTGGCCGAGGGTCGGCAAACAATTCGCAATATTTTAGATGGCAAAGATCACCGCATATTTTTGGTGATCGGCCCCTGTTCTATCCATGACCTAAAAGCAGCGCATGAATACGCCCAGCGCTTAAAGGTTTTGGCTGAAGAAGTCAGCGACAGCATTTATCTGGTCATGCGTGTCTACTTTGAAAAGCCACGCACCACCGTGGGCTGGAAAGGCTTGATCAACGATCCGCGTATGGACGATAGCTTCCGTATCGAGGAAGGTCTGCACGTTGGTCGCAAGCTGCTCATCGAACTCAATGAAATGGGTCTGCCCTGCGCTACCGAAGCGCTAGACCCGATGTCGCCGCAGTACTTGCACGACCTCATTGCTTGGTCGGCGATTGGCGCGCGCACCACCGAATCGCAAACGCACCGTGAAATGTCATCAGGCCTATCCAGCCCTGTTGGCTTTAAAAATGGTACCGATGGCGGCCTAACGGTAGCCACCAACGCTCTGCTATCCGTGCGTAATGCCCACAGCTTCTTAGGCATTAATAGCGATGGCAAAGTCGCGGTGATTAACACTACTGGCAACCAGTACGGCCATGTCGTGTTGCGTGGCGGCGATGGCAAACCCAACTACGACTCAGTGTCTGTAGCACTTGCCGAACGCGCCTTGGAAAAAGCCAAAGCACCGATGAATATCATGATCGATGCTTCGCACGCCAACTCCAATAAAGACCCTGCACTACAACCATTAGTAATGGACAACGTTGCCAACCAAATCGTTGAAGGCAACACTTCCATCATTGGCATGATGATTGAGTCTCACCTGAAGTTTGGCCGCCAAGATATCCCGAAAGACTTAAGCCAACTGGTTTATGGCCAATCAGTGACCGATGGCTGCATCGATTGGGAAACGACTGAAGCCGCCGTGCGCTCTATGCACGAGAAGCTGAAAGACGTGCTGCCAAAACGTAAAAAATAAACCTGTTACACGGGGAGCTTTAGAAACTCCCCCTGCTGCAGACACAAAAAAGCCCGGTCATTGCCGGGCTTTTTTGTGTCACCACTTATCTAAAATAAGCGTTGTCTTTCACCGTATGGTCGGTCTCATCTGTAACTCGATGCAGCTCAGGAATCAATCCTTTTAGCGTAGTTTCTACGCCCTGCTTCAAGGTCATATCGACAGCCGAGCAACCTTGGCAGCCGCCGCCAAACTTCAGCACGGCAACCCAACCTTCAGGCTCTTCGAAGCAACCAGTCAGCGACACATTGCCATTGTGTGCAGCAAGACCAGGGTTCACTTCGCTGAACAGCACATGGTTAATACGCTCTTCCATTGGGCTGTCAGATGAAATATTGGGTACTTTCGAGCGTGGCGCTTTAAAAGTGAGCTGGCCGCCCATGCGATCTTTGTTGAAATCGATCACGGCATCGACGAGATAAGTTACCGAGCGACCATCGACATAGGCTGGGAAACCTTCAAAGTCAACGCGCACGTCTTCTTCTTTCTCTTCGCCTTTGGTGCAATAAGCCATGCAGCATTCTGCGCGCGGCGTGCCGGGATTTTCGACAAAAATTCGCACACCAATGCCGTCACTGTTTTGCTTGGCTAATAATTCGCGCAGATAGCCTTGAGCCGTCTCCGTAATCTCAAGATTGGTGATGGCTTGCGCATCGAAAGAAACCGATTGATTTACTTCAGGCTGACTCATGGAAGCTCCTTTATCGCCCACAGCATGCCGGGACGGGCATGCTTCAAATTATGGCCGCAAGTATAGCATCTTGCGTGCAGCTCATGCCTTCGCTCATCCATTCTGCTAAACTATATATCCATTTTTTTAGATAGATCTATGCCCATGTCTCGCGCTGACCGTCTGATTAGTTTTGAGCAGCAACTCGCCCAACGTATTTTGATTCTCGACGGTGGCATGGGAACCATGATTCAGCAGCGAAAGCTTAGTGAAGCCGACTATCGAGGCGAACGCTTTGGCGATTGGCCTCGCGATGTTAAGGGCAATAACGATTTGCTCGTGCTCAGCCAACCACAGATTATTCGCGAAATCCATGAGGCTTATTTAGCTGCCGGCGCCGATATTATCGAGACCAATACCTTCAATAGCACCAAGGTTTCCATGTCCGATTACGGCATGGAGTCGCTAACCACTGAGCTCAACTTTGCAGCGGCAGCATTAGCGCGTCGTGTTGCTGATGAATTTACCGCACGCGAACCGCATAAGCCGCGCTATGTCGCCGGCGTTATTGGGCCAACCTCTCGCACCTGCTCTATTTCGCCAGATGTTAACAATCCTGCCTTCCGCAACGTCAGCTTCGATCTGCTCGTCGAAAACTATTTAGAGTCGACTCTCGCGCTAATCGACGGCGGCGCTGATCTGATTTTGATCGAAACTGTTTTCGATACGCTCAACGCCAAAGCCGCCATTTTTGCTGTGCAAGAAGCTTTTGAGCAATGCGGCACCACATTGCCTATTATGATTTCTGGCACTATTACCGACGCTTCTGGGCGTACGCTCACCGGCCAAACAGCCGAAGCCTTTTGGAACTCGGTGCGTCACGCCAAGCCTATCTCCATTGGCTTTAACTGCGCGCTCGGTGGCAAAGAGCTGCGGCCATATGTCGAAGAGCTTTCGCGCAAAGCTGACACCTACGTTAGCGCTCATCCTAATGCCGGCCTCCCAAATGCCTTTGGTGAGTACGATGAAACGCCTGATGAAACTGCGGCTATTATTAAAGAGTTCGCAACCAGTGGCTTTCTCAATATTGTTGGCGGTTGCTGCGGCACCATGCCAGAACACATCGCCGCCATAGCCAAAGCGGTTGAAGGCAAAGCGCCGCGGGTGGTGCCTGAGCTCCCACGCGTCTGCCGCCTATCAGGCCTTGAGCCATTCACCATTGCTGATGACAGCCTGTTTGTGAACGTTGGCGAACGTACCAACATCACTGGCTCGAAAAAATTTGCTCGTCTCATTCGCGAAGAAAACTATGCCGAAGCATTAGAAGTCGCTCGCCAACAAGTCGATAACGGTGCGCAAATCATCGATATCAACATGGATGAAGGCATGTTGGATTCGCAGGCCGCGATGGTGAAATTCTTAAATATGGCGGCAACCGAACCCGATATTTGCCGTGTGCCGATCATGGTCGATTCATCGAAATGGGAAATCATCGAAGCTGGCCTGAAGTGTATCCAGGGCAAGTCGGTGGTGAACTCAATTTCCATGAAGGAAGGCGTCAAAGAGTTCAAGGATCGTGCGCGTTTGTGCATGCGATATGGCGCCGCCGTGGTCGTTATGGCTTTCGACGAGCAAGGCCAAGCCGACACCGTTGCGCGCAAAAACGAAATCTGCAAACGCTCATACGATATTTTAGTTAATGAAGTTGGCTTTCCGCCCGAAGACATTATTTTTGACCCTAATGTCTTCGCCGTTGCCACCGGCATCGAAGAGCACAATAACTACGCCGTCGACTTTATCGAAGCCTGCGACTACATCACCAAAAACCTGCCTTACGCGAAAATCTCTGGCGGCATCTCTAACGTCTCCTTCTCGTTCCGTGGCAATGAGCTGGTTCGCGAAGCCATCCACTCGGTGTTTTTGTACTACGCAATTCGCAATGGCCTAAGCATGGGCATCGTCAACGCCGGGCAGCTGGCGATTTACGAAGACATTCCCGCTGAGCTCAAAGCCTGCGTTGAAGACGTGATTCTAAACAAACGCGAAGATGGTACTGAGCGCTTGCTAGCCTTAGCTGAGCGCTATCGTGGCGAAGGCGGCAAGCAAATCGTTGAGGATTTGTCTTGGCGCGAATGGCCCGTTAACAAGCGCTTAGAGCATGCGCTGGTTAAAGGCATCACCACGTTTATTGTTGAAGATGCCGAAGAAGCACGGCAACAAGCTGAGCGCCCAATTCACGTCATCGAAGGCCCTCTCATGGATGGCATGAACGTGGTTGGCGACCTGTTTGGCTCGGGCAAAATGTTTTTGCCACAAGTAGTGAAGTCTGCTCGCGTGATGAAGCAAGCGGTGAACCATCTCATCCCATTTATTGAGGCCGAGAAAAACGGCGTGGTTATCGCCAAAGGCAAAGTACTCTTGGCTACGGTCAAAGGTGATGTCCACGATATCGGTAAAAATATTGTCGGCGTGGTACTCGGCTGTAATGGTTATGACATTGTTGACCTCGGCGTTATGGTACCTGCCGATAAAATCCTGCAAGCCGCCATCGATGAAAAAGTCGACATCATCGGCCTCTCCGGCCTGATCACCCCATCGCTAGATGAAATGGTGCATGTGGCGCGCGAAATGCAGCGACTCGACTTTAAAGTGCCGCTTTTAATAGGTGGCGCAACCACATCGAAAGCGCATACCGCAGTAAAAATTGATCCACACTATAAAAATGACGGTGTGATTTACGTCGCCGATGCCTCGCGTGCAGTCGGCGTGGTAACCACCTTGCTAAACAAGTCAGCTAAAGATGCGTTTATCGCCGAGCGCCGTGCTGAATACGCCGAAACTCGAGAGCGTATTAATAATCGAGAGCCACGCGGCAAACGCTTAAGCTATGAAACCGCAGTCGCTACTGGCTTGCAAAGCGATTGGTCGCAAGCAACACCGATCAAGCCAAAGCAGTTAGGCGTGCAAGTTTTTGATCACTACGACTTGAGTGAAATTGTTGAGTATTTCGACTGGCAACCATTCTTTATGGCATGGAGCCTGCACGGAAAGTACCCTGCAATTTTAGAGGATGATGTTGTTGGTGAGGCCGCTCGTGACTTGTTTAATGATGCTCAAGCCATGCTGAAAACCTTGATTGAAGGCAAGCATTTACGTGTGCGCGGCGTCATTGGGCTATGGCCTGCCAACCGCGTTGGCGCCGATGATGTACGCGTTTGGGCCGATGCCGACAAAACAGAGTGCCTAGGCGAAATTCATAATTTGCGCATGCAAAACGAGCAAGTTAGTGGCAAGCCCAACTTGTCTTTGGCCGATTTCGTAGCGCCAATAGATAGCGGCGTTCAAGATTATGTCGGCGGCTTTACTGCTTCAGTGCATGGCGCCGATGAGTTCGCTAAAACCTTCGAAGATGCTGGCGATACTTACAACAGCATCTTGATTAAGTCTTTGGCTGACCGTTTTGTAGAGGCCTTTGCTGAGCGCCTACACCAACGTGTGCGCCAAGAGTTCTGGGGCTACGCGACCGATGAGCAGCTCGATACAAACGACCTGATTGCCGAGAAATACGCCGGCATCCGTCCTGCGCCAGGCTATCCCGCCTGCCCCGAGCACAGTGAAAAATCCGAGCTTTTCCGCTGGCTCAACGCCACTGAAAATACTGGCACCGTACTTACAGAGCATTTCGCTATGTACCCCACCGCTGCTGTCTCGGGCTGGTATTTCGCACACCCCAAAGCCAGCTACTTTAATGTCGGCAAAATTGGTCGCGATCAAGTCGAAAACTACGCTCAGCGTAAGGGTTGGGACATGGCCACAGCCGAGCGTTGGCTAATGCCGAATTTAGGCTATGATGTGGTCGATAACTAAACGATCGGCGCACGTAACCTCCGTGGCCGATCATCTAATAATGATCTGGTCATGCCCTCTGGGGCGTCAAACAGACGGAGGTTTTAGTGTCCAAAGGCTATGGCAATCCGCCGCCACCCAGCAGCATCAAGCTGAAAAAGCGCACACGCTTGCGCCTGGCGTTGAGCCGAGCACTTCGTAGTGGCTTTAATGTGGCTGGACTAAAAAAGACCGAACTCGATGAAAATGCAGAATCCGCTGAGATTTTTGTGCTCAGCGGCATTCTCATTACGCTGCTAACCATCGCAGCCATTTGGATAGGTTTGCAGCAGTTTATTGAGGCAATGCATCAATAAACTGCTGGGCTTATACGCGAGGTGATTGCACGCTACGTTGCCACCAGCGCAGCAACAGATTATCCACCGAGCTCGTCGCAGCAATGCCTAAGCGCTGGCCTAAACTCTTTTTCTCGCGCCAATGCAGCGCAAACAACTCCGCTTCAGTAGCGCGCTCACGCAAATAATCATCGCTGGTTTTTAAGCTATCGACCAAGCCTAAAGCCAAGGCTTGCTGGCCATACCAATGCTCACCTGTAGCCACTACTGCCATATCAACTTGCGTGCGCCACTGCGCCACATGCGCTTTAAATAGCTCGTGGGTGTCGTCCAAATCGTGTTGGAACTTTGCGCGGCCTTCATCGGTGTTTTCACCAATCATGGTCAATGTGCGTTTGTATTGCCCTGCTGTCATCAACTCAACATCAATGTCATTTTTCTTCAGCAGGCGATGCACGTTTGGAATTTGCGCAACCACGCCGATGGAGCCGATAACCGCGAACGGCGCAGCGATAAGTTGATTGGCCAAACACGCCATCATATAACCACCGCTGGCCGCGACTTTATCGACACAAATGGTCAGGCGAAGGTTCGCGGCGCGGATGCGCGCTAATTGCGAAGAGGCCAAACCATAGCTGTGTACCATGCCGCCCGGGCTTTCTAGGAGCACCACGACTTCATCACGCTCAGCAACAGCAACTGCTAGCAACGCCGAAATTTCATGACGCATTTGCGCCACGGCCGATGCCGCCATGTCGCCGGTAAATTTCAGCACATAAACATGCGCTTTCGGCTCAGCCGTTTTGGCGGATTTTTTTTCCAACTTCGCCTTCGCCTTGCGCGCTTTGCGTTCAACTTTCCATGCGCTGTCATCCCAGACCAAACTGCGCAGAGCATCGGCCTCGGCATCGAAACGCTCATTTAAAGTTTCGACTTCTAAATGCCCAGACTGCAGGCCGGGCAAGTCACCACGGCGAGCACGGCCTAGCATCATCAAAACGAGGGATACTAAAAACGCAACGGTTACGCCTTTAGCCAAAAACAAGCCGTAATCGGCAATCCATTCAAGCATGATGTGTCTTTCGCTCCGTAATAAATTGATCTATCAGCGCCCGCGCGATGCTGCCTTTTGGCGGCAATAGGGGCAACTGCTCATAATGAAAGAATTGTGCATCAACAATTTCGTCTTCTTGGCAGATGATTTCGCCACCTACGTATTCAGCAAAGAAACCAATCATCAGGCTGCTGGAAAATGGCCATGACTGGCTAGCGTGATAACGAATATTGCTGATCTCTACGCCAACTTCTTCACGAACTTCACGAATCAAAGTTTGCTCCGCGCTCTCGCCAACTTCCATAAAACCAGCCAAGGCGCTGTACATGCCGTTGGTGAAGCGCGTCGATTGCGCCAGTAACAGTTCGTCGCCACGAGAAATAATAGCAATCACACAGGGGTTAATGCGCGGATATATCGAGCTGCCGCAAGGTGCGCAAACTCTAGCACGCTCACCTCGTGAGTGAGCCTGCATTGGCCCGCCACAACGACCACAAAAACGGTGTTTGTCAGCCCATTCCAGCACCTGCATGCTGCGCCCTAGCAGGTCATAACTGGCAGGAGTCAGTGATGCCAATAAACTGCGCACATCAATCCAAATAAAACCATCGGGCGCGATAGACAGCGACCATGCCATGACCGGCGTATCGCCCCACACGCCAGAGAACTGGCCCATGAAATGCCATTCAGCCTCAGCATCAATATGCCATAGCATGTCGCTATATTTTGGTAGCCGATCAGCTAATGAATCGCCGACCTCTTGCGCGAGGGAGCTTTCGCGCAGGAGTACACGAGTGCCCTGCATAATGATGGCAAATGCTTCACGAGGAATGGCGCCATGCCATTGCGTGGCGACACTAAACGCCTCAGTCATAGCGATGAAACAGGCACTGCCCGTCTTCTGTATTTTTGTCTAAGACTGCCAATTGCTCGGCATGAGCGGCTAGCTCATCGGCATTTGCCGCAATGATCGGCAGCGGACTACGATCAGCCGCTAAGCGCTTAATACGCTCGCCTTTTTCGCTATCTTGGCCATCGCTATCGTCATCCTGCCCCAGCTGTAGTCCAACTTGGCCACCGGTCATTGCCAAATAAACATCGGCTAAAATTTCAGCGTCAAGCAAAGCCCCGTGCAATGTGCGCTCACGGTTATCAACACCGTAACGCCGCGCCAGAGCATTAAGATTATTTTTCTGGCCAGGATGTTTTGCCCGCGCCATCGGCAGTGTGTCGAGCACCGTGCAGATGTCAGTTACCGGTGGTAAATCGAGCAAGGCCAGCTCATTATTTAAGAAGCCGATGTCGAATGGTGCGTTATGAATGACTAGCTCTGCACCTTCGACGAAGTCCAAAAATGCCATGGCGATTTCATTAAAGCGCGGCTTATCGGCAAGAAACTCAGCGCTTATGCCATGCACACGCTGAGCATCAGGATCGATCTCACGATCAGGCTGCACATAATAGTGAAAGCTCTTTGAGGTCAGTCGGCGGTTCACCACCTCCAAACAACCAATTTCAATCAAGCGATGCCCGCGCGCCGGATCTAAGCCCGTGGTTTCCGTGTCTAAAATGATTTGCCGTGTCATTTTGCTAATCCTATATCAATCGCTTCAGTGGCGAGTTTATCCACTGCTTCGTTGCCAGGGTCGCCAGCATGACCTTTGACCCAGCGCCAGTCGACCTCGTGCGGTTCTGATGCCACAACTAAAGCCTGCCAAATATCGGCATTTTTCACTGGCTGTTTGGCGGCCGTTTTCCAGCCACGCGCGCGCCAAGCCGAAAGCCATTCGGTCATGCCTTTGCGTAAATACTCGGAGTCTGTCCACAGCACTACGCGCGATGGCTGCTTGAGTGCCCGCAAGGCCATTAAGGCCGCCGTCAGCTCCATACGATTATTAGTGGTTGCGGCCTCAAAACCAGATAAGGCTTTCTCGTGTGAACCACTGCGTAATAACGCACCCCAACCGCCTGGACCTGGGTTACCGCGACAGGCGCCGTCGGTATAAATCACCACCTCATTCATGCAAATTCCTATTGTTTCTCTGACGCTGCTGCACTGGCCAAGCATTTGACCATGCGCCACGATTAATCGCGCTATTGTCGCTTATTGGCGTAAGGCGGCAGGTGTTTTTTTGCCACAATTGCACGCACCATTGTGCCATTGGAAAATAACGCTGCCACGGTGCGGCCCACTGCTGAGCGATCAGGGCAGGCATTAGACTGAAGCGTCGTGCATCACCCCAATGCTGTTGCTGCAACTGCCAACCCAAAGCCTGTGCCTGTGCCATCCCAGACCAACACCATTGCGCCAAATGAGCTTGGTCAACATACACCAAGACACGGCCATCATCGGCTAGACAACTATCAATTTCAGTCAAAACACGAGGCTGGCATCGTGCCGTTAATGGCGCCCACGACAGCCAAACCGCATCGAAAGTTTGTGGTGCAAAAGGCCAAGCATAGGGATCAATAATCGCCGATACGGCGCTCTGCTTAGTCGCAGAATGTGCGGTGCTAACCAGATGCTTATTGAGCGGTCGCGTGCAGGGCATAGTGGCTAAATGCACAGGCAAATCGACCAGTAATGCCGACACACCATGACATTTAACTGCCGCCAAGCGCCATGCCTGGCGTTCGCGTTCAGACACAGACTGGCGTGAGGTGCGCGCGGAAAGGCTTTGGTGTAGTTTCATGGCCACGATTATTGAACTTAAGCCACCATCATGTCATCACCTCAAACACCTATCGTGACACCACTGCCCTGCTTTCTTGATAATTATATCTGGCATATCGAGACATCTCAGGGCGATTGGGTGGTCGATCCTGGCGATGCCCAAGTTGTGCTCGCGTATCAGGCTAAGCGCGGCAAACCCTTAGCTGGCGTGCTTATCACTCATCATCACCTCGATCACACCGCGGGCATTGCAGCCTTAGTAGAAGCTTTTGCTATGCCTGTTTATGGCCCTTCTGAGGTACGCGAAGGCATCAGCAACTATATAAAAGTAGACGACGTATTAACGCTCGATGGCATGGGGTCAGTACAGGTGCTTGATGTTGCCGCGCATACGCTGGGGCATATTGCCTACTATTTAAAAGGTCACGACCTGCTGTTTTGTGGCGACAGCCTATTTAGCGCGGGTTGCGGAAGACTGTTTGAAGGTACACCGACTGACTTGGCTCGCGTTATGAGTACGCTCAGCGCATTACCAGCCGTTACCGTGATTTTTCCTACGCATGAATACACCGCCGCCAATATTCGTTTTGCTGAAGCCATTGAGCCCGACAATAATGAGCTCAAGCACTACGCGCATAAAGTGGCGGCATGGCGCGCAAAAAATCAACCGAGCCTCCCTACTCATTTGGCGCTTGAACTGGCGATTAATCCATTTTTACGCAGTCATGAAAGCACCGTGGTCGCGGCGGCAAGCGCATATGCCGGAACGCCTTTACAGCCTGGCGAGCAAACCTTGGCAACACTACGCGCTTGGAAAGACGTTTTTTAGTACACTGGCTGGAAAATAACGAGAATGCCCATGCTTATTTCTGTAGACAATCTCCGAAACTCACGACAGCCGCGCGTTCTTTTAGCGCTACTAGCGGCTTTGTTTTTATCGGCCTGTGCCAGTGCACCCGTTGCTAAACGTAGTTACCCGATTATTCAAAAGCAGCGCATCGTGGTACCACCACAGCCTATGAAACCAATCGCGAAAAATGACGTGCAACCGGCAGCGGCTCGCGTAGTTGTTACACCTGCACCTGCTCCTGCGAGCATTTTAGCTTCGGCTGTAGTAACTGAAATTGCATCAGCCCCAGCAACAACTCCAGTGCAAGCCGCAGCATCAGTATCAGTTATCGCTAAAGTACCTACTGCGGCTGCAGTCATCAGCAAGCCTGCTAGTAGCATTAAAGTCGACAATGATCCTGCGCTAAGCGCTCCAACCATTATTTTAACGCGTAGCACACCGGCTAAAGCCAGCGCTGCTACTAACCAAGATTTAGTTCAGCGCTTGCGTCGTGGCTTTAGCATGCCCACGCGCTATAACTCACGCATCGATGCACAGTTTTCGCGCTATAGCGGCCAGCAAAAATACATCGACGAGTTAATGGCAAAAGCCTCACGCTTCTTATTTGTTGCCGTTGCCGAAGCCGAGCGTCGCGGCCTGCCCACAGAGTTAGCGCTGTTGCCCATAATCGAAAGCGCATACGACCCCGCAGCAACATCAAAATCCAATGCAGCCGGCCTTTGGCAGTTCATCCCAGACACCGGTCGTCTATATGGTTTACGCCAAACTAACTGGGTTGATGCACGTCGTGACCCGCTTGAATCCACTCGCGCCGCCTATGACTATTTGGCCAAGCTCTACGGCATGTTCGGTGATTGGGAGCTTGTGCTCGCCTCTTACAATGCTGGGCCAGGAACGGTTTCACGCGCGCTTCAAGCAAATAACGCACGCGGCCTTGGCGATGACTATTGGTCACTAAAACTATCTGCAGAAGCTATGGATTATGTGCCGCGCTTTCTCGCAGTGGTGTCGATGTTTAAAGACCCAATTTCTGCAGGCGTGAGCATTCCCGCCATACCAAACCGCCCATATTTTCGCACAGTCGCCGCCAAAGGCAGCTTAGACCTTGATACAGTCTCAACACTTTCTGGCGTGCCACTCGACGAGCTTCGCATACTCAATGCCGCGCTACGTCGCGATCAATTAGCTCCCGATGGCCCCTACCTTTTGCATGTGCCTAACTACTTAGATATTGCCAGCGAGCATTTGTTAGTTCAGCAATCTGTTGCCTCGGATGTACGTGTGGTCAATGCCTCAGGTCGCCCCGAGGCTGTCGTGGCTAGTGTGAGCACCGAGATTATTCGAGCTAACTATATCGATGCTAATAGCCGCACTTACCAAGTGCGGCGTGGCGACTCGTGGTTCAGCATCGCGCGCCGAAATCAGTTGTCGGCGACTCAGCTAGCCGCAGCCAATGACGAAGAGCTCAGCACCATTTTAGATATTGGTCGTGAGCTCAGCATCCCCACGCCTGCGGCTGCGGCTTATCAAGCGCACGTGTTTAACTCGAGCACATCAACGGCCTCACGCGAGCCAGTTTCACTACCACGAAACAATGCCGCCACTCAGGTCATCCAAGCAGGAAATCGCGGGCTATAACTTATGCGGCAGTGCGGCAGTTTTTTAACTCGATACAGTCTTGCTTTCGCCTGCCTAATGCTCAGCTTCACCGCTCAAGCGGCGGTGATTAGCAGCCACGCCATTACGCTAAGAGGCAGCCCAGCTCTAGCAGAAGGCTTTGATCACTTTACCTACGTCAACCCAAACGCCAATAAAGGTGGTCGTTTGCGCCTCAACGCACTCGGCACTTTCGACAGCCTCAATGGCTATATCAATAAAGGCATCCCCGCCGATGGCCTTAACCGCATTTACGATTCGCTAACCACCGGCTCAGATGACGAGTTTGGTACACGCTACGGCCTACTCGCTAAGCGCATTATTCGCGAAACCGACGATGCTTCATGGGTGACTTACGAGCTACGCCCAGAGGCGAAATTTAGCGATGGCCATCCTGTTCGTGCCGAAGATGTGGTGTTCACTTTCGAGACATTATTAAAAGATGGCGCGCCGGCTTATAAAGCCTACTTTGCCGATATCACATCCGTAAAAGCGCTCTCGCCTTTGAGCGTGCGCTTTCGTTTCAAAAGCAAAACCAATCGTGAAATGCCAATGACCGTCGGCGAAATCAGCATTTTGCCTAAGCACTATTGGGCTAAGCGCGAATTTAACCGTAGCAGCCTAGACACCCCAATCGGTAGCGGTCCTTATGTGATTAGCGATGTCGATCCCGGCCGCCGCATCACTTATGCGCGCAACCCAAACTACTGGGCGCGCGATCTGAATGTGAGTCGTGGGCTCTACAACTTCGACCACATCAGTTATCACTATTACCGTGATGGCAGCGTGGCGTTCGAGGGCTTTAAAGCCAATCAGTACGATGTGCGCGAAGAGAACAAAGCCAAAACCTGGGCCACGGAATACAACTTCCCTGCCGTGCAAGATGGCCGCGTCATTTTACAAAGCCAAGCTCATCAAAACCCCGCGCCGATGCAAGGCTTTGCGTTTAATACACGCAGAGCGCCATTAAATGATCTCAAAGTTCGCGAAGCATTAAGCCTAGCGTTCGATTTTGAATGGGCCAATCGCGCCTTGTTTTATGGTGCCTACACTCGCACCACCAGCTTTTACTCGAATTCCGAATTAGCCGCTCGCGGTGAGCCAAGCAAAGCTGAGTTGAAGCTACTTAAACCATGGCGCAAGCAATTACCTGCTAGTGTTTTTGGCCCAGCCATCGTGCCTGCAAAAAGTGCCGGCGATGGCTACGACCGCGCCAATTTATTACGCGCTCAAGCCTTATTAAAACAAGCTGGATGGGTCTATAAAGACGGCGCGTTACGCAATGTAGATGGTCAGCCCATGCGCCTAGAAATGCTGCTAGTGCAACCTGAGTTTGAGCGCATCGTGCAGCCGCTACGACGCAATCTCGCGCGCTTAGGCGTGGATTTGAGCATTCGTATTTTAGATGTTGCGCAGTACATTGAGCGCCTACGCCAATTCGACTTCGACCTCACCGTCACCGGTGTGCCTGCCTCTTTGTCACCGGGCAATGAGCTTTGGAGCTACTGGGGCTCAGCCAGCGCCGATGCGCCCGGCAGCGGCAACTTGGTCGGCTTAAAATCGCCCGTGGTCGATGCCCTAATCGCTCGCATCACACGTGCTAAAAGCCGTGAAGACTTAGTCACTGAGGTGCACGCGCTAGACCGTGTACTTCGCTCGCAATGGCTGTTGATTCCACAATTTCATATCCCCTATTTCCGCGTTGCGCGCTGGGATCTTTTTGGCCTGCCCGACAACCCACCACGTTATGGCTTAGGCCTCGATAGCTGGTGGTGGAAAGGCTCGTCAACCGCACATGGACAGGAACGCTAATGGCCAGTTACATCATTCGCCGATTGGCACTCATGTTGCCGACACTATTTGGCATTTTGCTGATCAATTTTCTCGTCATTCAGGCCGCACCCGGCGGGCCAGTCGAGCGCTCATTGGCGCAAATACAAGGCATCGGTGGGCAAACCACACTCAGTGGCAGCGCCGGCGATTTATCTGCCGCCAGTGCAGCATCTGGCCCTGGCTATCGCGGTAGTCAGGGTCTAAGTGCTGAGCTAGTGGCTGAAATCGAGAAGCAATATGGCTTCGACAAACCGGCAAGCGAACGCTTTTGGGACATGATGACGCAGTTCGCGCGCTTCGATTTAGGCTCCAGTTTCTATCGTGATATTCCAGTCATCGATTTGGTGTTGGAGAAATTGCCCGTATCACTTTCGCTCGGTCTATGGAGCACGCTGCTGATTTACCTCATCGCCGTACCGCTGGGAATCCGCAAAGCGCATCGCCCCGGCAGTCGCTTTGATGTCTGGAGCAGCGGCGCCATCATTGTTGCCTATGCCATTCCCGGCTTCCTGCTAGCACTATTACTGATTATCGTCTTTGCCGGCGGCAGCTACTGGCAGTGGTTCCCCATGCAAGGCCTATCGTCTGAAAACGCCGCCGAGCTCGGCTGGTTCGCGCGTGCTCTCGACTACGCTCACCACTTAGTCCTGCCCACCATTTGCCTAACACTCGGCGGCTTGGCAACGCTCACCCTGTTCACGCGCAATAGCTTCCTCGAAGAGCTGCAAAAACCTTATGTACTGACCGCTCGCGCCAAAGGTGCCAGTGAGCGCCGCGTGCTCTGGGGCCATGTTTTCCGCAATGCCATGCTCATCATTATCGCCGGCCTACCCGCCACACTATTTGGCATTTTATTCACCGGTGCCTTCCTCATCGAAATCATATTTAATCTCGATGGCCTTGGTCTACTGAGTTATGAGTCAGTGATTAATCGCGACTATCCAGTGATTTTCGGCACCCTGTTTTTATTCACGCTGATGGGCATGCTGCTGCGGCTCTTAGGCGACCTTTGCTATCGCTGGGTAGACCCGCGCATCGACTTCTCTAAGGCGGGCGCATGAGCTGGTCGCCCTTAACCCGACGTCGCTTTAAGCAATTCAAAAGCAACCGCCGCGCCTGGTGGTCGATGTGGCTATTGCTCGGCGTGTTTGTACTCAGCCTCGGTGCTGAACTCATCGCCAACGATAAGCCACTACTGGTGAGCTATCGCGGCGAACTCATCGTGCCGATGCTGCAAGACAAGCCCGAAACCTATTACGGCGGCGACTTTGCCACGCCCACGGTGTATCGCGATCCAGCGGTGGAAAACCTCATCAGCCGTGATGGTTGGATGCTGTGGCCGATGATTCGCTTCAATGCCGACACCATCCATTTCGAGCGTGTCGAGCCCACACCCTCACCGCCAACATCAGACAACTGGTTAGGCACCGATGATCAAGGCCGTGATGTCATGGCGCGGCTGATTTATGGCGTACGCACCTCGCTTGCCTTCGCTAGCTTGCTCACACTGGCTACTGTTGTGTTGGGCGTTGCTGCAGGAGCATTGCAGGGCTATTTCGGAGGCTGGGTAGATTTGCTGGGCCAGCGCTTTACCGAAATCTGGTCGGGCTTGCCGGTGCTGTTTATGCTGATCATTTTATCAAGCTTAGTCACACCAAACTTCTGGTGGCTGTTGGCACTACTGACCCTGTTCAGCTGGACTGACTTAAGCGGTCTTGTGCGCGCTGAGTTTCTCCGCACACGCCAACTCGACTATGTGCGTGCCGCTCGTGCCATGGGTGTGAGTTCACGCGTTTTAGTTTGGCGTCATGTCCTACCTAACGCCGCGGTGACCACACTCACCCTGCTACCTTTTATTTTCACCGGCGCCATCGGCCTGCTGACCTCGCTGGATTTTCTCGGCTTTGGTCTGCCACCGGGTTCAGCATCATTGGGCGAGATGATCGCGCAAGGCAAAAATAACTTGCAGGCACCCTGGCTCGGCCTCACTGCGTTTTTCAGCCTCAGTGTACTGCTGAGCTTGCTGGTGTTTATTGGCGAGGGCTTGCGTGACGCCTTCGATCCACGCCATGTTGAGGCGGGAAAATGAATCTATTAAACATCAATAATTTGAGCATTCGCCACGGCCAACAGGTCTTGGTCGATGACCTAAGTCTCACCATAAATGCTGGCGAATGGTTAGCGCTAGTTGGTGAGTCAGGATCAGGAAAATCATTAACAGCGCTGGCTTGCCTAGGCCTGCTATCGCCCAGTTTAAATAGCCAAGGTGAGCTCAGCGTGACTGGCATCAATCTCGCGCAGGCCACGCCCGATGAGCTACGCAGCCTTCGAGGTAGCCGTGTCGGCATGGTGTATCAGGAGCCGCTCAGTGCGCTGAATCCGCTACACCGCATTGGGCAGCAGCTCATTGAAGCGATTACCTTGCACCAAGCCTTGCCGCCCAATTTAGCTAAGCAAAAAGCCCTGAGCTTGCTGCGCGAAGTTGGTATAGGCGAACCTGAGCGCCGCCTCAGCGCTTGGCCACATGAGCTATCAGGTGGTCAACGCCAGCGTGTCGTCATTGCCATGGCATTGGCAAATTCACCGAAACTACTTATTGCCGATGAACCAACCACGGCTCTCGATGCCTTGCTGCAAACGCAGATTTTAGATCTGCTGAAGTCGCTACAGAAAAATCGCGGCTTAGGCATTTTGTTTATCAGCCATAACTTGCCGCAGGTACGCCGCTACGCCGACCGCGTCATGGTCATGCAAGCAGGTCGCGTAGTGGAATCAGCCATTAGCGCCGAGTTATTTGCCGCGCCGACGCAGGCCTACACTAAAAAGCTGCTGCAACCGTTTGCGCCAGCGCCCAAACCTGTGCTGCCAGATAGCGCAAAAGCTATCTTGAGCGTGACTCAGCTGTCGGTGCGTTATCCGCGCCATCAAGCATGGTGGGGCGGCATTACCGCGTGGTATCAGGCTGTAGATAATATTGGCTTGTCGCTACGCCAAGGCGAATCTTTAGGCATTGTTGGCGAGTCCGGTTCAGGCAAATCCAGTCTTGCCGCCGCCTTACTACGCCTAACGCCGGCGCAAGGCCGTGTGGTCGTGCTTGGGCGTGATTGGCTAGCACTGAAGGGCCGTGAGCTACGGTCAGCACGAGCGCAAGTGCAAATGGTCTTTCAAGATCCCTACGGCAGCTTAAGCCCTCGGCTCACTGTCGCCGATATTGTCGCCGAAGGCTTGCTAGCGCATCAAAAATTATCCAAGCAAGCCATCGAGATTGAGGTCATTGCCGCTTTACGCGAAGTTAACCTCGATCCAGACACGCGCCATCGCTACCCTCATGAGTTCTCTGGTGGACAACGTCAGCGTATCGCCTTAGCTCGAGCGTTAATTTTGAAGCCGGCAATATTGATTCTCGATGAGCCAACTTCTGCACTCGACCGCCATACCCAAGGTGAAGTGGTCGAGCTGCTGCGACGCATCCAAGCCGATCATGGCATCGCCATGCTGTTTATCAGCCATGACTTAGCAGTCGTGCGCGCACTCTGTCATCGCTTAATTGTTCTGCGGGACGGTCGAATTATTGAGCAAGGCGATTGTGAGCGAATATTTCAAGCGCCGCAAAAGCCTTATACACAGGCCTTGGTAGCGGATTTACCCGCCTAAGGAGTCATGCACGCCGAGAAGTTTTAGCCCTATACTCGGATAACTTTTTCATCAGTATATTTTAAGGAGAAACCATGGGCATGATGAGCGGTAAGCGCGTACTCATCGTTGGCCTCGCCAGCAAATTATCCATCGCATACGGCATCGCCACCGCTATGCATCGCGAAGGCGCCGAATTAGCCTTTACCTATCAGAACGAAAAATTGCGCGGCCGCGTTGAAGGCTTTGCCGAGCTTTTCGGCTCCAGTCTCACCTTCCCTTGCGATGTCGTCTCCGACGACGAAATTCGTGCTGTCTTCTCTGAGCTCGGCAAAAGTTGGGATGGTCTAGATGTTGTCGTGCACTCGGTGGGCTATGCGCCCGGCCATGAGCTCGAAGGCAATTATGTCGATGTCACCACGCGCGAAGGTTTCCGCATTGCTCACGACATCAGCTCCTACAGCTTTGGTGCGCTGGCTCAAGCTGCCAAGCCCATGCTCACAGGCCGTGGCGGCAGCTTGCTGACACTGACCTATCAAGGCTCTGAGCGCGTGGTGCCGAACTACAACGTCATGGGCCTAGCCAAGGCATCACTCGAGGCCAATGTGCGCTACCTAAGCGCCAGCATGGGCCCAGATGGCATCCGCGTGAATGGCATCTCGGCAGGCCCTATCCGCACACTAGCGGCAAGTGGCATCAAAGACTTCCGTAAAATGCTGGCTTATAACGAAGCGGCAACACCATTGCGTCGTAATGTCACTATCGATGAAGTGGGTAATGCTGCAGCGTTCCTATGCTCCGATCTAGCCTCGGGCATCTCGGGTGAAATTCTTTATGTTGATGGCGGCTTTAATACGGTGGCCATGCCGGCGATGGACTCGATCTAAATAGCTAAGACATAAAAAAGCCCGCACATCAGCGGGCTTTTTTATGTCAGCAACACATTCGAATTATTGAGCAGAAGCAGTAGGCTTAATCGTCACCTTAGTTTCTTCACGCAATAACGCCAGTGTATCTTGTAGCTCTTGCTGGCCTTGGTTTTGCGCTAGCAAACCTTGCGTTACCTGACGCTCAGGGCCTGCCAGTGCTGGCTTCGCACTCACCGAAGTCACCTGCACCAAGGCAACGCTATCGCCAAGCTTATATGCAGCCCATTGCAAAGCACCTTTATTCGGCACCGGCGCACGGAAAATTGCATTCAGCAACTCAGGCTTCACTTGGCGATCAACGCGCGTCAAGCCACCGGCCGATTGCAGATTTACATTAGCACTCGCAAGCCATGCAGCCTCAGGTTCACTGGCACTGCGCTTAACCAACGCTTGTGCCTGCTCCATTGCCTTCGCCAATGCTTTTTCTGTACGCAGCTCCTCTGTGAGCACAGCTTTGACTTCATTCAAAGGCTGTTTGCGCGCAGGAATATATTGCGATACATGCAACCATACGGTGCGGCCATCGTTCAGCGTGATAGCAACTGAATTACGACGCTCTTTGGTTTGCTCGTCGTTAAATGCAGCCTCAACAACTTTACGCTCAGCCAATATACCCTCACCACCTTGGCGGTTAAACAAAGGCGATTGGGCAATGCTTAAGCCGGCAACTTTTGCAGGTTCTGTAAGATCAGCCGCTTCATAAACTTTAGCGTCTAAGCTTTCAACCGCTTTGATGTAGGCATCATCTGCTTCGGCTTGGCGCACTTCATCGGTCAACGTTTGTTCAAGCGATGCAAAGCTTGGTGGCGTTTCAGCACGCACTGCAGTGAGCTTGATGATGTGATAACCAAACGGCGTTTTCACCACTGGCGATACTTCACCTGCAGTTTTTAATGCAAACAGGGCTTCCTCAAACTCAGGAACAAACATGCCTTTGCCTGCAAAACCTAGGTCGCCACCTTGCGCTGCAGAGCCAGGATCTTTCGACTGAGCCTTCGCAATAGTAGCGAAATCTGCACCGGTTTTTAACTCAGCCGCAATGGCGTCAATCTGCTTCTTAGCTTCGGCATCGTTCGTCTTATCATCAACTGTGATGAGAATATGTGAGGCTTGGCGCTGCTCAGCACCGCCCATAGCCGCCACACGCTGGTCATAGCGAGCTTTAACAGCCTCAGGCGTGACTTTGGCATCGGCCAAGTACTTAGAGCGCTCTAAGGTGATGTAGTTAATTGCTACACGCTCAGGCTGATGAAAGCGCGTCGAGGCCTTTGCATAAGCTTGGCTGATTTCAGCATCACTCACGCTAGCTTCTGCAAGAAAACGACTAGCTGGAATTTCAGCGTAGCGCACATTGCGTGATTGGCTATCTAGGCGCGTCATGGCATCAAGCTCAGTGCTCGTCACAAAGCTACTCTGTAGCCATGATGAGACTTGCTGTGAAACCAAAATTTCTTGACGCGCGCGCGTAGGGAATGTCGCTGGCGTTTCGCCAATTTGCGACAACACGCGAATATAGCGCTCGCCCGAAAACTGGCCATTATCTTGAAATGCTGGCGTGGCACGAATCAGCTCTTGCACAGACTCGTCAGATACTTGGTAGCCAGCATCGGAGGCCGATTTCAGTAGTAGCTCACGCTGCACCAGGCTATCTAATACTTTTGTGCGGAGCTCAGCTTGCTGCTGCGAAGTCAGCACTGCATCGGGGCCTAAGCGCGCCATAAGCTGTTGGCGCTGATTTTCCACAGCGCGATCGAGTAAACGCTGAGTGATGGGTTCACCAGCGACTTCCGCCACACTGGGTTCAGCGCCGCCACCAAAGTAGGTTTCAACGCCAAAGAAAACAAAGGGGATAGAGATCAGTACTAAGAAGAACCGGCCAAGCCAGCCACGTACCATATTACGAAACGCATCCATTGAAGTGTCATGCCTCTACTACGCCACTGAGGGCTTCAAGAAAAAAGCGCGCCGACTAGGGCGCGCTTTCGGGTAACACAGTACAGCTTATAAAACTCAGCTATTCACTGCATCTTTCAAGCTTTTGCCAGCTTTGAATGATGGTGTTTTTGACGCAGAAATTTGGATTTCTTTGCCGGTCTGTGGGTTACGGCCAGTACGTGCAGCACGCTCTTTAACAGCGAATGTACCAAAGCCAACCAAGGTCACGGCGTCGCCAGATTTCAGCGCTGCAGTCACAGCGCCTACGGTGGCATCAAGGGCACGGCCAGCGTCTGCTTTGGTCAAGTTAGCAGCTTCGGCAATGCGGTCGATTAGTTCAGACTTATTCACAGGATGTCCCCTTTAACGATAACGAAAATTCTTTGTTGTGGTTTTTAGCTTACGCGAGCAAACAATGCGACTTGCTCAAGTGCAACGATTTTTAAACGCCCTTGTCGGCAGGGTCAAGTGAAACTCGCTGAAATGCCGATAAGAATCCGAAAAAAGTGCGTTTAGCGACCATCAATGACGACTGGCCGCAGGTAATTCACGTTTTTCGACCTGTGCCAAGCCTGCAGCATAAGCTTCTTCGGTGAGAGGAATTGGCGGCTGAGTTAGCGCAATCGCTAAAACTTCATCGATCCATTTAACCGTTATGATCTCCAATGCAGCCTTCACATTGTCGGGGATTTCCTTCAAGTCTCGGGCATTTTCCTCTGGAATAATGACCGTACGTACACCACCGCGATGCGCCGCAAGCAACTTCTCTTTCAAGCCACCAATGGGCAATACCTGACCACGCAAAGTGATTTCGCCGGTCATTGCTACGTCAGCACGCACAGGGATGCCAGTGAGTACTGAGGCAAGTGCGGTACACATGCCAATGCCTGCGCTCGGACCATCTTTTGGCGTCGCGCCCTCAGGCATATGGATGTGAATATCACGCTTCTCAAACAGTTCAGCGCTGATTCCAAGCACACGCGAACGTGAACGTACTACGGTGCTCGCAGCACGAATCGATTCCTGCATGACATCACCCAAAGAACCTGTCATCAGCTGGCCACCTTTTCCAGGCACGGCGATAGCCTCGATGGTCAGCAGCTCGCCGCCAACTTGAGTCCATGCCAAGCCAGTGACTTGGCCGACCTGATTCTCGGCCTCAGCTTTACCGTAATTGAATTTATGCACGCCGAGATAATCTTCGAGCTGCTCGGCTCCTAGCGTGAGCTTGCCGCTGTGCGTGCCCATGACCAGCGACTTCACGACCTTGCGGCAAAGCTTGGCAATTTCACGATCAAGCGCACGCACACCCGCCTCACGCGTGTAATAGCGCACGATATCGCGACATGCCGACTCTTCAATGACCAACTCAGAGTCTTTCAGGCCAGATGCTATGAGCTGCTTAGGTACTAAATATTGGCGAGCAATAGCGACTTTTTCATCTTCGGTGTAGCCCGGCAGACGAATAATTTCCATACGATCTAGTAAAGGCGCGGGGATATCCATCGAGTTTGCCGTGCACAAAAACATCACTTCCGATAAGTCATAGTCGACTTCGAGATAGTGATCGTTAAAAGCTTTGTTCTGCTCTGGATCTAACACTTCAAGCAGCGCTGATGATGGATCGCCGCGCATGTCCGAGGCCATCTTGTCAATTTCATCAAGCAAGAACAGTGGGTTACGAACACCAACTTTTGATATTTTCTGGATGAGCTTGCCCGGCATGGAGCCGATATACGTGCGGCGGTGGCCACGAATTTCGGCCTCATCACGCACGCCGCCCAAGGCCATGCGCACGAACTGGCGGTTCGTCGCTTTCGCGATCGATTGGCCTAATGAGGTTTTACCAACGCCAGGCGGGCCAACCAAGCACAGCACCGCGCCATTGAGCTGCTTAACGCGCGACTGCACGGCAAGATACTCAAGGATACGATCTTTCACTTCCTCAAGTCCGAAGTGATCAGCGTCTAAAATATCACGAGCTTCCTTGAGATCAATACGTACTCGGTTGCGCTTCTTCCACGGCACCCCAAGCATCCAGTCGATATAGCTGCGCACGACCGTGGCTTCAGCCGACATCGGCGACATTTGGCGCAATTTGCGCAACTCACCATCGACTTTTTTGCGCGCTTCAGCAGGCAAGCCAGCCTTGATGATGCGCTGCTCTACTTCGCTCAGCTCATCTTCACTCTCGCCCAAGTCACCGAGCTCTTTTTGAATGGCTTTGATTTGCTCATTCAAATAATACTCGCGCTGGCTTTTTTCCATCTGCTTCTTAACGCGGCCACGAATACGCTTCTCAACCTTGAGGATGTCGATTTCCGACTCCATCTGCGCCATCAGGTGCTCAACACGCTGCTGCACTGGCAGGATGTCTAAGATGGCCTGCTTCTCTTCCAAGCGCAGCGTCAAGTGCGCAGCAATGGTGTCTGCTAAGCGACTAGGATCATCGATGCCAGCCACAGAGGTCAGCACTTCATTAGCGACTTTTTTCGATAATTTTACGTATTGGTCAAACTGGTTGAGCAAAGTGCGGACTAAGATTTCAGAGTCTTGTTTAGTAAGCTCGTCTTTCTGTACTTCCGCGACCTGCGCGATATACGCATCTTCATTTTCAGATAATGACAGCAGCTGGCCGCGACGCTGACCCTCAACAAGCACCTTGATCGTGCCATCCGGCAGCTTAAGCAGCTGTAAAATATTCGCTATCGTGCCAATCGAATACAGACCATCCTGATCAGGATCGTCTTCGCCAGCATCACGCTGAGATACTAAAAATATATGTTTGTCTGTGGCCATAGCCTGATCAAGCGCGGCAATCGAGCGCTCACGACCAACAAACAAAGGAATTACCATGTGCGGATAAATCACCACGTCGCGCAACGGCAACAACGGTAAATGCAGTTTTTTTGCGGCCATGAAATGCTCCCAATGCAGTCAAGCAGACACTAATCTAATGCTTACTTTATGGGGGTGTAGTGATGTGAATTACAAGGTGGACATTGCAGAATTACGAAAAAATGGCAAAAAAAAGGGGCGAATGCCCCTTTTTTAACCATATTTGCTCGGAATTACTCGGGCATCACACGGGCTGTCTCGATATTGTCATAAACCAATAGCGGCTCAGTTTCACCCTGCACTACTTTTTCATCGATGAGCACTTTGCTCACGCCTTCCAGCGAAGGCAACTCAAACATAGTGTCGAGCAAGATGCCCTCAAGAATCGAGCGCAGACCACGAGCGCCAGTTTTACGTGCCAAGGCTTTAGCAGCAATCGCTTTCAGTGCTTCAGGACGGAACTCTAATTGCGCTCCCTCCATCTCTAGCAGTTTGGCGTACTGCTTAGTGAGTGCGTTTTTCGGTTCAGTCAAAATTTGCACCAGCGCCGACTCATCAAGCTCGCCTAACGTGGCGATGACAGGCAAGCGACCGACAAACTCAGGAATCAAACCAAATTTCACTAAGTCCTCTGGTGATACCGACTTAAACAACTCGCCAATGCTTGGGGTTTTCGATTGGCCTTTCACCAGCGCATTAAAACCAATGCCGCCTGGCTCGGAACGCTGCTGAATAACTTTATCGAGGCCGGCAAACGCGCCACCAACAATGAAAAGGATGTTAGACGTATCAACCTGCAAAAACTCTTGCTGCGGATGCTTACGGCCACCCTGCGGCGGCACACTCGCCACTGTGCCTTCGATCAGCTTCAGCAAAGCCTGTTGCACGCCTTCACCGCTAACATCGCGAGTGATTGATGGATTATCACTTTTACGTGAAATCTTATCGATCTCATCGATATAAACGATGCCAGTCTGCGCCTTTTCAACATCGTAGTCGCAGCTTTGCAGCAGTTTTTGGATGATGTTTTCGACATCCTCACCAACATAGCCAGCTTCGGTCAATGTTGTGGCATCGGCCATAGTAAAGGGCACATTGAGTACGCGAGCCAAGGTTTGCGCGAGCAGTGTTTTACCTGAGCCGGTAGGACCGATCAGCAAAATATTACTTTTAGTCAGCTCAACTTCCGTGCTTTGGCGACCGTTTTGCACTTTTTTCATGCCGGCGCGCAGACGCTTATAGTGGTTATAAACCGCTACCGCCAACACACGTTTGGCTTGGTCTTGACCAATAACATAGTCATCGAGGGTGGCTTTTAGCTCGCGCGGAGTCGGCAGTTGATCACTAGTCTGCTCATCTTTTTTATCTTGGACTTCTTCGCGAATAATGTCATTGCACAGGTCTACGCATTCATCGCAGACATATACCGACGGCCCAGCGATGAGTTTGCGCACTTCGTGCTGGCTCTTTCCGCAGAAAGAGCAAAATAGCAACTTGCTGTCACCGCCGCGTTTTTCTTCGGTCATGCTACTTCTCTCAGTGGCTGCAAATTAAGGGCGTTTGGTGAGCACTTCGTCAATCAAACCATAAGACACAGCATCGCCAGCGGTCATGAAGTTATCACGATCGGTGTCACGCTCAATGCGCTCTAGCGGCTGGCCAGAATGCAGCGCCAAAAGCTCATTCAGCAGCTGTTTGATCTTTAAAATTTCTTGCGCATGAATAGCAATATCTGATGCCTGACCTTGGAAGCCGCCCAAAGGCTGGTGAATCATTACGCGTGAATTAGGCAGCGCATAACGCTTACCTTTGGCACCGGCGGAAAGCAAAAACGCACCCATGGATGCCGCTTGGCCGATACAAATTGTTGAAATATCAGGTTTGATGAAGTTCATCGTGTCGAAAATTGCCATGCCGGCCGTGACCGAGCCGCCTGGCGAATTGATGTAGAGATTGATGTCTTTATCGGGGTTAACCGACTCCAAAAACAACATCTGGGCAACGATCAAATTGGCCATATTGTCTTCAACAGGGCCAACAAGAAAAATTACACGCTCTTGTAATAGGCGCGAGTAAATATCGTAAGCGCGCTCACCACGAGCAGATTGCTCAACAACCATCGGGATCAAACCGATGTTACGAATATCATTAGCACTGGGTTGTTCAAATCGCATGGATAGCCTGCCTTAAACAATCAAATAAAGAGGACAACTGCCGGAGCTTATAGGGCAGGAGCACAAACAAACACTCCCGAGCAGTCAAAGACATACATCGGGAGTGTCGGTCGTGCGTGGCGCGAGGTCAAGGCCAGCGCGCCCCTGTTTTTGTGCAGCTTTGCCACACTTAACGTGCAATTTTGGTTGCACGGAGTGTGGCAAAGCTGCCGCCAACGACTTACTTACCTTGTGGACGCACCACATCGGTGTACTTAGCAGCAGCTTCGGTCACTGTCGCTTCTGCCAACACACAATCGATTACCTGATCTTCCAAAACCATGGCTTCTACTTGGGCCAGCTGCTCTTTATTGCCCATGTAATAGCTGATGACTTCTTCTGGTGACTCATAAGACTCAGCAACTTCGGCAACCACTGCGCGCACACGCTCAGCATCGACCACAATCGCTTTGTCTTTAATGATTTGGCTGATCAACAAGCCCAGCGACACACTGCGCTCGGCTTGTTCTTTGAACAGGTCATCAGGCAGCATTTTTGGGTCTAGCTTGGCACTTGCACCACCAAACTGCTGGAACATGGCATTACGCTGACGCTCAATCTCGCCGGCCACTAAGGCTTTTGGTGCATCAACGTTGTGAGCAGCTAAAAGCTGATCCATGGCCTGTGACTTGACTTTATTTTTCACGGCTTGCTTAAGTTCACGAGCCATGTTTTTAGTCACGTCTTCACGCAATTTAGCCTCGCCGCCTTCTGTCACGCCGAAGGCTTTCAGGAAAGTCTCGTCGATTTCAGGCAGTGTTTGCTTTTGCACTTTGTGTGCAGTGATTTTGAATACGGCTGCTTTACCTTGCAGATTTTCAGCTTGGTAGTCGGCGGGGAAAGTCACGTTAATGTCGCGCTCTTCACCGGCTTTAATACCAACAACGCCATCTTCAAAGCCTGGAATCATACGGCCTGAGCCGATAACCAGCTCAAAGTTGCTCGAGGTGCCGCCATCAAAAGCTTCACCATCGATGCTGCCAGCAAAGTCGACTAGCACTTTATCGCCATCAGCGGCTGCTTCTGTGCTGTCTTCAAAGCTTGCGCGTTGCTTGCGCAGGCTTTCGATCATTTCATTGATATCGGCATCATTGATTTCAACCACTGGACGCTCAACGCTGATGTCAGCGAAATTGCCTAAAGTGATTTCTGGATAAACTTCGACCAGGGCAGTGAAGCTCAGGTCTTCGCCAGCTTTATCGCTAACTTCTTCAATGCTGGGGTAGCCGGCTGGATTGAGCTTTTCTTGCGTCACGGCTTCATAAAAGCTGTCACGGATAATTTCGCCCAAAGCTTCTTGGCGAATAGAGTCGCCAAAGCGCTTTTGCACTACTGAAAGTGGCACTTTACCAGGACGAAAGCCATCCATGCGGATGGTGCGAGCTGCTTTCGCCACGCGGGCACTCACGTCTTGATCAATTTTTGTGGCCGGCACAACAACTTTGACGCGGCGCTCTATATTGGAAACGGTTTCTACAGTGACTTGCATGACAACCTCAAGACTTATGTGGTTCACGGGAAATAAATGGGCGAGCAGCGTAAGACTGCAAAATCAAGGGACAGCATTATAGAGAATGCGGGGCAGAATAAAAGGCCAAGCGTATTTGGGCGAAACTTTAAGCAATCGAACCAGCATTTGAGTTTTTCCTGTTGACGACCTGCTCGCGGATTCGTAATATGCGGCCTCGCAAGTCGACGAGCCTTTTGGTAAGTTACTTACGATGTTCGGGGTATAGCGCAGTCCGGTAGCGCGCCTGGTTTGGGACCAGGATGTCGGGAGTTCGAATCTCTCTACCCCGACCACTTTTTCAAAGCTTTGGTACTGCGCTTAGCGCTCGTAGCTCAGCTGGATAGAGCATCGGCCTTTAAGCCCACATCGCTAGCGATGTGCAAACAGGAGCCTTTATGAGGAAAGGGAACTCATAAAGTGGATCGCACTGTATCGGGGAAACCTTAACAGGTAATGCTGATGGCAATCCCGAGGAAACCTTGCAATCAATGGGGATCCGTAGAGACTATACGTGTTCCACCTGAAATGGTGAAGATATAGTCCAGACCACAAACGTGTATTTCCGACCGAATCCGGGATTGCCCCGGTTGGGATCGGTTCAATACAAGGCGGCGAAAGCCGTAGCGGGTAAGCTAAGCCGTAGGTTACAGGTTCG
>JAGPVX010000075.1 GCA_018066805.1 Paraperlucidibaca sp. | reverse complement strand
TGGTTTTTGAAAGACCCGAAGTGTGCCGTAGTGCAAACGCCGCACCATTTTTTCTCGCCTGACCCCTTTCGCCGCAACCTCGGCATGAAAGACGGCGAGCCAGCGGAAGACATGCTGTTTCATGGCTTGCTGCAGGATGGTAATGACTTTTGGAATGCGACTTTTTTCTGCGGTTCGTGCGCAGTCATTAAGCGTGGGCCGTTGCTTGAGGTCGGTGGTATCGCGGTAGAGACGGTAACCGAAGATGCGCATACGGCATTGAAGCTGCATCGCCTAGGCTACAACACGGCATTTATCAATAAGCCTCAGGCTGCGGGCTTGGCGACGGAAAGTATTGCTGGTCATGTCGGCCAGCGCATTCGTTGGGCGCGCGGCATGATCCAGATTTTCCGCACCGATAACCCCTTGCGTGGCCCCGGCCTGACATGGGCGCAGCGGCTTTGCTATACCAGCTCCATGCTGCACTTTTTATATGGCATCCCGCGCCTTATTTTTCTGCTCGCACCGATGGCCTATCTATTCTTTGGCCTGCATTTGATTGCCACATCGGCCGCCGCCATCTTGGCTTATATTTTGCCTCAGCTCATACATGCCAACGTGGCCAACTCGCGTGCGCAGGGGCAGCATCGGCACTCATTTTGGTCTGAGGTCTATGAGACGGTGCTGGCGTGGTATATCGCGGTGCCAACTACAATGGCATTGATTAACCCCAAGCTTGGCAAGTTCAACGTTACCTCGAAAGGCAGCTTGGTCGATTCGAGCTTTTATGACTGGGGTATCGCCAAGCCTTATTTGCTGCTGATCGTGATTAACGTTGCCGGCTTATTTTTTGGTATTGCACGCATGCTTTCGCCAGAACACGGCGAGATTGGCACGGTGCTGTTAAACGTGTTTTGGGTGCTCTACAACCTAGTCGTGCTCGGCGTTGCCATAGGCGCTTCTCGCGAAAGCATGCAGCTGCGCGTGTCGCCACGGGTCAATGGCGAGATGTCGATAGTGCTCTATCGCATTGGTGATCAGGCCATTCGAGCGAAGTCTTTAGACTATTCAATGACAGGCCTTGGTGTGATCTTGCCCGATGGCATTGAGTTAAATGACGGCGAACATATTCGAGTACTTCTACCTTCTGACGAAGATGAGATGGCCTTTAATGCACAGGTCATGTGGCGCGCTGGCCGCCGTGTTGGTCTGCGTTTTGAAAACCTAACATTGCGCGATGAGGCGAATTTGGTGCGTTGTACATTTGCCCGTCCTGGTGCGTGGTATGCCTCACCAGTAGTGGGTGATAATGCTTGGCAAAGTCTCACACGCATTAATAAATTGTGCTGGCACGCGTACGGCCAGCTGTTTCAATTGATTCCTGCATTTTGGCGCTCGCGCCGAGTGCGCCATATAACTTCTGCTGTGGAGCGCCCATGAACCTTACGCGCCTCGTTTCATCAACAACGTCCATGACTGCTTTGCTGGCGGTCCTGCTTTGCGCCACCGGCGTGCAGGCAGCATCTGTGGCAGATGCTTCTGAGCAAGAGGCCCAAGCTGAACAGGGCTTCATTCCTACTGCCCGCAGCTACGCAAGAAGCTTTAGCGAGATGGGCGCGGGCAGTTACGAGCTCATCGGCCTCAATAATAATGCTTACTTGAATGTGGGTGTGCGCGCCGACGAAGTGGTCGAGTCGGCCACTTTAGAGCTCAATATGAGCTACTCGCCAGCCATGCTCGAAGGCTTGTCGCACTTCAAGGTTTATCTAAACAATGAAGTGGTTGGGATTATTCCTCTGCCAAAACAAACATCGCCCGAGCCGGTTGTGCAGCGACTGAATATCGATCCTCGCTATTTCAGCGACTTTAACCAGCTGCGTTTATCTTTGGTCGGGCATTACACCTTGGGCTGCGAAGACCCTGCACACACTAGTTTATGGGCCAATATCAGCAAGGATAGCCGTTTATTGTTGAAGGTCTCTCCGGTGACATTACCGAATGACTTGGCTTTATTGCCGGCGCCATTTTTTGATAAACGCGATAATAGGCGCCTGAACCTGCCATTTGTTTTTAGTGCCCAACCTAGCACTGACACTCTTGCGGCTGCGGGCATTGCAGCGTCGTGGTTTGGTCAGTCTGCCGATTATCGCAGCGCGCGCTTCCCGGCAACGATCAATAGTTTGCCTGCTGGCCATGCGGTGATTTTTGCTAAAAATGGTGACCGTATTCGTGGCTTAAATTTGCCATCGGTATCTGGGCCGACGATTGATATTATTTCAGCGTACAAGCGCCCAGCAGTGAAGTACTTAGTTATTCGCGGCCGCGATGGTGGTGATTTGCGCAAGGCCGCTCAAGCGCTGGCTTTGGGTAATGTTTTGATGAGTGGCTCGCAGGCACAGATTCGCTCCGTCGATTTAGGTAAGGCACGCCTAGCCAATGACGCGCCTAATTGGGTGCGGACAACCAGCCCGATTCGCTTTGCTGAGTTGATTAAAGAGCCTTACGAGCTGCAGCGTAGTTATGCCAATCGCGACCCGATTCGCCTCAATTTACGTCTGCCACCAGATCTCTTTACCTGGCGCGTGCGCGGCATCGATATCGACTTGCGCTATCGCTACACACCGCCTATTAGTCACGATAATTCGCTCTTGGGTGTCTATCTTAATAACCAGCTGGTGACGGCATATCCATTGCTGCCTGGGCAGCAAACGGATGCTAAGCAATTGAACTTGCCCGTGCTTGATGAAGCCAGCATCCAAGCCAAGAAAGTGCTGTCGGCACCACCATTTTATGTTGGTGTGCGCAACGAATTGCAGCTGCGCTATCAGCCCGAAGTGTCGAAGAAAAACCTCTGTAGTTCGCAGATCAGCGATAGCTTGGTGGCAGCGATCGATCCAGATTCCACCATCGATTTTTCGCGCTACCCGCACTATATCGCCATGCCCAATTTAAGCGTGTTTGCACAAGCTGGCTTCCCCTTCACGCGCTATGCCGATTTGGCGCAAACCGCTGTCGTGCTATCGGATAAGCCTAGTGCTGGCGACATTACCGCCATGCTCAATAGTGTGGCTAAATTTAGCGCCACTACTGGTTTTCCTGGCGTGCGCTTGAGCGTGGCAACGGTCTCAACGGTCGATAAAGTCGCCGATAAAGACTTGCTGATTATTGGCAGCCCAGCGGCGATTGAAATACGCACGCAGTGGATTCCTGGCTTACCGTCTTATATGACTCGTGTGATGCGCGTGCTCAGAAGCTCGCAAGCGCAGACAGATGCCGAGTCGAGTTGGCTAACAGCGCAGGGCGACCCGATTGCTCGTCGCGACATTACCGTGATGCTCTCTGCTAATGGCGAGCATAGTGCGCTGACCAGTTATCAGTCGCCAAAAAGTCCAGGTCATACGGTAGTGGCGCTGCATGCGACTAGCAATGACAGCCTGCAAAAGCTCTTCGATGCCATGGACAGAAATGAGCTC
Source organism: Paraperlucidibaca sp. (assembly GCA_018066805.1). Taxonomy (GTDB): domain Bacteria; phylum Pseudomonadota; class Gammaproteobacteria; order Pseudomonadales; family Moraxellaceae; genus Perlucidibaca; species Perlucidibaca wandonensis. The sequence goes on along the minus strand of JAGPVX010000075.1, from coordinate 39,943 downwards.
GCCGAGCGTATGCAGGGCGATGTGGCCTTGGTTAATGGCGAGCAGGTCGATAGCTTCCGTACCCAGAAGATTTATCACGTTGGCCATTTGCCAGTCATGACGCGGATGTGGCTGGTGTTCTCGGGGCAGCCAATTTTGCTCGCAATCGCCTCCATCGTTTTAGGTTTGTTTGTTGCCATGCTGATGTTCTTTGGCTTGAACTATCTCGCCAAACGCCGATTAGTGAAGTGAGCGCCTGATGTGGCGCTTACTTCTACTTTCGCTGATGGCCGCGCTTAGCGCCTGCGCCGGCTCGCCACCAAGCACGGTGCCGAGCGCGGCTGGCAGCGCCATCGCCGCCAGTGATGTCTGCACCATTCATCCAGCGTGGACTGGCTTTGTACGTGACTTTATCAGCAGCGATGGCAGAGTGATTGATGCCAGCGTGCCGGAGCAAATCACTACATCTGAAGGCCAAAGCTACGCGCTTTTTTTTGCACTAGTGAATCGCGATCAGGCGCGTTTCGACCAGCTTCTGCAATGGACAGAAAACAACCTCGCTGCTGGCGACTTGCGTACACATTTGCCAGCGTGGTCATGGGGCAAGGCCGATGATGGCCAATGGCGTGTGCTAGATCGCAACGCTGCCAGTGACTCCGATGTGTGGATTGCCTACAGCTTATTAGCCGCTGCTGAACTGTGGCCAAACACACGCTACCGCGAAGTCGGCCTAGCCTTGGCTAAACGCATTATTGAAGCTGAAACCGTGGTGTTGCCGCGCTATGGCCGAGTTTTGCTGCCCGGGCCGACTGGGTTCCATCCGACTGAAGATACATGGCGCTTAAACCCAAGCTACTGGCCGATCAGCGTGCTGCGCGGCTTGGCTGTGTGGACGGAAGATGCAGTCTGGCAGGAGCTAGTGCAAAGCAGCGAAAAGCTCTTGCGCGAGAGTGCGCCGAAAGCCGTTTCGCCAGACTGGTTTGTGCTTAATATTGCTACCGGCAGCATTAGCTGGCCCGACAAAGATGGCGATAGCGCCTACAACGCCATCCGCGTGTATCTGTGGCTGGGCATGATGCCGTTTGATGACCCTTTGAGCGCCAGTTTACGCAGCCATTTTGCGCCATGGGCTACTCGCGCAATGAAGCAGGGTTTCATCTCAGATCGCGTACAGACTCAAAGCGCAAAAGTAATTTCGGACCATCACCCCATCGGTTTTGCACAAGCGGCTTTGCCCTATTTGCAGGCGCAAGCTGAGCTTAGCGACAAGGCCGGTTTAGCTGCCATAAGCGCGCGCGCCGAACAGCCTCGCGAAGGCTATTACACCGAAGTGTTGTCGCTCTTTAGCGTGCTATGGCGTGACCAACGTTTTCAATTTCAGCGAGATGGCCGCGTGCAGATCTCATCGGAGTGTTTGTGATGCGCCTACGATCTTTGGCACTTGCCATTGCGACTAGTTCTGCCAGTGTCTTGGCTCTGGCAGCCCCGATCGATACGCAATTGGCTTCGGTGCAGTTATGGCTGGATAAAAACCGTCCCGACTTAGCTGAGCTTGCGCTTGATAAAGCACTGCTCATTGCGCCGACAAATGCTCAGGCGTTATTGCTGCGCGTTCAGCTTGCTTACAGTGCTGACCAGCCTAACCAAGCTAATGCCGCGATTGCGACCTTAGTAAAAGCACATCCAAACTCTTCAGCGTTAGCTCAAGCTCAAGCCTATCGCCGCCTAAGCAGTGGCGATGGCCGCGACTTTGCCACAGCGGAAATTATGGCGCGCACAGGTCGCGGTGAAGCTGCCGTGGTCATGGCTAGGCGTGTCTTTCCGAAAGGCCCGCCAGGCGGCGACTTATCGCTGCGTTATTACCGTTTGCTAGCGAGCGTGCCCGCTTACTGGGCGACTGCCACCGATGGCTTAGCGCAGCTAGTTCGAGACAACCCTGGTCAGCAGCGCTATCGAGAAGCCTTAAATGACATGCTGTCTAGTCCAGAAGGTGAGCGCCGTGCCGAGGCGGCCGCCGAACTAAAGCGGCGCAATGACCCCTTTGTTATTGCGCGTGAGACGGCGCTGCGTGATTTGCAAAATGACCAAACAGGTAGAGCTGAGAAGGCGTTACTGGCCTTGCAGAAGCAGCGTGGAAATGACGCAGCTACTTTAGCCGGCCTTGGTCGCATTCGTATGCGGGAAGGCAGGCATGCCGAGGCGGTAGAACTTTTTTCACAAGCTCTGAAGGCTAATAACCCAGATCTTCGTAGTGAGCTGCAAAGCCTCAAACGCACAGCCACATTTTGGGCTAGCTTGGCGAGCGCGAGAAAGACGCGTGACACGATATCCCTCGATGAGGCTTTAAAGGCTACTTCGAAGGCTTTGGCATTGCAGCCGCATCAGGCCGATGCCTTAAATTTGCGTGCCCAACTTTTGGCGGAGCAAGGTAATAAAGCTGGCGCTGAGGCTGCATGGAAAGAGGCGCTACGCTTCACGCCAGGCCATGAAGGCAGCTTAAGTAATTATCTGAGTTGGCTGGCACAAGAAGGACGTGTGGCTGAGGCCAGAGCGTTATTGGTTGAGGCCGGTGATAGGCCAGAACTGCGTGAAACATTGGCGCGAGTGAAAGCAGGCCAGCTTCGTGATGAGGCAGATGCACTGGTTGAGAAAGGTGATTTTGCTGCAGCAGAAAAACGCTTACGTTTAGCTCAGCATGAAGCCCCCAATGACCCGTGGCTTGCTTTTGATTTAGCGAAAGTATTGCAGCGTCAGCAGCGTGGCGATGAAGGTGATGCCGTCATGGCACCATTTGCGAACTTGAACGATGGCTCTAGTGCCTATGCTTATGCGCTGTTTGCTAGCTCACAAGATCGTTTTGATGACGCCGAAGCAGCGCTCGCTGCTGTACCGGAGTCTGAGCTCAACGAGTCCATCGTGCGTTATGCCGATGAGCTGCGCCTGCGTCGCCAGCTGCAAATATTGGCAGATGCGAAAAGCCTGAGTGAGCGTCAAGCAGCTTTTGTACAGGCAGAGCGATTAAGCCAAGACGATCCAGATGCCAGCGCCCAAGTGGCCAAAATACTTATCCAGCGCCCTGATGCAAAACTGCCTAACGGCGTGGAGTGGATGCGTGAGCGTCAAGCAAACGCTGATCCGCAGGCTAGCAACATCGACTGGCAGTTTGCACTCGCCGACGTGCTAATTGCCGGCAACGATCCAGCTGGAGCAACGGCCACACTTGCCCCTTACACAAAGTCGCGTCAAAGCTTAACTAACGCACAAAATAGCCGACTCGGTGGCTTACAAGTCGACTCGTTTTTAGGTCGTGGCGAAATGGCCGAGGCCGCGGGCGATCATGCTCAGGCTTTCCAATGGTTTGCTCAAGCAAGCGAGTTTGAAGGCAGACCAGTGGGCAATCCCAATGCCTTAAGCGTAGAGGTTGAGTTTGCCAAAACCGCGACCGAGCGCGCACTCACACGCAACCAAAAACGTCTTGATGGCTATGTTCACACCGGGCTCATCTATCGTGAAAAATCTGGTACCGATGGCATCTCCACCACGCGAGTGACAGAAATTCCCACGGAAATTTACTGGCCTATTGGTTATCGCGGCCACTTCATTGGTCATATCGATCAGGTCAGCATTGATGCCGGTACTTTGCCGACGAATTTGCGTGATCAAGCGCAGTTTGGCCAAGTCTTAGCTAAGTCCCCCACGGGCATCACGCCAGTCAGCCAATCGGCCGATGGCATAGCGCTTGGCGTCGGCTTTGAGACAGATAATTACCGCTTTGACTTAGGCACTACGCCGCTAGGCTTTGCCGTAACTTCATGGGTTGGCGGTCTGCGCTATAGCGATGCCGATGCCACGCATTATAAAAGTATGGAGCTGTTTCGCCGGCCTGTGCAAAGCAGCCTGCTGTCTTATGCCGGCACGCGCGATCCGGCGTCTGGACGTGTGTGGGGCGGGGTGGTGCGCACTGGTGCAAGCTTCCGCTTTAGCAATAGTGTCAATGGCCGCACGCGAGCGATTGGTGGTCGCGCAGCAGTCCTCACAGGCACATCGGTGGCGACCAACGAAGAGTTGCGCTTATCGGTGTCACAGAGTCATGACGTGATCGATCGTCGTGATACTCAAGTCAATGCCGGCTTAGGTTTGACCTACTGGCATTTCACTAAAGATCTGAGTGAGTTTAGCTTTGGTCATGGCGGCTATTACAGCCCGCAGCAATACCTTAGCTTAGATTTTCCTGTGCGTTGGACGGGGCGTTGGAAGGACTATGCTTATCTGCTCGAGCCTAGTGTTGGTTTGAGTTGGGCGACATCGAAAGACAGCCCCTACCACCCAACCGATGCGGCTTTGCAGGCTCTAGCGGTGGCTAATGCGAGTGCGAATCCCATTTTGCCTAACCCGATTTATGCTGGCGGTGGCGGCGGTGTCAGCATGAGTTACAGCTTGCAAGGTGCATTGGAAAAGCGCGTGGCACCGAACTGGTTTATTGGCACAGGCTTTCGCATCGATCGTGCGGAGTTCTACTCGCCCAATGTGCTGCAGCTGTATTTGCGCTACGAAATAAAACCTAAGCGCGGCTTGGTTGAGTATCCGCCACGCTTGCTGAGAACTTACGCAGACTTCTAGATCCTAGAGCAAGGCAGTTCAGCTAGCGGCGCTTATTGGTAGCGATAGTTCGCCCAAGCGCCGCCCTGATAGTGCAGATAATAATCATCGCTATAGCGCACCACGGTCACAGCTTCATTGCCGGACACATAAGGTGTGCTGGTGATGCTGGCGGCGAGCGTGGCTGCCGTCACACTATTATTGCGATATGGGTCTTGCGCGATGGCATCGCGCATTAAGCCTGCAAGGTCGATATAGCTGGTGGGCTGATCAATCGTGATGGGGCTGGGCTGTTTGGCTAGGCCAACAAAGCGCACAGCAGCAGGCACCAATGTGATGGCCGGACTTGGGTTCTCACGCATAAAGGGAATCTGCATGCGGTCGCCACGAGAGCCAGCACCATGCTCAGGGATAAACACCAGCATAGTTGGTCGCTGCTGAGTTTCTAGCGTGGTGACGAGTCGGTCCAAGTCAGACAATAAGCGCTTCACGCGCGTGCCATATTGGCTAGCAGAGCCATTCGATGAGCTAGTGCCTGGCGGGTGGTTGCCATCATGCAAACTAGTGGTGTTGTAGTACAGAGCCACTGGCGCGCTAGCGTCGTGTGGGTGGCGTGTTAGCCAGCCATTGAGCACTTCATAGTCATCTTTAATTGTAGAGCCATCAAAGCTTAGCCATGCAGTGCTGGCTGGTGAGTTCGTGTCTGGCGTGACATTGAGTCCACCATATTGCTGGATTTCCTGCAGCATATTGCCGAAAACACCATCGTGATTAAGCAGCATGTGTTTGCGGAAGCCGGCTTGTTCAAACTGATTGAACAAATAGCAGTTGGCTGCCGCTGGCTCATATAAAGACTTGTGCGAGGTTTGGCCGCAGGCCGAGCGCAGCAGGCGAATTGCAGCAGGTCCACTGTATGAGGTGGCGGTATTGAAGCGCTTAAGCAAGATGTCCGTGCGCTGCAGAAGTGGTGCTTGCGCTTGCTCAGTCATCAGCAAGTCATCCCACGCTAATGAGCAAATCTGCACGATTAAAATGTCAAACGCTGGTGTCGCCTCTGGGCGCGCAAAGCTTACTTGGCGTTTGGCTTGCTCTGCATAGAAGCGCGTTAGTGCGGCATCAATATTGGCGTCTTTGGGTTCGCCAGTGGTGCCAGCCGGGGCGATGCTGGCTTGCTCAGCCCTTGCTGCCACTAAGGCCGTATTTTGAGGCGCACGCACGATAGTTTGCTGATTTTGCCACATGCTATAGAGCGGAATGGCTGGCCAAATAGCGAGCAAGACAAAGGTCGTTAAGCGAAGTTTGCGAGCAAATATATAGGCAATAAAAAACAGGCCAAGGCCATAAAGCAAGACACTCGGGTTGATGAATCGCCCCAAGAGCTCTGTGGCATAGCTAAGGCTAAATTGTTCAAGATTTTGCTGCTGCGCTAACAGCCGAGAAAATGGCGGAAGGCGGGTGTCGTAATAGAGCAGGGCGATTGCCGCAGGGATGGCAACGAGTAATCGTGCGATGCGCCAGACTTTACGGCGCAATGGCAGTATGACTGCGAAAGCTAGTGCAAGATTAAGTAGGACATTGAAGTCAATATAGTCTGCGTAGAACAGGCCTAATTTTGCGATGAAATAGCCATTCCACAAACCCATGAATCGTCCTCAGCCTAGGCGGCGAAGCAAACGAGTAAGCCGTTGGCTGAGCTCGTTGGGCTGGAAGGGTTTGGCGAGAAAGTCGTCAGCGCCAGCTTCTACTACTCGGTCAATATCGGCCTGAGCTGTTTTACCTGTTAGTACAAGCACAGGGAGCTTTGCTGTGCTTGGGTTAGCACGCAGCGACTTAAGCACTTCAAAGCCGCTTAGGTAGGGCAGTAAAATATCTAAAATGACAATATCGGCAGAGCCGGTTTCAAGCATCTGTTTGCCAGCCTCGCCATCCGGCGCCCACACTAACTCATGACCTAAGCGCTCAACCATCAGGCGAACTAAGCCTGCAATGAGCTCATCATCTTCGATTAGTAATATAGTGCGACGGGACATGCTGAATCCTTGCTATGCGTATCTGACAGAGCGAATCATATCCAACAAGTGTAGCACTTGCACTAGTGCAAGGTTCGGTGCAGGCAAGTTACAAAATGTACATTAATGGTTGCGTGCTAATGCCTCACGCGCTAAATCGGCTAACGCATCACGCCAAATAGATTCTTCGAGCGTGCTTAATGCAGCAATCGCAGCATCGGACTCGGCCTTGGCACGCGCTAGGCTGTAGTCGAGTGCGCCGCAATCTTGCACAAGTTGGATGATTTCTTGCAGATGCTCTAAGCCACCGCTGCGAATCGCCTCGCGAACCATATTGGCTTCAGCGGGAGCGGCAATTTTCATGGCCTGAATCAGCGGCAGAGTAGGTTTGCCTTCGGCGAGATCATCACCAACGTTTTTGCCCATGACTTTTGCCGAGCTAGTGTAGTCGAGCACGTCATCGATGATTTGGAAGGCGGCACCTAGGTGGCGGGCGTAAGTAGCCATAGCCTCACGATGTGCAGGGTTCGATAGTGCTGCGGCGCATTCGGCTGCAGCTTCAAACATCTTCGCGGTTTTGCCGTGAATGACTTCGAGGTAGCGCTCTTCGGTGGTGTCAGGATCGTGCTGATTTATTAGCTGTAGCACTTCGCCTTCGGCAATGACGCAGGTGCTATCGCTCATGATGTCGAAAACATCTTGGCTTTTCAGACTGGCGATCATTTGGAAGGCGCGCGCTACGAGATAGTCACCGACCAGCACAGCTGTTGAGTTGCCCCAATGCGCATTGACGGTAGCGCGGCCGCGACGCAGGCCAGACTCATCGACAACGTCATCGTGCAACAAGGTGGCGGTGTGCAGCATTTCAATAACGCCGGCCATTACTACATGGGCACTACCATCACGATAACCGCAGGCGCGCGCAGCAAGTAGCGTCACTAATGGCCGTAAGCGCTTGCCGCCGCTTTGCACAATATAGCGGCCCACTTCGCTGACCAAAGGCACGCGCGATTTCAGTTGCTCATGAATGCAGGCGTCGACGGAGGCAAAATCGTCGCGGACCAAATGTAAGATAGCGTTGAAATCCATGGTGCAATTTTATGTGGGCGCAATAAGGATGCGAATCCTACCAGTCGCGGCGCGGCGCGGCCATAAGCTAAGGATCTAAATTATTATCGCAGCGTTATAAGGGCAACGGTGGCTTGCACTTACGCAGGGTTTTCACTAAGATTGCGCGCCTTGCGAAATTCTCGAATGCGGGTGCTCATTCCCTAGAGCAAAACGGCGGCCTTAACCGGTTCGCGACCTGTTTCGATTGACTGGTGGGAGCCAAGCAAATGTACGCAGTTATTAAAAGCGGTGGTAAACAACACCGTGTGATTGAAGGCGAACGCCTGAAAGTAGAATTACTTAATGTTGAGCCAGGTCAGACCATTACGTTCGATGACGTTCTGATGGTTGTGGATGGCGACAGCATTCAAATCGGTACACCTATCGTTGCCGGTGCTAAAGTTACAGCAGAAGTGCTGGACCACGGTCGCCATGATAAGATCCGTATCGTTAAATTCCGTCGTCGTAAGCATTACCGTCGTCAAGCCGGTCATCGCCAGTACTACACCGAATTGAAAATTACAGGTATCAGCGTTTAATCGCTGATCTGCAGGAGATACAGACATGGCACATAAAAAAGCCGGTGGTTCCACTCGTAACGGTCGCGACTCAGAAGCCAAACGATTAGGCGTTAAAGTCTACGGCGGCCAACAAATCCAAGCAGGCGGCATTATCATCCGTCAGCGCGGCACACAGTTCTGGGCTGGCGAAAACGTCGGCATGGGCCGTGACCATACCTTGTTCGCGAAAGCGCACGGCGTGGTAAAGTTTGTTACTAAAGGCGAATTCAACCGCAAATACGTGGTTGTCGTAGCTAACGCCTAAGGGCGTACGCGTTGCAAGAGCCCCGCCTACGCGGGGCTTTTTTGTTTTCGGAGAGATGTCATGCGGTTCGTCGATGAGGCAGTGATCAAGATAGCGGCAGGTGATGGCGGCAACGGCTGCATGAGCTTCCGTCGTGAGAAGTTCATCCCCTTCGGCGGCCCCGATGGCGGTGATGGCGGCCACGGCGGCTCAGTTTGGGCCGAGGCCGATGTCGGCGTTAACACGCTGGTGGACTATCGTTACACGCGTTCATTTCGTGCCGAGCGCGGTGTAAATGGCCGTGGTGCTAACTGCACCGGCCGTAGCGGTAGCGACATCACGCTGAAAGTGCCGGTGGGCACCACGGTGCTTAACGAAGTTACCGGTGAGGTTTTCGGCGATTTAACCGAGGGCGGTCAGCGTGTTTTGCTGGCTCGTGGTGGTCAGGGCGGCTTAGGCAACATCAACTATAAAAGCTCAACCAACCGCTCACCTCGCAAAACCACCGATGGCGCTGTAGGCGAAATTCATGAGCTGCGTTTAGAGCTTAAAGTCTTAGCTGATGTCGGTTTGTTAGGTCTGCCTAATGCTGGCAAATCAACTTTCATTCGCGCCGTATCTGCAGCCAAGCCAAAAGTCGCTGACTATCCATTCACCACGTTGGTGCCCAACCTTGGTGTGGTCGATGTCGATCGCCATCGCTCCTTTGTTATGGCCGATATTCCTGGTCTTATCGAAGGTGCATCCGATGGTGCGGGCCTTGGCATTCGCTTTCTCAAGCATTTGGCGCGCACGCGCTTCTTGCTGCATATCGTGGACATCGCACCTTACGACGAAACCGATCCTGTGCATGGCGTGAATGTTATTGCCGCTGAGCTAGCTAAGTTTTCACCAACGCTGGCGTCACTGCCACGCTGGTTGATTTTGAATAAAATCGATTTGCTACCTTCAGCTGAAGAAGTCGATGAGCGTTGCAATGACATCGTTGCGCGCTTGAATTGGGATGGCCCCATCTTCCGCACATCAGGCCTAACTCGCGATGGTGCCATGGCGGTATGTTATCGCTTGATGGATGCAATCGAAGAGCAGCGTGCAGCAGAAGATGCTGACCCAGCATTGGCTGAAGCCGAGCAAGAGAAGCGTGAGCGTCTGGTACAGGAAGGCCGTGATCGTATTCGCGAGCTGGAAGTGCGCCGTTCGGCTGAGCGTCGTGCCATTCGCCTAGGCATTGATCCTAGCGAGCTCGATGGCGACGAAGATGATGATTGGGATGAAGACGCGGAAGATGCGCCCGAGATCATTTATCGACCTTGAGGCGATATCGACAAGGCCGCACAATGACGGCAGCATCACTGCCTATTACTAATGACCGCTGGTAAATCGTCCATGTCTCATGCCGACAGCACATCTATAAACGCTGGCTCTACAACCGTAAGTAGCCAGCGTCATCGCCTGCAGCGCGCCAAGCGCTGGGTAGTCAAAATTGGTTCAGCGTTACTGACCGATAATGGCCAAGGCCTAGACCAAGCGGCTATGGCTGCTTGGGTTGAGCAGATGGTGGCCCTAAAGGCCCAAGGCATTGAGCTGATTTTGGTGTCTTCAGGCGCGGTTGCGGAAGGTATGGTGCGCATGGGTTTGCGCGCTCGCCCCGATAGCGTGCCTGAGCTGCAAGCCTGTGCCGCCATCGGCCAAATGGGCTTGGTGCAAGCTTACGAGACGCATTTTCGTCAGCATCAAGTACGCACAGCGCAAGTTCTGCTGACTCACGACGATCTCTCCGATCGCAAACGCTATTTAAACGCCCGCAGCACATTGCGCACCTTAATGAACTGGGGCGTGATTGCGGTCATCAATGAAAATGACACGGTAGCCACCGACGAAATTCGTTTCGGCGATAACGACACTTTGGCAGCGCTGGTGGCTAACTTAGTCGAAGCCGATGCACTCATCATTTTGACCGATCAAGATGGCATGTTTGATCGCGACCCGCGCCATGACCCAACGGCAGTACTTTTGCCTGAAGTGCAGGCAACGGATGCGCGCTTGCTGAAAATGGCTGGCGGCGGTGGTGCACTAGGTCGTGGCGGCATGATCACCAAAGTGCGTGCGGCTCGCCTAGCGGCGCGTTCAGGTTGCGCCACGGTGATTGCCAGTGGTCGCGGTGAAAACATCCTACAGCGCCTCAAGCAGGGTGATGTCTTGGGTACTTTATTGCTGCCTGAGCAAGATCGCTTGGCTGCACGCAAGCAGTGGCTAGCAGGGCATCTACAAGTGGCGGGGCAAGTTCAGCTCGATGCCGGAGCGGTGGCAGCGTTACGCCAAGGCCATCGCAGCTTATTGCCAGTCGGTGTCACGGCAGTGAGCGGTAATTTTCAGCGCGGTGAGGTGATTGCCTGCGTGGATGAGTCGGGCGAGCAAATCGCCCTTGGCTTAGTGAATTATTGCGCTGATGAAGCACGCCGTATTGCCGGCCAAGCATCTGAGCGCATTGAGGCGATTTTGGGCTATGTCGATGCGCCAGAATTAATTCATCGCGACAATATGGTGCTGATCTAAGCGGCCTTGTGCCGCGTTACATAGCGGCAACTGGAGTCGCAGTAAAACTTGACGCAGATCAAATCAAGCATTGAGCAATTACGCTCTAATGAATCCATCGAAAACAAGGTGGAGATACGATCATGTGGATGGACTTACTGGGTACTTGGAGTGGCTTTCTGTCGGTTGCAGTGATTTTGATCTGCGCTATTGGCATCCCCGGCGCTGTAGCGATCGCTTTGATGCGCCAAGTGAAAGGCCAGATTGAAATTGCTCATGAGCCTGCTGGAAAAGCGAAAGCTAGGCACTCCGCATGGCATGATCAACGCTACGCAAATTAATCAGTCGTTAGCTTGAGTGGCAGTCTGCCGCCACGCGCTCAGCGAGCTGTTCGGCATGAATGATGCGAATGTTCTTGCCGCTGACTTCAATTAAACCGTCATCTGCGAGCTGAGACAGCGCGCGGCTGACGGTTTCTAGCGCTAAGCCTAAATGGTTGGCAAGATCAGCCCGACCCATCGATAGCCGTAGTTCATTTGTTGCCAAATGTCGCTGCTGTTGGCGCGCCGATAAGCCCAATAAAAAACTCACCACCCGCACCTCGGCGCTCGCCTGCGCCATCAAATGCATGCGCTGATAATCTTGGCGCAGCTCAGTACTCATGATCTGAAACAAATGCCCCTGCAACTCCGGCAGCTGCTGCGATAGCTGGCTAATGCCGTTCACTGGCAACTCACACAGCGTGGTTTTCTCTAGTGCCGTGGCGGTACTGGCGCAATGGCTTTGGCCCATATTATCGAGACCGATAACTTCCCCTGGCAAATAAAAGCCAGTGATTTGCTCTTCACCTGAAGGCAGCAAAACGCTGGTTTTAAGCGCGCCTGAACGTACGGCATAAAGCGCAGTCATTGAGTCGCCTAAGCGATATACCGTTTCATTTTTGGCAAAAGCGCTGGGCTGAGCGACTAATTGGCTGATGCGATTTAATGCGTGCTCGTCGAAGCTCGGTGGAAAACACAGCTTGTGTAAGCCGCAATCGAGGCAGCGGGTTGCGGCGGGGCGGAAGGCGGTCATGGCCAACTCAGAGTTAGTTAATCTTGAGTGTAATCGTAGACGTAAAAAAGCCGGCGTGGTAGCCGGCTTTTTTTCACAGCAAAACGATGGCTTAGGCCAGCGCTTTAACCTGTGCATTCAGACGGCTCTTATGACGAGCAGCCTTGTTTTTGTGGATGATGCCTTTGTCGGCCATACGGTCGATGACAGGCACGGCTGCTGTGTAGGCAGCTTGCGCAACGGCTTTGTCGCCGCTAGCAATGGCATTCACAACTTTCTTGATAAATGTACGCACCATGGAGCGCAGGCTCGCATTGTGCAGACGCTGCTTGTCGTTTTGACGTGCGCGTTTTTTGGCTTGTGCAGAGTTGGCCACCAGGCGGCTCCCATAAAATTCAGTCTATTAAAGTGTTCTGAAACGACTCCACACCGAGGTGTTTAAGAGTTCCAAAATCAGGCGCGCAATGATGCCGCCGAGATCGCACGAAGTCAACCCGCATTGCTAGCGAAGCAGGGCATGGCTGCGCTACTATCGCCTGCGATCTTGGAGCTCACATGTCAGCCACCCCCGTCATTCCGCCGAAAAAGCCCGCTGCTAGCGCCCCTAGCCTGTGGCGATCGACCTTTATTGTCAGTGCCATGACGCTATTGTCACGCATCGCGGGTTTAGTGCGCGACATGGTATTTATGAATTTGTTTGGCGCTAGCCGGCTCATGGACGCATTTTTAGTGGCGTTCAAGATCCCTAATTTCTTACGCCGCTTATTTGCCGAGGGTGCATTTTCGCAGGCCTTTGTGCCAGTGCTCACCGAAGTGCGCAGCCAGCGCGGCGATGACGCGGTGCGCGTGCTGATCAGTCATGTTGCGGGCTCACTGACGCTGGTCATCGGCGCAATCAGCGTGTTTGCCATTGTATTTTCGCCGGCCATTATCTTTCTGTTTGCGCCCGGCTTTCGCGGTGATGAGCTGAAGTTCGATCTCGCCGCCGACATGCTGCGCGTGACTTTCCCCTATTTACTGCTGATTTCGCTGACCGCTTTTGCTGGCGGCATTCTCAATACCTATGGCCGTTTTGGCGTATCGAGCTTCACGCCGGTGCTGCTCAACGTCACCATGATTGGTTGCGCAGTCTGGCTTGCGCCATTGTTATCGACGCCGATTATGGCGTTGGCGTGGGGCGTATTAATTGCTGGCGTGGTGCAACTGGGCTTCCAGTTTTGGCCGCTGCATCGCATCAATCTGATGCCGCGGTTTAAGCCGAATTTTAAAGACCCCGAGGTTAAACGCATTCTGACGCTGATGGTGCCGGCCATGTTCGGCGTTTCGGTCAGTCAAATAAACCTACTGCTCGATACTGTGCTGGCGTCATTTTTGGTCAGCGGTTCGGTGTCTTGGCTCTACACCGCTGAGCGTTTAACTGAGCTGCCATTGGGCTTAATTGGCATTGCCGTGGCCACGGTGATTTTGCCGACACTATCGACCAAGCATGCAGAAAAGTCCGATGTCGAATTTCGCGCCACCATCGATTGGGCCTTAAAAGTCATCGTTTTGGTTGGCCTACCGGCATCATTGGCGATGGGCTTTTTGGCTCAGCCCTTGCTGGCGACCTTGTTTCATCACGGCGCATTCGACGCAGAAGACGTGGTGAAGTCGGCGATGGCATTGCAGGCGCTGTCGGGCGGCATCTTGGCGTTTATGCTGATTAAAGTTTTTGCGCCGGCGTTTTACGCGCGCCAAGACATGAAGACGCCCGTGCGCATCGGCATCATCGCGATGGTCGCTAATATGGTGTTTAACCTGATGCTGGTGTGGCATTTAGACCATGTTGGCCTGTCTTTGGCGAGCACCTTGGCGGCTTTCGTCAATGCTGGTTTGCTTTATCGTGGCCTGCATCGCTCTGGCATTTATCGTCTTGATGCGCGCTGGGTACCGCTGCTTCTGCGCTTTGCCATGGCCAATGCGGCGATGTTCGCAGTGCTGTGGTTCATCACGCCGAGTAACGATTGGTGGCTAGCGGGCCACGGTTGGGCGCGCGTGGGTTGGGTGCTACTGATCTGCGCTGCTGGTGCGGCGACTTATGGCGCAGCATTATTGGCGGTTGGCTTTAGACCACGCGAGCTGCGGCATCCCTGATGCGCTTTCGGTATACTCACGCGCTGAATCAGCTAAGGCTATAAGTTCGTCATGCATCTGATACGCGGCATACACAATTTGCGACCAAGCTTAGGGCCGCACGCGCTCACCATTGGTAATTTCGATGGTGTGCACGCTGGCCATCAAGCCATGCTCGCGCAGCTGCGTGAAGCCGCCGATAGGCTCGGTGTGCCTGCTATGGTGATGTGCTTTGAGCCGCAGCCGCAGGAGTTCTTCTCTGGTGAGCAAGCTCCTGGCCGATTAATGACGTGGCGCGATAAAGTCGAGACCTTGGCTGAGTATGGTGTCGATCGCGTATTGCTCGTGCGCTTCGATGAGCGCTTTCGCGCCTACACGGCGTCGGGCTTTATCGACGATTTGCTCGTAGCCAAGCTACAGACCAAATATATTTTAGCTGGCGATGATTTCCGCTTTGGTTGCGACCGCAGCGGCGACTACAGCCAATTGCAACGCGCGGGAGTCGAGCACGACTTTGCCGTCGATGAACTCGCTACTTTCGAGTCTGACGGCGATCGTGTCAGCAGTACACGCCTTCGCGCTGCCGTCGCTGCTGCCGACTTTGCCTTAGCGCGGGCACTTAGCGGGCGTGACTTTTTTGTCGCGGGCCATGTTGTTCATGGCGATAAAATCGGCCGTACATTAGGTCTGCCCACCGCCAATATTTTGATGAAACGGCAAGTGCTGCCTTTGCGCGGTGTTTTTGCGGTCTGGGTCGATGGCATTGGCGACACGCCATTGCCGGCTGTGGCTAATGTTGGCACGCGACCAACGGTGCAGGGCATTCAAGCGCGTTGTGAAGTGCATTTATTGGATTATCGCGGCGATCTTTATGGTCGTCGCCTGCGTGTGCGTTTCGCGCATAAATTGCGTGATGAGCAGCGCTTTGCCTCATTAGAGGCGTTGAAATCGGCTATCGAGGCAGATGTTATTGCCGGCCACCACTATTTTTCTGCTGAAGGCGCTACTGCCCTAAAGCACGCTGGGAATTGATTGCAGGCTATGGACTATAAAACCACGCTGAACCTACCCGAAACTGATTTTGCCATGAAGGCCAGTCTTGCCACGCGCGAGCCAGCACGAGTGGCGGCGTGGCAGTCTGAGTCGCTTTACCAACGCATTCGCCAAGTGCGCGCGGGTGCGCCGAAATACATCCTGCATGATGGTCCGCCGTACGCCAACGGCGATATTCACATCGGTCATGCGGTGAATAAAATTCTTAAAGATATGATTGTGAAGGCGAAGGGCCTGAGCGGTTTTGACGCGCCCTATGTGCCTGGCTGGGACTGTCACGGCCTGCCCATTGAGCTCAATGTTGAGAAGAAATTTGGTAAGCCCGGCGTCAAGCTGAGTGCCGCTGAGTTTCGTGAGAAATGCCGTGAATATGCGGCCACGCAAGTTGCTCGCCAGTCGGTCGATTTTCAGCGCCTAGGTGTGCTTGGCGACTGGGATAAGCCTTACTTAACAATGAACTTCGGCCAAGAGGCCGACATTATTCGCGTGCTCGGTAAAATCGCTGGCAATGGCCATTTGCATAAAGGCATGAAGCCGGTGCATTGGTGTATGGATTGCGCCTCGGCTTTGGCTGAGGCCGAAGTTGAGTATCAAGATAAGACCTCGGCGGCGATTGATGTTGGTTTTGCCGCTGTCGATATGGCTGATTTTGCCAAGCGCACTGGGCTGACTTTGGCTTCGGCGGAAGTGGTGATTTGGACCACAACGCCATGGACACTGCCCGCCAACCAAGCCGTGTCGCTGCACCCTGAACTGAGCTACGCGGTTGTGCGTGCGACAGTGGCGGGGCAAGTGCGGCATTTGGTGCTGGCCGAGACGCTGGCGGCTGATGCCTGTGCGCGTTATGAAGCGACCGATGTTGAAGTGCTGGCGACGGTGAGCGGTCAGGCACTGGAAGGCTTGCAGCTGCAACATCCGCTGTATGAGCGCGTGGTGCCGGTCATTGTTGGCGAGCATGTCACTGCCGATGCCGGCACTGGTGCTGTGCACACAGCGCCGGGTCATGGCCAAGACGACTTTGTCATTGGCAAGGTTTATGGCTTAACGGTGGATAATCCCGTCGATGGCAACGGCGTGTTTTTGCCGAATACGCCGCGCTTTGCTGGCCTGCACGTGAACAAGGCCAATGAGCCAATTTGCGATGCGCTGCGCGAGCCTCGCGCCGATGGTAGCTCGGCGTTATTGAGCTTTGTCAAAATCCAGCACAGCTATCCGCACTGCTGGCGTCATAAAACGCCGATTATTTTCCGCGCCACGCCGCAGTGGTTTATCAGCATGACGCAAAATAATCTGCGCGATGACGCCATGGCAACCATCAAGCAAGTCGAGTGGCTGCCAGAATGGGGTCAGGCGCGCATCGAAGGTATGGTTTCGGGCCGGCCCGATTGGTGTATTTCGCGCCAACGTACTTGGGGTGTGCCGATCACTTTATTCGTGCACAAAGAAACTGGCGAGCTGCACCCGCGCACAGCTGAGCTAATTGAGACAGTTGCGCTACGAGTTGAGGCTAAGGGCATTGAGGCGTGGTTTGCCTTGGAGTCCGCCGAGCTTTTGGGTGATGACGCCGTGCATTACGACAAAGTCACCGACACGCTCGATGTTTGGTTCGATTCCGGCGTGACTCACAGCTGCGTACTCAATCGCGTCGATGATTTGCGCTATCCCGCCGACCTGTATTTGGAAGGCTCGGACCAGCATCGCGGCTGGTTTCAGTCATCGCTGCTGACCGCTGTTGCCGCCAATGGCTCAGCGCCATTTAAGACGGTGCTGACTCATGGTTTTACCGTCGATGGCCAAGGCCGAAAAATGTCGAAATCGGTGGGCAATGTCGTCGCGCCGCAAAAAATCATGCAGACATTGGGTGCCGATATTATTCGCCTCTGGGTGTCAGCGACGGATTATCGCGGCGAGATGACCGTGAGCGATGAGATCCTCTCGCGCATGTCCGATAGCTATCGCCGCATCCGAAATACGCTGCGCTTTTTGCTCTCCAACCTCAATGGTTTCGACCCTGTGCGTGATGCTGTCGCCGCCGATGACATGCTCGCGCTTGATCGTTGGGTAGTCGATGCCGCAGCGAGCTTACAGGATGACGTCATCGCGGCTTATGACGACTTTCAGTTCCACCAGATCTATCACAAGCTGCACAACTTCTGCGTCAATGAGCTGGGGGGGTTCTACCTCGACATCATTAAAGATCGCCAATACACCACGCAAGAGCAGTCATTGGCGCGCCGCTCAACGCAAACTGCGCTCTGGCATATTGCCGAAGCCTTTGTGCGTTGGGCAGCACCAATTCTGAGCTTTACTGCCGAAGAAATTTGGGAAGCATTACCCAGTGAGCGCGAAGGCTCGGTATTTTTGAGCGAATGGTATACGGGCCTCGCACGTTTGCCCGGCACTGAGCCGATGCTGACGCAGGCTTATTGGCAGCAAGTTTTGGCAATGAAATCAGCGGTTAATAAACACATCGAAGCCGCACGTAATCGCAAAGAGATCGGCTCAGGTTTATCTGCCGATGTTGCCTTGTTCGCCAACGATGAGTTACTGCCGGTGCTCACTGCTTTGGGCGATGAGCTGCGTTTTGTGCTGATCACTTCTAGCGCCACGGTGCTGCCGTTGTCGGGAGATAGTGGTGAGGCCAGTGAGCTTGATGGCTTGCGCGTGTTGGTGACGCCGTCTGCTGGTATCAAGTGTGTGCGTTGCTGGCATTACCGCGATGATATTGGCACTGACGCTGCGCATCCGGAGATTTGTGCGCGCTGCGTTAGCAATGTCTGTGGTCAGGGCGAGGAGCGTGGCTATGCTTAAATCGGGGCTTAAAACTGGGCTTAATAAAATGCCTTCTGCAAACGCTGTCGGCATGCGCGCGATTCTCGACCGTCCACTGAATTGGCTCTGGCTGGCGGTGTTAATTTATGTCGCCGATTTCTACACCAAGGCTTGGGCGTCGACGAGCCTGCACTATGGCCAGTCCATCGAGCTACTGCCATTTTTGAATTGGACGCTGGCACATAACTCAGGTGCGGCCTTTAGCTTTCTGCATGATGCCGGTGGCTGGCAGCGCTGGTTTTTTGTCGGCATCGCGGTGGTGGTGAGCATTGCGCTTATCATCTGGATGGCGCGTCTGCCGCGCGGTTCGCGTTGGCTGCCATTGTCATTGGCACTGCTTTTGGGCGGCGCTATCGGCAATCTGCATGACCGCATCGTGCAAGGCTATGTCGTCGACTTTATACATTTCCATTGGGCCGGTATGAGCTTTCCCGCCTTCAATATTGCCGATTGTGGCATCACTGTGGGCGCTATTATGTTGATCATCGATAGCGTATTTTTAGAGTCGCGCCGCGAGCGTCTGGCAAAATCTGAAGCAACGTCTCAGGAGCCGAAAGCATGAGCAAAATTGGCCCAGGTACGCGCGTCAGCATGCATTTCACGGTGTCATTAAGCTCGGGTGAAGTGCTCGACAGCACGCATGATCGTAGCGATCCGCCAACGTTTGAATTTGGCGATGGCAATTTGCTGCCCGGCTTCGAGAAGGCCATCGAAGGCATGCAAGCAGGCGAGCAAGGCCGCTTTAGTATTTCGGCTGAGGATGGTTTTGGCATCTGGCAGGAGGACAATGTGCAGCATTTTCCGCGTCATCAGTTCGGTGAGCAGCTGCTGGAGCCGGGCATGGTTATGCAGTTTGCCGATGCCAGCGGTGCCGAGTTGCCGGGCGTAATTAAAGCCTTGCCAGACAATGCCGTTGAAGTTGATTTCAACCACCCATTGGCGGGTCGTGAGCTGGTATTTGAAGTTGATGTGCTGCGCGTCACCGATGCCGATGCACGGCCAGTGACGCTGAATTAACACCCTTAGGAGCGCTGTCATGGACATAAAACTTGCTAATCCGCGTGGTTTTTGCGCCGGAGTTGATCGCGCTATTGAGATTGTTAATCGTGCTTTAGAAGTGT
Source organism: Paraperlucidibaca sp. (assembly GCA_018066805.1). Lineage (GTDB taxonomy): Bacteria > Pseudomonadota > Gammaproteobacteria > Pseudomonadales > Moraxellaceae > Perlucidibaca > Perlucidibaca wandonensis. The sequence goes on along the minus strand of JAGPVX010000075.1, from coordinate 20,736 downwards.
TTGGCCGACCAATTTATGTGCGTCATGAAGTCGTGCATAACAAATTTGTCGTCGATGACCTGCGCGATCGCGGTGCGGTCTTTGTCGATGAGCTTGAGCAAGTGCCTGATGATGCCATCGTGATTTTTTCCGCCCATGGCGTGTCGAAAAAAGTCCAACAAGAGGCTAGCTCGCGCGGCTTAAAAGTCTTTGACGCTACCTGTCCTTTGGTGACTAAAGTGCATATGGAAGTAGCGCGATATGCGCGTACCGGCACCGAGGCGATTTTGATCGGCCATGCTGGGCATCCTGAAGTCGAAGGCACCATGGGCCAGTACGACAAGCGTAATGGCGGCGATATTTATCTGGTCGAAGATGAGGCCGATGTCGCTAAGTTGCAGGTGAAAAATCCGGAAAACTTGGCTTTTGTCACACAAACCACGCTATCGGTGGATGACACTGCGCGCGTCATCGATGCCCTGCGCCAGCACTTTCCGCATATTCAAGGCCCACGCAAAGATGATATTTGCTATGCCACACAAAACCGCCAAGACGCGGTAAAAACTTTGGCCGAACAATGCCAAGTGGTATTGGTAGTGGGCTCGCCCAACTCCTCGAACTCAAACCGCCTGCGCGAGCTGGCTGAGCGTATCGGTGCGCGGGCTTATCTGGTTGATAACGCCGAGCAAATCGATAAGTCATGGCTCGATGGCGTTGCCGCCGTGGGTGTGACCGCTGGGGCCTCGGCGCCTGAAGTGCTGATTCGCCAAGTCATTGATCGCTTAGGTGAATGGGGTGGTGCAGTGCCGGTCGAGCTTGATGGTCGCCCAGAAAATGTCGTGTTCTCGATGCCAAAAGAACTGCGCATTCCCGTCAAAGCCGTGTGATTTTTTTCGCAGGCGCCCTAGTAAACGCTTAAATCTTTGCCACCCTTATGAGGTAGGTGCTGCGCAGCTTAAATAGCGTGCGGCATCGCCCACACAAGGCCTTTGCACGCCTATTGATTGGCTCGCAGAGAACGCATGGAGGTGGCTATGACGCATGCCCGTGCTCAGCGCTCACAAGTATTGCTCGTGTGGCAGCAGCGCGGCCTAGGCCTGCCCGAGACCTTGATCGCTTTCACACTAATGATGGTCGCGCTGACCGGGCTTTTGTCTGCGCATCAGCAGGCCAAGCTGCTTCAGCGCGATGCCAGCCAGCGCTTACAGGCAGTTATGGCGTTGCGTGAACTATCGCTACGTTGGCAGCTGAACTCACCTGCGGCAGCTAGTTATCGTGCTGGCATAGCTCAAGGTTTGAGTAACGCCGGCAATGACTTTCGCTGCACGCAAGACAGCTGTTCAATGTCTGCTCGCGCACAGGCCGATATTGCTTGGGTGGCTAGCGCGCTTAAGGACCTAACACGGGCGCAATGGCAAATTCAGCCTTGCCGAGAATGGCTAGCGGATTGCCTATGGCTGGGCTGGGGTAGTGCTGCCAGTAGTTGCAACGGCACGCGTATGCCTTTGCGCTTTGAGCGCTGCCTGCAATGGTTGCTGCCGCCATGAGCTGCTTAGCTCTAGGCTCCAGCGGAGTGGCTACTGCCGCACGCCTGAGGCCTTCTCAGCGCGGCATTGCTATTGCCGAATGGGCCATGGCCGCAGTGCTTGGCGCATTGGTTTTGGCAGCGGCCATGGCATGGCTGCAAAGCAGCGTGGTATTGGCGATGTCGCAGCGTGTGCCGGCGCAATTGCAGGAGTCGAGCTATTGGCTAACTCAGCGTCTCGATCAGCTCATCACAAATGCCGGCGCCGGCGGTGTGCATCCATTTGGCTTGGATGATCCAGCATTAGCGGCGTGGTGGCCAAAGGCTTTGCCGGGTACTGGGCGCGTCGCGAGCGACCAATTGCTTCTGCAACGACTTATCGAAAGTGACAAAAATGATTTCGACTGCGAAGGCCGGCGTACCGCGGTGGGCGCACGCCAAATTAGTCGGCTATTTCTGCGTAAAGAAAGTGTCTCGCCACTCTGGGCTTTAGCCTGTGATAGCGGCTATTGCGATGATTCTGGCTGCCATGCCTTGGGTGATGCCGGCATTGTCTTGATGTCTGGTGTGAATGCGATTTCGTGGCGGGCATTAGCTGCGACAGAAGGCGATAGTGCAGCGCGCTGGATCGATATCGAGAGTTGGCGAACGCAGCAACAAACATCAGCAATTGCCGGACTTCGCGTGGCTTTGTGGACAACTAGCGAAGACCAACTGTCACGAGCGCGGCGCTGGCAGGCACCTGAGAACTGGTTAGCGCCAACTATCGCGCCTGTTGCCGAGCGGCGAGTTCAGCACACGCTAGAGATGACGTGGGAGCTAAGCCATGCGCCCTAAACAGCAAGGCCAAGTGCTGTGGCTGATTGTCATCGTGCTAGGTAGCTTGGCGCAGCTAGCGATTATTACTATTCAGCAGGCAGCGGCGAGTGGTTTTTCGGTGCGGCGAATCGAAAGCTATTGGCAGCGAGAAATCTTGGTCGAGCACATTGCGGGCAAGCTTCAGAGTTTATCGCTGCAGCGATTATCAGCACCTGATCAGCAGGCGCTTTGGCATCCTTTGGGGCCGCTATTGCGCACCGCTTGCGCCAGTGAGCCACGTCAGTCATTGACGCAAACGCCTTGCTTGCCAACGACGACTGTGCGCTGGGCCTGGCAGCTTGAGCGCGATGAAGCATCGGTGCGCAGCTGGCCCGGCGTGCTGACTCAGAACTATCGCTTGCGCGTAAAAGCAACGAGTCGGAATGGCCAGAGTAGTCGTTGGCTGTTTGATTACGAGCAAAGGAGCTTGCCATGAAAATAATCATTCGGCAGTCATCCCAAGGAGCATTATTGTGCGAATGGCTTATCGCCATGGCACTGACAGGGATTATGCTAAGCGCGAGTTTTGCTTGGGCGGGTTCGTGGCAGCGCCAGCAGCAGGCAAGGCATTGGACAGCAAACTGGGTCATTGCCATGGAGCAACTACGCCAGCTTGCTCAGCAAGATCGCCAGAACTGGGTGGTTTGTGCCAGTGCCGATGGTTCGCGTTGCCAAGCGGTGTGGCAGGCAAAGTGGCTGGTATTTCGCGATGATAATGCTGATGGCATACGTCAGCGTAGCGAGCACGTGCAAAGCCTATCGCCAGATATTCCGAAGGCATGGCGTATGATCTGGCGTAGTTTTCGTAATCAAGATTGGCTGACCTGGAGTGCTCAGGGCGATGCTGTGCTGTCGAATGGTACGCTGACGGTATGCCCGCCAGTGATTGATGAGGCGGCACTACGACAAGTCATTGTCAGTAAGTCGGGGCGTATGCGTATACGCCGGCCCAGCCAAGATTCGCCAGCCGTACTGCAAGCTGCCCGTGATGTTTGTGGTTGGCTAAGCTGAGGCGGTTTTACTTAGATTTTATTGGGGTTCTTATGCGAGTAGTGATTGTCGGCGCAGGTATCAATGGCCTGTTAACGGCACGCGAGTTAGCCAAGGCCGGCGTTGAAGTCATGCTTTGCGATCAAGGTGAGCTTGCGCAGCAGGCATCTTGGGCTGGCGGCGGCATCGTTTCGCCGCTATATCCGTGGCGCTATTCACCTGCCGTTACGGCGCTCTCACAATGGGCGCAAGCTGCGTATCCGCTCCTGCGTGATGAGCTGATGGCTGATGTCAGCATCGATATTGAGTTGCTGACATCGGGCTTATTATTTGTGAATACCGACGATGCTCGAGATGCGCGTGTTTGGGCGCAGGCGAATGCGACAACCTGCGAAGTACTTGATGCCGACTCTTTGCGTGAGCGTTGGCCAGGCTTGGCGCATGACGCGGAGCAGGGCGTATTTTTCCCTGATATTGCCCAAGTGAGAAACCCGCGATTACTGAAAGCATTGATAGCCGATCTACAGCGCTACCCACAGGTGCAGTTACGCTCGAAAACAGCCATTAGCTCAGTTAGTGGTGCTCAAGCTAGTCACTCGGCATCAGTCATGTTTACCTCTGGCGAGCTAGTCGAGGCCGATGCTGTGATTGTTTGCGCCGGCGCTTGGAGCGCAAAATTACTGCCGCGAGCAGCCGTGCCAGTGCGCCCGGTGCGCGGCCAAATGCTGCAGTACGAAACCGCTCCAGGCACCATTACAAGCATGATTTTGCGCGATGGCCATTACCTAATTCCTCGCGCAGATGGCTTGGTGCTATGCGGCTCGACCTTGGAAGAAGCGGGGTTTGATAATCGCACCACGGCAGAGGCACGCGAGTTGCTTGAAAAAGCGGCGGCTTCGCTATGGCCGGGCCTGACCGAGCAGCCGCCGGTGCGGCATTGGGCTGGCCTCAGGCCAGGCTCGCCCAATGGCATCCCGTTTATTGGTGCCGTGCCCGAGCAAGCTGGAGTCTGGGTTAATGCCGGTCAGTACCGCAACGGCTTGGTGCTAGCGCCGGCATCTGCGGCGCTAATTAGCGACTTAGTGCTAGGACGCACGCCACGCTTAGCTGCCGCGCCTTACGCCCCAATGACTTAATGGTCTTTAGCGTTGTTTTCTAGCCATGCATCGCGATGTGCTTCGGAGCAAAAATAGTGGCCACTTGAGCGTGTGCTTTCACCCTCGGGCAGATGTATTTGGCACTGAGCGCAGCGCTGCATAGGCAGGCTTTGCTGTTGCCGATCTGAGCCTGAGTTAGATTGCTCAGAAGAGCCGTCAGCGGGTTTGTCCAACGCCAAAAAGCGCCGAATATAGCGATAAGCTAACCAGCCTAGAGCCAATAAAATTATGAGACGAATAATGCCCAACATGCGAGTTTCCTTCTGCCAATGCGCGTACTCGACTATCCTAGGCAACTTCGTGCCAACTGCCTACTGAAATTGCCATGTCTCTACAATCGCCACACACACCTATTCGCTTCGCTCTAGCCCAGCTCGACTTTTTGGTCGGCGATATTCCGGGCAATACCGCTTTGATGATGGCGCAAGCTGTACATGCTCGCGATGAGCTCAAAGCCGATGCCATTATTTTTCCGGAGCTCAGCCTTACCGGTTATCCACCAGAGGATTTATTGCTTCGGCCTAGCCTTGAGCGCCGCGTACAGGCAGCTGTTGAGCAGCTGAAGACGATACAGGGCATTACGCTAGTGTTTGGCTTACCTGAGCAGCGCGAAAACGGTCTGCATAATGCCGCTTGGGTCATACGCGATGGCCAGTGCCTAGCGCGTTACGCTAAACATCAGCTGCCAAATCACGAGGTCTTCGATGAGCTGCGCTACTTCGTCGCTGGCACTGGGGCCACAGTATTTGAGCTTCATGGTATGCGTATTGGCTTGACGATTTGTGAGGATATTTGGCATTCCGGTCCCGCTCGCGCTGCCAAGGAAGCTGGTGCTGAATTGCTGATTAATATCAACGCTTCGCCATTTCATGTCGGCAAAGCGGCTGAGCGCTTGGGTGTTGTTGGTGAGCGCGCGTGCGAGCTAGATCTGCCGATACTTTATTGCAATGTGGTTGGCGGCCAAGACGAACTAGTCTTCGATGGTGGTTCGTTTGCGCTACAGGCATCGGGCGAAGTGGCTATGCAAGCACCGCTGTTTAGCGCCGGCTTACATGTTGTGGATGTTGATGTGGCAACACGTCATATCAGCTCGAGTACACAAGCTAGGCTGCCTGATCGCCACGAATCGATTTACCAAGCGCTGGTTTTGGCATTACGTGATTACGTCACTAAAAGTGGCTTCAAAGGTGTACTACTCGGCCTCTCGGGCGGTATTGATTCTGCGCTGACTCTGGCCATTGCGTGTGACGCACTAGGCGCCTCGCGTGTGCGTGCGGTGATGATGCCGTATCACTACACCGCCGACATCAGCCGCAATGACGCCGCCGAGCAAGCCACGCGCTTAGGTGTGCATTACAGCAGCTTGCCCATCGTCGCTATGGTTGAGGCCTTTACCAACACGCTAAGCGAAACCTTTGCCGGCCTTGGTGCCGATAAAACCGAGGAAAATTTACAAGCACGTTCGCGCGGCGTATTGCTCATGGCGATCTCTAATAAGCTTGGCTATCTGGTTTTGCCAACGGGTAATAAGTCTGAAATGTCAGTGGGTTATGCCACGCTTTATGGCGATATGGCTGGCGGCTTTGCGGTCTTAAAAGATGTGCCAAAAGTCGAGGTTTTCGAGCTATGTCGTTGGCGTAATGCGCAGGCGCGCGCCGCTGGCGAGGCCGATATTGTTCCGCAGCGCGTTATTGATCGACCGCCGTCAGCCGAGCTTGCGCCCGATCAAAAAGATGAAGATTCGCTGCCGCCATATCCTGTGCTTGATGAGATTTTGCGCCGCTATATTGAGTGTGATGAAAGTGCGCACGACATCATCGCGGCCGACTTTGATGCTGAGCAAGTTAATCATGTGCTGCGCCTAGTCGACATCAGTGAGCACAAACGGCGGCAGTCAGCTGTTGGCCCGCGCATTAGTCGTCGTGGCTTTGGCAAAGATCGGCGCTATCCCATCGTTAATGGTTGGAAAATCGGCGACTAAAATTTGCCCTCGCCCTAGCGAAGTGCTCAGGGCGTGACTACCTTTAAAGGCATAGGCTCTCTCGCAAGGAGGCGGGCGCCATGCGTAAAGGTTTACTGACCTGCTGTTTGCTGATGCTCTCCGGAGCACTTAGCGCTAATGCGCTCTCGCGATTTTTCCCCGCCACGCCAGCGCCTGTGCCGGCGTTGTGGTGGGCAATAGATACCTCGGCGCCGTTGCCGATATCGTCACTACAGCAATGGTTTGTCGAGTCTAGCCCTGGGCAGTCGGCGGCTAGCTTGCGGCCATTACCCAGTGACGGGGTAGGCATTGGTCTACTCGCGGGCATGCCGGATGCGCAGGGCGATGTGGCAGTGCGGGAGCTGATGCCGCCGTGGCCGTTAAACCTTTCTCGAGTATGGCCAGCGGAGCCCAGGCATCGCCAAGTTAAGCTGCTATCTGCGAGCATGGAGTCGGGACTGGTGCTGCCTCTACCTGCCGAGGCGATTTCCAATGTTCATGCCGAGCTTGTGCTCGCGCGTTCGGGGCCTCCGCAAGGGCCATACGAGCTCGATGTCAGCTTCACTGGCTCGCCTACACAGTCTGTGACCGCAATAGACAGTGGCTCATCGATTATCGTGGCTTTAGATTCTGTACTTAACCCATGGCCATTCGCCGATGCAGCGCAAGCCATCCTTGAGTTGGTGCCACGCGCCGATTCGCCATGGGTAGTTTCTGCTTCGACGCCGGTCATTTGGCGCTTAAGTTGGCAAAGCCCATCGGCGATGCTAAGCGGTCGAGCGCAGTGGCGGCGCGTATTAAATAGCTTGCTGATGCACACGGGAGATCGCACTGACTCGGTGCCTGATCTAGCCGCGAAACTATTAGCCCAAGTGCAGGGCGAGGCGGTGCCAAAAGAAACGACAGTGAACTATCGGCCCGCACGATTATCTGATGCTTGCGGTGGCAATGAAGGCCTATTGCTCACAGCTAACGAGTTGCAAGACGATATTTCAGCGCAGTTAACGCGATGGTTAGATCTGGCGCTGCAAGGGCCATTGCAGCCATACCGACTAGTGCCGCGCAGCCATCTTGGTAGTTTTAATGGTGTCGATGTGCATTTTGCTAGCCCTACGCTGGGGCGTGCGTTATGGCCGGGGGATCACGGCTTTCGAGCCTGTTTATCGCTCATGGACTGCGCTGATGTCAGTACACTTTCACCAAGCTTGCAGGCGAAAATTGGTACCGAATCATCACAAGGATTGCTGCTGAGTGACACCGTTTTAGGCTCACAAGGGCAGCTCACGGCAATAGACCCTTCTGCAAATACCGCTAAAGCAGTGGCGCTAGGCGACTCATTACTGATTGATACGGGAGCTGACCCAACAAGTGCAACAGGTCGAGCGCAGACCTTGCTGTGGTTGAGTGTCGACGGCACATTTTATTTACGCGATGGAGACTCAGGCGACTTATTGTGGCGCTGGCAGCCGACAGTTTGGCAGGCGCACCGAGCGCAATTATTGGCGCAGCCGGCAGCTCTACGCCCAGAGCAGCTTAGTTCATATGCACTGCAACTCTGGGAGGGTGGTCTGGGCGAAAGAATTGTTTTTGCCTTGCTAGCGGGAAGGCTGCTTGCACTGGACTTAAGTCAGCCGCAGCAACCTAGATTATTGCCACTATCAGCTACATCGGTCGATAGCTTTAGCATCTTGCCGAAGTCGTTAACAAGCACAGCGCCTGAACTTTTATTGGGGGTTAGGGCTGTGATGCCTGATGCCAGTCATCTCTTAAGAGTAAATGGCTTAACCGGCGAGATACTTTGGCGAGCAGAGACTGAGAGTGAATCGCCGCAATGGCCGGTACCGTGGAAATTTATTAGCTGGCAGCAAAGTATTCGAGGCTACGGTGTCGATGACCTAGGGCGCATTTGGCGACTGCAAACTAACGCTCACGACAAGAGTTTTACTCGCCCCACAATCATTGCTCGGCCTAGCGCTAATCTAGCCGAGGTCGAAATTCTTGCCGCGCCAAGCCTCTCTATTCAACCCGATGCTAATGGCCGACGCCGAGTGGCATTAAGCTTGGCTACTCGCGCTAGCGAAACCGATGGCGTGCTGCTTTCAGCCTGGCTCGATGACGAACGCATCGCACCATTAGTGATAAGTAGCCTGCCAAAATGGACAACACCTACCGCGCCGCCAACACACAACATCGGTTGGCAGCGTCAATTCTCATCCGAGCAAAGTTTAGGGCTGAGTCCGAAGTGGTTAGATGCTCGGATAGTGCTAACGCTAGAGACAGCTCTGCCGCCGAAAGCACTTTGCCTTGCCGCCGATATTCAAACGAGGCTTTATGATTTGCCGTGGCGCAAAGGCCGCAGTACAGAGTTGGCGAAGGAGACAGATTTGGGAACATCGCCAGTTCAGCTTGCCGCACCTATTATTAGCGAGGAGGGCAAGCTGCATTGGCTAGGTCAATCCAAACCCGAGGTTGAGCTTGGATTAACCGCGTATCGTCGGCGCTTGAGGAAAGCTCCGACGTTGGATTAACCGGCTTTTTTGCTGGGCTCGATGGTTTTCAGTAGATCTTGCGCTTGAGCAGCAAGATCTTTCATGTTCAAGGCGTTGTAGTTATTTACCAGAATGCTCAGTGCTTTCGGCACAGCTTGGCTTTCGGGATAGTTTTCGACGATCCAACGTGCACGATTGATGGCAGCAACGAAAGCGCCGCGCATTTCGTAATAGCGGGCTACATGCAGTTCTGCTTCAGCAAATTGGTTGCGCAGATAAATCAGGCGTTGGTGGGCGTCGGCGTTGTATTGGCTGCTTGGAAAGCGTGTGATGAGCTGGCGGAAATCATCAAAAGCGACTTTCGCTTGACCCATGTCGCGATGCGCCATATTTATCGGTAGGCGCTTCAGAATGGCATCTTGGTCAATGGCAAAGTTAGACAGGCCACGCATATAAAATACGTAATCTAAGTTTGCAGACTCAGGATGCAGGCGCATATAGCGGTCAATAGCGGCAATTGCGCTAGCGTAGTCGCCTTGCATATAGCGACCATAAACTAGCTCGAGCTGAGCCTGTTCGGTGTAATTACCAACGGGATATTGCGACTCTAGCGCTTCATAGCCAGCAGTGGCGACGCTGTAGTTGCCGGCTTTGAGGGCATCATGAGCTTCGCTGTAATAGCTGGCTTCAGTTTTAACCGTAGGCTTTTGCGAGGCACAGGCCGCCAGTAAAAGCACTGCGGCGGTGAGAAATAAACGTGACATCTTTTTCATGAATTCATCCAAGATGAGCACCAAGGGTGGTGCGCGGGTACAATGCCCCTATTAAACACTAGCTCGACGAGCCCGCCAAACCATGTCGCAAGCAATTTCACTAAATGCTGTTGTTCCACCAGAGCTTGCCGGTTGCCGTATTGACCAAGCCGCTGCCTCCCTTTTCGCCGAATACTCACGCGAACGCCTGAAACAGTGGATCCATAACGGCATGCTGACCTGCAATGGCGAGCAGCGCAAACCCAAAGAAAAAGTTTTGGGCGGCGAGCAGTTGGTTATTGAGGCGCTACTGGAAGAAGAGACCCAGGCTAAGCCCGAAGATATTGCGCTCGATATTATCTATGAAGACAGCTATCTGATGGTGATCAACAAGCCTGCGGGCTTGGTTGTGCATCCCGGAGCAGGCAATCACACCGGCACTTTGATGAATGCGCTCCTGCATCATCAAGCCGATTTAGTGAACCTGCCGCGCGCTGGCATTGTGCATCGCCTCGACCGTGACACCACGGGCCTGATGGTTGTCGCCAAAACTTTGCCGGCCCATACGCATTTGGTGGCTCAGCTCGCCAGCAAGCTGGTGTATCGCGAGTACGAAGCGGTGGCATACGGCCAAATGACCGCAGGCGGCACTGTTGATGCGCCTATCGATCGCCATCCGCATGATCGTGTGCGCATGGCAGTTGTTGCTGGCGGGCGTAATGCCGTAACGCAATACCGCATTTTGCAGCGTTACCCCAATCACACGCACTTGCGCATTCAGTTAGAAACTGGCCGAACTCACCAAATTCGCGTGCATATGGCACATGTCGGCAATGCTTTAGTCGGCGATCAGGTGTATTCCCGACTGCGCTTTCCCAAAGGCGCATCGCCAGAACTGCAAGACACGATGCGCGAATTTGGTCGGCAGGCCTTGCATGCACGCCGGTTAGGCTTGGTGCATCCGGCAACTGAAGAGCAATGCCTGTGGGAGTCGCCATTGCCGGAAGATTTCGAGGCACTGCTGTTGGCGCTTAAAACTGATGCAGCGCGCGAGTAAGCAAGTGAGCGATCTAAGAGAGGCTGTTGGAAGCCCAAAAACATTAGATCAGTCACAGCTTATTCGTGCCGATTGGCCAGCTCCGGCGCACGTGCAAGCATGGGTAACTACGCGAGCCGGCGGCGTTAGTACGGCACCATTCGACAGCTTAAACCTAGGCCATCATGTCAATGACGACGCGCAAGCCGTAGCCGAGAATCGCCAGCGCCTGACGAGCTTTTGCCACGCTCGCGGTAGTCGTGGTGAGTTCATCTGGCTAAATCAAATCCACGGCATCGATGTGCTTGAGCCCAGATCATCAGTATTAGATGAGCAATCTGCCTGCACGCCCATCGATGCCGATGCCAGCTCAACAGCTGATGCAGGCCTCGCCTTAGTGGTGATGACCGCCGACTGCCTGCCGGTGTTTTTCACCGATATCGCAGGTGAGCGCGTTGCCGTGGCTCATGCCGGTTGGCGCGGCCTCTGCAATGGCATTTTAGAAGCCACCGCTGCGACTTTTTCGCCTCAACAAACCTTGATGGCATGGTTAGGCCCAGCCATCGGGCCAAATAGCTTTGAGGTTGGTGAATCAGTGCGCGAGGCGTTTATCGCATTGGCAATAGATGATGAGCTAGAGGCCACAAAGGCAGCGTTTTCGGCTAATAAGCCAGGCCATTACCTCGCCGATCTTTACCAGCTCGCACGCATACGCCTGCTGCGCACCGGTGTCTCAGCGGTGTATGGTGGCGGCTTGGACACTTTCAGCGAATCATCGCGCTTCTTCTCCTATCGCCGCGAAGCAGCAACAGGGCGAATGGCCAGCGTGATCTGGCGAAACCGGCCTAACTAGGCGGCGCTTAAAACTAGTACATATTTAAAGGAGTTGGCATGACGCCAATGGTTGTTATTTATCACAGTGGTTTTGGTCACACCGAGCAGGTCGCACTGTGCGTCGTTAATGGCGCCAATCGTGTCGCTGGCGTACAAGCGCAAGCCATGTCGGTGGTTGATGTTGACTGGGAAGTTTTAGCCGCTGCCGAGGCCATTGTTTTTGGCGCACCAGTTTATATGGGCAGTGTTTCTGCCACGTTTAAACAGTTTATGGATGACAGTTCACGTACGTGGTTTGCGCAAGGCTGGCAGGATAAAGTCGCTGCGGGCTTTGTTAACTCCGGCGCCTTAAGTGGCGACAAACAAGTTGCGCTGCAGCAGTTACAAACCTTTGCTGGCCAGCACGGCATGCTTTGGGTCAACTTTGCCTTGCAGCCAAGTGGCACTGGCCCAACCGATTTAAATCGCCTCGGGTCTTATTCGGGCTTAATGACACAGGCCGATAACGAAGCGCCAGAACATACGCCGCCGCAAGGCGATCGCGACACTGCAGAAGCTTTTGGTCAGCACATCGCCGAGCGTACAGTACGCTGGCAGCGTGGCGCTAAATAGCGCAAGCATCAACCCTAGCCCTTGAAATTCATCGATAGACCCCACAAATCATAGACATCAGCGCATTTCGCGCGTGGACATGAGGGTCAATCGATGCGCTTAGATCGCCTAACCGCCACATTACAAACTGCATTATCCAATGCCCAATCAGCAGCTGTTGGTCGCGACCATAACAGCCTCGATCCCGTGCATTTACTGGATGCTTTATTAACGCCCGCCGACAGCGCCATTGCACCGATGATTTCGCAAGCTGGCGGTCAGCTGCCGCGCCTGCGCGTAGCTCTTAGCAAAGCGCTCGACGATCTGCCGCGCATCGCCAAATCCAGTGGCGAAATGGCACCGAATCCAGACCTAATACGTGTGCTCAATCTTGCCGATAAACTCGCGCAAGAAAAACACGACAGTTTCATCGCCAGCGAGTGGGTGCTGCTCGCCTGCATAGACGCCAATACCACGGCGGGTAAATTACTCACGCAATCGGGCCTTACTCGCGATTCATTGAGCAAAGTCATCGATGGCTTGCGCGGCGGCGAAAACGTCAACAGCGCTGGTTCCGAAGAGCAGCGCCAAGCCTTAGAAAAATACACCATCGATCTCACCGAGCGCGCTCGAGCTGGCAAGCTCGACCCAGTCATCGGACGCGATGAAGAAATTCGCCGCACGCTACAAGTGCTTTCGCGGCGTACCAAAAATAATCCCGTACTCATTGGTGAGCCTGGCGTCGGTAAGACCGCCATCGTAGAAGGTCTAGCGCAGCGCATCGTCAATGGCGAAGTGCCCGATAGCCTGAAATCCAAAAGCGTTTTATCGCTAGATATGGGCGCGCTCATTGCTGGTGCTAAATTTCGTGGCGAGTTCGAAGAGCGCCTGAAGTCAGTACTCACCGCCCTGGCCAAACGCGAAGGCCAAGTCATTTTGTTTATTGACGAAATCCACACCATGGTCGGTGCTGGTAAAGCCGAAGGCGCGATGGATGCCGGCAATATGCTCAAGCCCGCACTGGCTCGCGGTGAATTGCATTGCGTTGGGGCGACCACGCTCGATGAGTATCGCCAATACATTGAAAAAGATGCCGCACTTGAGCGTCGATTCCAAAAAATTCAAGTCGATGAGCCTAGCGTGGAAGACACCGTGGCCATTCTTCGCGGCTTGAAAGAGCGCTACGAATTGCACCATGGCGTCGATATTACCGATCCGGCGATTATTGCTGCCGCACGCTTGTCGCATCGCTACATCAGTGATCGCAAGCTGCCCGACAAAGCCATCGACTTGATCGATGAGGCGGCGTCGCGCATACGCTTGGAAATGGATTCACGCCCGGAGTCCATGGATCGTTTAGATCGCCGCCTCATTCAGTTGAAAATGGAGCGTGAGGCGCTGAAAAATGAAGACGATGCCGCCTCGCAGCAGCGCTTGGTGAAGTTGGAGGAAGACATCCTCAAGCTCGAACGTGAATACGCCGATCTCGATGAGATCTGGCGTAGTGAAAAATCCTCGGTGGCCGGCGCACAGCAAGTCAAAGAGCTGCTAGAGAAGGCGCGCCTGGATTTCGATGCCGCTAAACGCCAAGGCGATCTAGAGACAATGTCAAAGTTGCAGTACGGCAGCATCCCTGAATTAGAAAAGCGTTTGGCTGAGGCGCAAAATGGCGAGCGCCCAGAGGCAACATTGCTGCGTAGCAAAGTCACTGAAGCTGAAATCGCTGAAGTAGTTGCGCGCACAACCGGCATTCCCGTGGCGCGCATGCTCGAAGGCGAACGCGACAAACTGCTAAGAATGGAAGCAGTGCTCACCGAGCGCGTCGTTGGTCAAGACGAGGCCGTGAAAGCCGTGGCCAATGCCGTGCGCCGCTCGCGCGCTGGCCTTACCGATCCCGATCGTCCTAGCGGTTCTTTCCTATTTTTAGGCCCAACCGGCGTTGGTAAGACTGAGCTGTGCAAAGCACTGGCGAATTTCCTTTTCGACAGTGATGACGCCATGGTGCGTATCGATATGTCGGAGTTTATGGAAAAACACTCGGTGTCACGCTTGGTTGGCGCACCTCCAGGCTATGTTGGTTATGAGTCTGGCGGCACATTGACCGAAGCTGTGCGTCGCAAACCCTACTCCGTCGTTTTGCTCGATGAAGTCGAAAAAGCACACCCTGATGTGTTCAATATCTTGTTGCAAGTGCTCGAAGACGGTCGTCTCACCGATGGCCAAGGCCGTACTGTCGACTTCCGCAATACCTTGATCATCATGACCTCGAACTTGGGCGCAGACTTGATTCAAAGCCTGACGCAAGCCGGGCAGGGCGATCAAGTACGTGCAGCGGTCATGGAGGCTGTGCATCGTCATTTCAGGCCGGAGTTCGTCAACCGTATTGATGAGACTGTGGTCTTTGCTCCATTGGGCGAGGCACAAATCCGTGTCATCGCCGATATTCAGCTGGATCGTCTACGCCAGCGCTTAGCCGATCGCGAGCTCAAGCTGGAACTCAGTGATGCTGCCATGGCGCATTTGGCTGCTGTCGGCTTTGATCCTTTGTATGGCGCGCGACCTTTGAAACGTGCTATTCAGGCTGAGCTCGAAAACCCGCTAGCCGACCACTTGCTGCGCGGTGACTTCGTTGCTGGCGATACAATCTTTGTAGAACTAGAGCAGGGTGTGTTGGTATGTCAGCGCCCAAGACTGCATTAAGCGCAGTTAAAGGCTTGACATATAAACGCTGTGCATAAAAAATACTCAGCTTCATGGAGGGCGCCGACACGCTGACCACCCTCAGCAAATCGGCGCCAGAGCAGCGATTGCTCTGATTCGAGACGCGTACCTCGCCGTCTTATACTGCCTGCTCTGCAACACGCTGTGCGCACCCGCAGCCAGCACGTTGCCACCTCGACCCCGAGGTCAAGAGCATCTGCATCAGCCCCCATGAGTACAGCGCCTGTGGTAAGATTCGGCCCCTTAAAGGCGGCCGCGCGCAGGCATAGCCATTCCTAAAAATAGGGTGAATTGTGGAACAGTTATCAGGCGGTGAAATGCTCATCCGCGCGCTTGCAGATGAAGGCGTGGAGTTTCTATTTGGTTATCCCGGCGGGGCGGTGTTGCATATTTACGATGCCATCTTCCAGCAGGATAAAGTCAAACATATTTTAGTGCGTCATGAACAAGCTGCCGGCCATGCTGCCGATGGCTATGCGCGTGCCACTGGCAAAGTCGGCACCGTATTGGTGACTTCCGGCCCCGGCGCGACCAATACGGTCACCGCGATTGCCACGGCTTATATGGACTCGATCCCCTTGGTGGTGATCTCGGGCCAGGTGCCATCGAACTTGATTGGCGAAGATGCCTTCCAAGAAACCGATATGGTTGGCGTCAGCCGTCCTATCGTGAAGCATAGCTTCCAAATTCGGCACGCCAGCGAAATTCCGGCTGTGGTGAAAAAGGCGTTCTATATTGCTGCCTCTGGTCGTCCAGGCCCCGTCGTTATCGACGTGCCGAAAGACTGCACCAACCCGAATGAGAAATTCCCTTACGAATATCCCGCCAAGGTCAAGTTGCGTTCATACACGCCGCCAGGCCGTGGCCATGCCGGTCAAATCAAAAAAGCTGTGGATGAGATGCTGGCCGCAAAGCGCCCAGTGATTTACGCCGGCGGCGGTGTCGTGCAAGGCAATGCCTCCGGGTTGCTCACTGAACTCGTGCGCACCTTGGGCTATCCCTGCACTAACACGCTGATGGGTCTTGGTGCTTTCCCAGGCACCGACCCGCAATTCATCGGCATGTTGGGCATGCACGGTACTTATGAAGCCAATATGACCATGCACCATAGCGATTTGATTCTCGCTGTTGGCGCGCGCTTCGATGACCGTGTTACCAACAACACGCAAAAGTTCTGCCCGAATGCGAAAATCATTCACATCGATATCGACCCAGCGGCGATTTCGAAAACCATCATGGTCGATATTCCCATCGTGGGCGCAGTCGAACCTGTGCTGGCAGATATGCTCGCCTTGGTGAAAGCCGCCGATGCACCTAAGCCCGATGCTGAAGCGCTGAATATCTGGTGGGAGCAAATTGCGCAATGGCGTACCCGTCACGGCTTACGCTACGAAGCCGCAGCCCCTGGGCAGATGAAGCCACAGCAAGTCGTTGAGGCGCTATATAAAGCCACCAATGGTCAGGCTTACATCACGTCTGACGTGGGTCAGCATCAAATGTTTGCCGCGCTTTATTACAAATACGATCGCCCGCGTCAGTGGATCAACTCTGGTGGCCTCGGCACCATGGGCTTTGGTCTGCCAGCGGCAATGGGCGTGAAGTTTGCTTTTCCAGACGCTACAGTTTGCTGCGTCACTGGTGAGGCATCGATTCAGATGAATATCCAAGAGCTGTCGACCTGCTTGCAGTACGGCTTGCCGGTGAAAATCATCAATATCAACAACCAGTCCTTGGGCATGGTTAAGCAATGGCAAGACATGCAATACGAAGGCCGTCACTCCAGCTCATACATGGGCTCACTGCCAGACTTCGTGAAGCTAGTTGAGGCCTATGGCCATGTTGGTATGAAAATTACTGATCCAGCCGAGCTCGACAGCAAAATGGCCGAAGCCATGGCGATGACCGACAAATTGGTGTTTTTGGACATCTATGTCGACCCTAAAGAGCACGTATACCCAATGCATATCGCCAAGGGTTCGATGCGTGACATGTTGCTAAGCAAAACGGAGCGTACGTGATCATGCGTCGTATTATTTCTCTTTTATTAGAAAACGAACCGGGTGCTTTGTCGCGTGTGGTTGGCCTGTTTTCGCAGCGTAACTACAACATCGAGTCACTGACTGTTGCGCCTACCGATGACGCCACGCTGTCACGCATCACGCTGACCACCTCTGGCGATGAGCATAAAATCGAGCAGATCACCAAGCAGCTAAACAAGCTGATTGAAGTTGTTAAAGTGGTTGATCTCAGTGAGGGTCAGCACATCGAGCGCGAATTGATGCTGATTAAGGTCAAGGCAATTGGTGCTGCACGCGCTGAAATTAAGCGCACGGCGGATATTTTCCGGGGTCATATTGTTGATGTAACGCCTAGCGTCTACACCATTCAATTGACAGGCCCTAGCGAGAAGCTAGATGCCTTTGTCGAGGCATTGTCGGAAATCACTATTCTTGAAGTGGTGCGTACCGGCGTCTCTGGCATTGCGCGTGGCGATAAGGTGCTCAGCGTCTGATCTCGGTGTAATGAAAAAAAGGCTCGCTTAATGCGGGCCTTTTTTATGCCAATGTGAATGCAATAAGCAGCGACTGCTATTCATCGCAAGCTCCGAAGCGCGCTACTCACTTGCTTTGCCGATTCCAAAACGCATTCACCAAAGGCTCTTTAAGCCTCTTCTCTAATGCAAACAAGCCAATGTCATAAGGCGTCAGCGGCGGCTCAATATCATAAGTACGAATTCGACTCGCCAATGGGCTGTTATCGAGCACGATTTGCGGCACTACACCTATGCCAAAGCCCAGACTCACCATACTAACAATAGCCTCGTTGCCACTAACCTGAGCATAAATTTTCGGCCGAATGCCATGACGGCGTAGCCAACGCTCAATTCGAGTCCGTGCCAAACCTTCCTCTGACAATATCATCGGCACATCTCGCCAACTCTCCAGTGTTGGCTGGCGAATTTGCTCATTACTCAGCGCTAAAGTGCTCAATGGTCCAATGAAGCGTAGATCGGAACGAGCTATGGGCTGAAATACAACGCCCGGCGGTAGGCTGTCTGGGCGCGCGCCAATGGCAATGTCTTCGCGCGCCTCCTGCACACGTTCGACAGCTTTTGCGGCATCACCGGTATGCAGCTTGATCTCTATATGTGGGTGATTACTGCGAAAATTATTCAAGATGTCATATAGAAAGCTGTAACTGGCGGTCACCGAGCAATACAGGCTGAGTTCGCCGCGTAAAATGTCGCTATCGTCTCGCATGGATTGGCGAAGGCTATCCCAGCCGCGCAATGTGTCGGCGGCATACTTCCGAAATAATCGGCCTTCGCGTGTCAGTGTCACCGAGCGGTTATCGCGCAGAAAGAGCGGGGCGCCAACACTATCTTCTAATTGCTTAATGCTGCGGCTTAGCGCGGATGGGCTGATGTGTTGTTCGCGGCTAGTGCGGCCGAAATGCAAATTCTCAGCAAGGGCAAGAAAGAGCTGCAGGCTACGAGCATCCATTATGATGTTTCCTTTATCGGCATATTTCGTTGCAAATATATCATTTTACGCAATACAAAGGATGTCGTATGGTGCGCGTCACGGATCACCACGCTCATCGCGTGCATCCACCGATTACCCACACGAGCTTTTGGCTCACACGAGAGTGACATTATGAAAGTTTATTACGATAAAGATGCTGATCTTTCCATCGTTCGCGGTATGAACGTTGCCATTATTGGCTACGGCTCACAGGGCCACGCCCACGCGCAAAACCTGACCGACTCTGGCGTTAACGTCACCGTTGGCCTGCGCAAAAATGGCGCATCGTGGTCGAAAGTTGAAGCCGCCGGTATCAAAGTAGCTGAAGTTGACGCCGCTGTTAAAGGCGCCGACCTGGTGATGATTCTGCTGCCAGACGAAAACATTCCTGAAGTTTATGCCAACAACATTGCACCAAACATCAAGCAAGGCGCCACGCTAGCCTTTGCTCACGGCTTCAACATTCACTATAACCAAGTGATTCCACGCGCCGACCTGGACGTCATCATGGTTGCTCCTAAAGGTCCAGGCCACACTGTGCGCTCGGAATACCTGAAAGGCGGCGGCGTACCTTCTTTGATCGCTTTGCACCAAGATGCTTCAGGTAATGCCAAGCAAGTAGCGCTGTCGTATGCAGCAGCCAACGGCGGCACTAAAGGCGGCGTTATCGAAACTAACTTCCGCGAAGAAACCGAAACCGACTTGTTCGGCGAACAAGCTGTGCTGTGCGGCGGCGCTGTAGAGTTGGTGAAAATGGGTTTTGAGACATTAACCGAAGCTGGTTATGCCCCAGAAATGGCCTATTTCGAGTGCTTGCACGAACTGAAATTGATTGTTGATCTGATGTACGAAGGCGGCATTGCCACCATGAACTACTCGATCTCCAACAACGCTGAATACGGCGAGTATGTTACTGGTCCAGAAGTGATCAACGAACAGTCACGCGAAGCTATGCGTAATGCACTGAAGCGCATTCAAACTGGCGAATACGCGAAGATGTTCATCTTGGAAGGTAAAACCAACTATCCAAGCATGACTGCTCGTCGCCGCCTCAATGCTGCTCACCCAGTGGAAATTGTTGGTGCTCAGCTACGCGGTATGATGCCGTGGATCTCGAAAAACAAACTGGTTGATCAAAGCAAAAACTAATTGCTCATGATGTGATCTAGATCGAAGGCTATGAAAGTGGCCTTCGGTCGCAAAAGCGCGACTTAGGTCGCGTTTTTTTTTGCCGAAGATTAAGATGTCTTCATCTTTTTGGGAGTTTCTTATGTCACAACCACACGATCACGATGATCATTCCGGCCTAACCTTCGAAGTCGTTGAAGAAGAGCATCTCGAGGGTGGTAAAAAGGCGCGGCATCGCGGTATTTACCTCCTGCCTAACTTATTTACCACAGCCGCTTTGTTTTCGGGCTTCTACGCCATCATCTCTGGCATGAATGGGCAATACGAGTCCGCAGCCCTTGCGATATTCCTGGCAGCGTTGTTTGACGGCATGGATGGCCGTGTGGCGCGCATGACCAATACGCAGAGTGCATTTGGAGCAGAGTACGACTCACTCTCCGATATGGTCTCCTTTGGTGTTGCGCCGGCCCTGGTGATGTTTAGTTGGTCATTACACACATTGGGCAAGCTCGGCTGGATTTGCGCGTTCATCTACTGTGTGGCGGCCGCCTTACGCTTGGCTCGCTTCAATGTGCAGCTAAATGTCGCTGATAAGCGCTACTTCATCGGTTTGGCGAGCCCATTGGCTGGTGCTATCGTTGCGGCAGTGGTTTGGGTTGGCGTCGATAACAAGCTACTTGAGCAATATCCTGAGCTTTCCATTGTTTCAGCGATCATTATTGTCTCGCTTGGCTTCCTAATGATCTCCAATGTGAAGTACTACAGCTTCAAAGAACTTGATCGAAGCCGTGTTCCGTTTGTGGTGATGCTGCCGATAGTGCTGATATTTGGCATTGTTATGTACGATTTGCCTATCGGAATACTCGCAGTCTCCGTGCTTTATGCGGTTGCAGGCCCGATAGCAGCGGTGTGGAATCGCTGGCGCGGTAAGGCGGCGTAAAAGCCGCTTAATCAACTATCAAGCGCTTACGTGGACTTCTGTCTATTTTACAGACAGTCAGTAATTGTTTTTCGAATAACTGTTGACGCCCTCTCAGGCATCCCTATAATGCGCCCCACACCAGCGCTGCTTCGGTAGCGAAACAAGATTAGTTGTGTAAAAACAGTAACTTGGGTGTGGGGAGTGAGGTTGATTATAATTACTTCCCGTTGCTGCGATGCTGAAATGAAA
>JAGPVX010000073.1 GCA_018066805.1 Paraperlucidibaca sp. | reverse complement strand
TACGTTAAGGGTGCGGTTATGGCGCTTTGTTTAGACCTTATGTTGCGCGCCCAAGATCATGATTTAGATAATGTTATGCGCGATTTGTGGCAGCGTTATGGGCGAGAGCTTAAAGGCGTTAGCAACGAAAATATTGCCGATGTATTAATTAGCAAACTCGGCAGCGCCGCGGAGCAGTTTTTGCAGCAAGCCTTGCACAGTACAGAGGAACTGCCATGGCAAAGTCTGCTCGAAGATGCTGGCGCGAAGGTTACGCTTAGCGCTGCCAATAGCGTTAGCTTGGGCGTACGCACACAAGCAGCTGATGATGGCGGCGTGCAATTACGCGTCGTTGACCCATCTGGCGCAGCGGCAGCGGCAGGCCTATCAGCGGGTGATGTGATCATTGCGCTCGATAATTTGCGAGTAAATGCAGCCAATTGGGACAAACGGATAGCACAATATGCTGCCGGAGATAGCATCTCAGTGTATGCTTTCCGCCGCGATGAGTGGCTCTCATGCCGCTGCGTTGTGGCTGCTGCCGCGCACGATACCTGTAGTTTGGTATTCACCGAAGACCCTTCGGTATGGCCAGCTTCACTTGCATCATCGAACTGACAATAAAAACTACTTGGAGCCCGTCAATGCTGACTGATTTCTGGAAAGACAAATACCCTGAAAATATCCCTTATCGCATCGATACTCAGGCCTACAGCTCAGTGTTGGAGGTTTTCCACGAAGCCTGCCATCGCTTTGGCGATGCACCAGCATTCTCGAATATGGGCTGCACACTGTCATACAGCGATATCGACAGACTCAGCGCTAACTTTGCCTCCTATCTTCAGCAACACACGGACTTGAAAGCCGGCGACCGTATCGCTGTGCAAATGCCCAACGTATTGCAATATCCAGTAGTTGTTTTTGGCGCGATGCGTGCTGGTCTTGTCGTGGTCAACACCAATCCGCTCTATACCGAACGTGAAATGCTGCATCAATTCAATGACTCTGGCGCAAAAGCTCTAGTTGTTTTAGCAAACTTTGGCTATATGGCCCAGGCGGTTGTCGGCCAAACCGGCATTAAGCATGTCATCGTTACTGAGCTGGCTGATTTGCTGCCTGCGCCAAAGCGTTGGATTCTTAACGCCGCAGTTAAGCATGTGAAGAAAATGGTGCCGGCGTATTCGTTGCCCGGTTCGGTCAAGCTTAACGCGGCATTAGCGAAAGGCCGCAACCGTGCACCTGTAGACCATACGGCCAAACCCGATGACCTATGCGTGCTGCAATACACCGGTGGTACAACCGGCGTATCTAAGGGCGCGATGCTGACTAACGCCAATTTAGTCGCCAACTTGCTGCAAATTCGAGCCGTGCTGACATCAACGTTTGAGCCTGGCAAAGAGATCATGATTGCGCCATTGCCGCTCTATCATATCTTCGCCTTCACCGTGTGCTGCTTGGGCATGATGGAGCTTGGCGGCCACACCGTGCTCATTACCAACCCACGCGATATTCCAGCATTCGTGAAAGAGCTGAGCAAATGGCGCTTTACCGCAATGGCTGGCCTTAACACGTTATTTGTCGGCCTGATGAATAACCCTGAGTTCCGTAAGATCGACTTCAAATCGCTAAAGCTAACTGTTGCTGGTGGCATGGCGATGCAGATTAAGCCGTCAGAGGAGTGGGAGGAAATCACTGGTTGCCAAATCTGTGAAGGTTTTGGCATGACAGAAACTTCACCTGTGGTCACGCTCAATCCTTTGTCAAAAATTCAGATCGGCACCATTGGCATGCCAGTGCCAAGCACTGAGCTGAAAGTGATCTCTGAAAATGGCGAAGAGCTACCCTTAGGTGAAGCTGGCGAGCTCTGCGTTCGTGGCCCACAGGTCATGAAGGGCTATTGGCAGCTGCCGGAAGCCACTGCCGCAACTATTACTGAAGACGGCTGGCTGAAAACTGGCGATGTTGCGGTGATTCAGCCTGATGGTTATTTGCGTATTGTTGACCGTATTAAAGACATGATTTTGGTCTCTGGCTTCAATGTCTATCCAAATGAAATTGAGGATGTCGCGGCCGCCCACCCAGGCGTATTGGAAGCAGCAGCGGTTGGCATTCCTGATGAGAAGTCAGGCGAAGTGGTGAAGCTGTTTGTTGTACGTAAAGATCCAGCGCTGACCGAGGACTCGCTGATGAAGCATTTACGCAGCAACCTCACAGGCTATAAAGTACCGCGCTCTATCGTATTCCGTGCCGATTTACCGAAAACTAACGTGGGCAAAATCCTGCGTCGCGAACTGCGCGATCAGTAGTCTTTGAGCTCAATATTAGGGGCGGCTTAGGCTGCCCCTTTTTTTATCTGCCGTGTTTAGTGAGGTGTTGTTTTTGTCTTTGCCGTCTGCTTTAGCCCGCGTCATTCCCGAAAATATTGACTGGTCTGGCGATCTGCCGGTATTGGCTGAGCGCGAGCGCCTGCAAGCGGCTATCGAAAGCAATCAAGTCATTATTGTCGCCGGTGAAACGGGCTCAGGGAAAACCACACAGCTGCCGAAAATCTGCTTGGCGGCAGGTCGTGGGCGTGCCGGCATGATTGGCCATACCCAGCCTCGGCGTATTGCCGCACGCACGGTGGCGCAACGTATTGCTGATGAGCTTGGCACGACACTGGGGCAGGGCGTTGGCTTTAAGGTGCGCTTTAGCGATCAAACTGCGGCTGAGACCTATCTCAAAGTAATGACCGATGGCGTTTTGCTTGCCGAGCTTTCGCGAGATCGACTGCTACGTGCATACGACACACTAATCATCGATGAGGCTCACGAACGCAGCCTTAATATCGACTTTCTCTTGGGCTATTTAAAAACGCTCTTGCCTCAACGCCCCGATTTACGCGTCATCATCACGTCGGCAACTATTGATGTTGAGCGCTTTAGTCAGCACTTCACCGGCGCGCCAGTATTCATTGTTGAAGGTCGAAGTTTCCCGGTTGAGATGATGTATGCACCGATCAGTGCCGAGCCTAGTGGCGGCGATGAAGACGATGGCTATGAGCTGATCGAGGAAGCTTTGCCGAGAGCTGTGGTAGAAGCGGTCGACCAATGTATCGCTTATGAGCGTGAGCATAAGCGTGCTAATGGCGACATTTTGGTGTTTGCCAGCAGTGAGCGTGAGATTCGCCAACTAGCCGATAACTTGCGCCGTTTTGGCCCGCCGCATTGCGAGATATTGCCGTTGTATTCGCGCTTATCGGTGGCGGAACAGCAGAAAGTGTTTTCGCAGGGCAAAGGTCGGCGCATCGTTATTGCGACTAACGTGGCTGAAACCTCGCTGACCGTGCCCAATATTCACTTCGTCATTGATCCCGGTTTTGCCCGCATCAGCCGCTATTCCTATCGCTCGAAAGTGCAGCGCTTGCCTATTGAGGCCGTGTCACAGGCTAGCGCAAACCAGCGTGCCGGCCGCTGCGGTCGTATCGCGCCGGGCTTGTGCATTCGGCTTTATAGCGAGGCTGACTTTCTTGGCCGCCGTGAATTTACAGACCCTGAGATTCAGCGTACCAACTTAGCCGCTGTTATCTTGCAGATGCAGCTGCTCAAACTTGGCGACATCAATGATTTTCCATTTTTAGATAGGCCCGATAGCCGCTTAGTCAATGATGGTTTACGCCTGCTCGATGAGCTCGGTGCACTCGATGCTGAATTGCGCATCACTGCCATTGGTAAACAGCTGGCACAGCTGCCGCTAGACCCACGTTTGGCGCGAATGGTCATTGCCGCCGCACCGCTTGGTGCTTTGCATGAAGTGCTGGTTATTGTCTCTGCGCTGTCCGTGCAAGACCCCCGCGAACGTCCGCACGATAAGCAGCAAGCCGCCGATGAGCGCCATGCGCAATTTCGCCATGAAGATTCCGATTTCTTATTCTTCGTGAATTTATGGCAGGTCTTGGCCGAGCAGAAATCTGAACTGACTGAGCGTCAGCGCCGTGAGTTTGCTCGCAAGCATTTTTTGTCGTGGATGCGCTTAAGAGAGTGGCGCGAGACCTATCGCCAACTCACGCAGCAATGCGAACGCATGAATCTAAGAGTCAATCGTGAGCCTGCACCCTATGAGCCAATACATCGTGCCATGCTCACTGGCCTACTTTCGCAAATTGCGCATAAAACCGAAGAGCGTGAATACCAAGCGCCACGTAATCAAAAGGCGCTAATTTTCCCCGGCTCAGTGCTCAGCAAAAAAGGCCCGCCGTGGGTTATGGCGGCGGAACTTGTGGAAACTCATCGTGTTTATTTGCGCTTAGTGGCGAAAATTACGCCGGAATGGATTGAGCACTTGGCGCAGCCGTGGCTCAAGCGCAGCTATTCGGAGCCGCATTGGCGCCGCAAACAGGGCAGGGTTATGGCCTATGAGCAGTCAGCGTTGTTTGGACTTATTTTGCATTCACGGCTGCTGGTGAATTACGAGCCTATTGCTCGTGTTGAGTCGCGTGAAATCTTTATCCGCGATGCCTTGGTGACTTGCGATATCAGCATCAAAGCGGCGTTTCTTAAGCATAACCAAGCGCTCATCGATGATGTCACGCGCATTGAGGACAAAACCCGCCGTCGCGACTTATTGGTCGATGAACACACGCTTTATAGCTTTTATGAGCAGCGTATTCCGGCTGATGTCGCCAGTCAAAAGAGCTTTGAAGATTGGCGCCATAGCATTGAAAAGACAGAGCCTAAGGTGCTATTTCTCACCCCTGAAGATGTATTGGCGAAAGCAGCAGCTGAAAATACTGAGCAAGATTTTCCCGACACTATTGCCATTGCCGGTCATGAGCTGGCGTTGAGCTATCACTTTGAGCCTGGCCATGATGCCGACGGCGTTACCTTGCGCATTCCTGCCGGCCTACTGCATGAAGTGTCGGAAGATCGCCTAGATTGGCTAGTGCCTGGCCTGCTCGCCGATAAAATTGAGGCGATGTTGCGTGGTTTGCCGAAAAGTTATCGCCGCCAACTAGTGCCATTGCCAGATACCGCTGCACAACTGGTCGATCAGCTCGACTTTGCCGAGGGCAATCTTAGGCAGGCCCTCTCTGCGGCCTTACGCCAACGCGGCGTCCTGATTGAGCGCACCGTATGGGATGAAGTCGAGCTAGCACCACATTTTATGTTCAATATGGCGGTGGTTGGCGCTAGCCGCCAAGTCTTGGCCACTGCTCGAGATATCGCAAAGCTCCGTATATCTTTATCGAGCCAGCCTGAAGCTGCCACCGGCAGTGCGCCCGAAACACGGCGGCAGTGGGAGCGTTCAGACATTGCTAGTTGGAGCTTTCCGGACTTACCCGAAGCCATCGATACCGATGTTGATGGCATGCCCGCGCGCGCATTTCCGGCCCTGCAGCTAGGGCCGCAAGGCTTGGCACTAAAACTAATGGCTAACGCAGCGCAAGCGCAGCAAGCGCATGAGGTCGGTGTCGCTGAGCTCATGCGTCTAGCCTGTGCTGGCGAGCAAAAAACTATCGCCTCCGCACTGAAAAAGTCTGCGGGCTTGTTGTTGCAATCGGCGCGATGGTTGCCGCAAGCAGCGCTTGAGCAGCAATTTACGCTTAGCGTTATTCGACACTTGTTAGCGCAAACGCTTGCTATGCCGCGTACAAATGAAGCCTTCCAAAGTGAGCTCAAGCGGATACGAGCTTTGCTGGTACCGGCGGCGCTTGAGCAGTTGCCCGTGCTTAACGATATTTTCAGCAAAGCGCATCAAGCCTATCGCGCCATAGAAGGCCTCTCTCAGCCAGTCTACGGTTTGGCATTAAAGGATTTGCATAGCCAGCTCGAGGCATTGGATCTGTCGAACTTTATGATGCAGTGTCCGTTACCACGCTGGCGACATTACGTGCGTTATTTGCACGCGGCGTGCTTACGATTAGAGAAGTTGCCACACAATATTGGCCGTGATGAGCTTGCCAGTGTTGAGCTACAAGGGCTTTGGCAGCAATGGGCAACGTTAGTTCAGCGCACTAAAGAGCGCGGCGGCGATGCCTCTGCGCTAGATGAGTATCGCTGGCTACTTGAGGAGTATCGGATTTCCTTATTTGCGCAGCCGATGAAGACAGCCGAGCCCGTGTCGGCGAAGCGGCTTGCTAAGCTTTGGCAAGCGCTAACACATTAAGCAGACGGCCTGATGACAATTTTGCCGCATCGGGCTTGGTGTGCGCGAGCGCGCTGCGATACACTGGCTCATCGTGTGGATTTTTATAGCCATTTTGTTTTGGCGTGTTTTTTCATTTCAGGTGATTGGGGGCGTTATGCAAAAGGTAGTAATCAGCGGGACTGGCTTATTCACGCCCAGTGAGTCGGTTTCTAATGCCGAACTCGTGGCTTCTTTTAACAGCTATGTTGAGCGCTTTAACCAAGCCAATGCTGCGGCAATCGCCAGCGGCGACGTGACCGCGTTAGCGCCATCGAGTGTCGAGTTTATCGAGAAGGCATCGGGCATTAAATCGCGCTATGTCGTCAATAAATCAGGTGTTATTGACCCTGAGCGGATGTTCCCAGCTATCCCAGAGCGTAGTAATGACGAAATCGGCATTCAAGCCGAGATTGGTGTTGCAGCCGCCATCGATGCGCTAAAGCGTGCCGGCAAAACAGCCGCCGATGTCGATGGCATTATTGTGGCTTGCTCCAATATGCAGCGCGCGTATCCCGCCGTTGCCATTGAAATTCAGCAAGCCTTAGGCGCTGGCGGCTATGCCTATGACATGAACGTAGCTTGCTCCTCAGCCACTTTCGGCTTGCAGGCAGCGGCAGATGCCGTTCGTGGTGGCTCCGCTCGTTGCGTGCTAGTGATTAGCCCAGAGATTACCTCGGCTCACCTTGAGTGGCGCGACCGCGACTGCCACTTCATTTTTGGCGATGTGGCCACTGCGATCGTTGTGGAACTAGCAGAAACCTGCACCTCAGCAGATGCATTTGAAGTCATTGGCACGCGCTTACACACCCAGTTTTCATCAGCCATTCGCAATAACTTCGGCTTCTTAAACCGCTGTGATGAAACCGGCGTAGACGCCCGCGATAAACTATTTAAGCAAGAAGGCCGCAAAGTTTTTAAAGAAGTTTGCCCCATGGTTGCCGATCAAATCGTCTCGCACAGTAACGATTGCGGCTTAGCGGTGTCTGATTTGAAACGCCTGTGGTTGCACCAAGCCAACCTCAGCATGAATGAATTGATCGCCAAGCGTGTACTTGGTCGCGAATTTAATCGCGATGATGCACCGGTGATTTTGGATGAGTTTGCTAATACCAGCTCCGCCGGATCAATCATTGCGTTCCATCGTCATCGCGACGATTTAGCAACTGGCGACGTTGGCGTTATTTGCTCTTTCGGTGCGGGATATTCGATTGGTAGTGTGCTGGTTCGCCGCTGCTAATTTTGCTTAGAAGGATTCATCTAATGAAAAATACAGGACGTTTACTGTTGGTCGCCATTGGCTTCGCTTCGCTACTGCCCGTTGCAGCTAGCGCCGACGATACCGATCCATGGGAAGGTTTTAACCGTGGCGTTTATCGCTTCAATGACACGGTTGATCAATACGTTGCCAAGCCAGTGGCCAAAGCGTATCAAAAAGTCACGCCACAGCCTGTGGATGACGGCATTACGCGCGTCCTGAGAAACTTATTGTCGCCCATCACCTTGGTGAACGAGCTACTGCAAGGTAAGCCGGCTGCAGCGGCAGCAACTACATCACGCTTTATGTTTAACTCAACGATAGGCCTAGCAGGCATTTTCGACATCGGCGCGAAGATGGGCATGCCGCGCACAGATGAAGATTTTGGCCAAACCTTGGCGGTATGGGGTGTTGGGCAGGGACCTTATGTGATGTTGCCTTTGCTTGGCCCAAGCACTGTTCGTGATTTTTTTGGCCGATTCGGCGATGCTCCAGCTGACCCGCGCGCCTATATGAACACCGATGTCGCTTACGGCATCTTAGCGTTGAACTTAGTCGATACACGAGCCGACTTGCTGAAGGCGGAGAAGCTGGTGCAGGGTGATCGTTATAACTTCATTCGAGACTATTATTTACAGGTTCGCGCTTTTGATATCGCCGATGGTGTCGTTACGTCCGACCCATTTTTAGATGATGACTTCGAGAGCGAGCCCGCCGCGCAATGAAATTTGTGCCGCCAGGGCCTATCCTGGTTATCGATGCGGATGATTTTTTGGCGCATCGCTTAAAAGATTGGCTAGTGCACGACGGGTATAGCGTGCAGATCGCAGGCGATGCCGATGAAGGCTTTGCCTTAGCACGTGAGCTAAAGCCCTCACTGATCCTGGGGGAGCTAACGTTAAACTTGAGCAACGGCTCGCAATTGCTCCGCGCTTTACTGCATGAGCTGCCAGAAACGGCAGTGATTGTAGTTACCGAAACAGCCTCTTTAGATCAAGCAATTTCCAGCCTGCAGGAAGGTGCTAGCGACTTCTTGATGAAGTACATGCTTAATCAAGACATCATGCATTTATCCGTGCAGCGAGCACTTGAACGCCGTCAGCTACGGCTAGAGAATCAGCATTACCGCGCCGCACTCGAAGACAGCAATGAGCGTCTGAAAAAAAGCTTGCAGCTGCTCGAGTACGATCAGCGCGCAGGCCGCCAAGTACAAAGCAAGTTGCTGCCACCAACTCCACACGAAACCAATGGCTTAACGCTGAATCATGTCATTCTGCCATCCCTGTTTTTGTCGGGTGACTTTGTCGACTATTTCAGCTTGGGTCCTGGTCGTACTGCATTTTATTTGGCGGATGTTTCGGGTCATGGTGCCTCTAGCGCCTTTGTCACAGTGTTCTTAAAGACTTTGACCAACCGCATCCGGCGGCACTTTGAAAAGCGCACGAAAGTGTCTTTATTGTCGCCAGCGAAACTGATGCACGCAATGAACGAAGAGCTACGCGCGCTTGAGACTGGCAAGCACCTGACAGTGTTTTGCGGCGTCATCGACACTAATAAGCAGACACTGACCTACGCCTTAGGCGCGCATTATCCGCCGGCATTTTTGTGTCAGCGTGGTGAGGTAACAGCGCTCTTGGGCAATGGTTTGCCGCTTGGCTTGTTTGCCGATGCCCAATTCGAGGAACATATCGTTGAGTTAGCGCCACAATTCTCCATTGTCGCGCTCTCAGATGGTATCCTTGAGATCATGCCAACCGGTGATCTGCCCAGCAAAGAAGCTTTGCTGAAAGCACATGTAGCCGCTGCGACAAATGATTTTGAGGCTTTAAATATGCGCTTAGGTCTTCCTTCCGCTAAAGATCTGCCCGATGATATTGCGCTGCTGATGATTACGCGCGACGAGTGACCATGGACGCCTGCAAGATGCAATACGCCGTATTAAACGGCACTTATGTATTAAAGCTAGTTGGCGATGTGCGTGTGCCGACCTGCACCGCGCTGGAAAGCTTTGTCGACCAGCGTATCAAAGAAGATGAGGGCCTTCGCGCCGTGCTCATCGATCTCACCACTACTGAAGCCATCGACTCTACCGCTTTAGGCTTGCTCGCTCGCATCGCCGTGATACTCAAGCAGCGAGGCTTAGGTCGTCCGGTTTTACTCTGTATCAACCCCGATATCGAACGCATTTTGCTCAGCATGGGCTTTGATAAAGTCTTTCGCATGTTGCGCACATCATCGGCCTTGAGCAGCAGCCTTGAGGAATTACCCATTATTGGCGATATCAGCGAAGACGCGGTGACTCAGCAAGTGATTGATGCTCACCGCACATTGATGAGCTTAAACGAATCCAACACGGAAGCTTTCCGTAGCTTGGTCGATGCCCTAGAAAGCGAGAAACGCTGCCGCGATTGAGCAGCAGCGTCCAGCCTTTCACTTAAGCGAGTTTCGCTGCCAGCAAGCCTTCTAGTTTTTCTAAATCTGCTGCAAATAAACGTATGCCTTCAGCCAACTTTTCTGTCGCCATGGGGTCTTGATTAAGCTGCCAGCGGAAATTAGCTTCAGTCAGTTCAGCTAGGCGAGGGCGCGGCACTATGCTTTCTGCAGTTAATTGCGCAGTCAGAGGCTCAGACTCTTTCGCCAATGCATCTAGTAAAGCAGGGCCAATAGTGAGCTTGTCGCATCCCGCTAATGCACGGATTTCACCGGTATTTCTGAAGCTCGCACCCATCACAATAGTGTCGTGGCCAACGGCTTTGTAGTACTCATAAATCGCTTTTACTGAGCACACACCGGGATCGGTCTCGCTTGTGTATGTCTCGCCAGTTTTTGCGGCATACCAATCTAAAATCCGCCCGACAAAAGGCGAGATGAGCGTGGCATTAGCTTCGGCAGCGGCCTGTGCTTGTATGAAGCTAAACAGCAAAGTGAGGTTGCAACGTATGCCTTCTTGCTCGAGCAGGCGCGCGGCGCATATACCTTCCCAAGTGCTGGCGATTTTCACTAGCACGCGGTCTCGGCTAATGCCTAGTGCGCGATATTGCGCAATGACTCGTCGTGCCTGCGCTAGTGTGGCGGCAATATCAAAGGAATATCGCGCATCAACTTCGGTCGAAATCACACCGGGGATGTGCTTGAGAATTTCCGAGCCAAACGCCACTGATACGGCTTCAAGTGCGGCTGGCAACTGTGCTGATGCAGGTAGCTGCTTCACTGCTGCTAATGCTTGATCGATAAGTTCGGCGTATTGCGGCGTGCTAGCCGCTTTTAAAATTAAGGATGGATTGGTAGTGGCATCGACAGGTTTTAGGCGAATGATGCTATCGATATCGCCTGTGTCGGCGACCACGGTGGTGCAAGCCATCAGCTGTTGTAGCGGTGTTGCCATTTTATTCTTCTCCGGTTGCAGCTAGGGCTGCGTGTAATGCCTCAAGCCCAGCATCTGGGGCTAAATTACTCAAAATTTGGCGATAGCGACGACCGCCCGGCTGGCCATGAAATAGGCCCAAAATATGCCGTGTCATCTGTTTTAGCGCGACGCCATTGGCCAATTCTCGCGCTACAAAAGGCTCGTAGGCACGGATGATATCGCCACGTGATGGCAGCTCCGTTACACCCCAAAGACGCTGCGCCTCAACCAATAAATAGGGGTTTTGATAGGCCTCACGCCCGATCATTACGCCATCGGTATGCTGCCAGTGCTGCGCAATCTCATCCACCGTTTTAATGCCACCATTAATCTCGATAGTCAGCGTTGGCCGCAGCACTTTCAAGCGATAAACGTCTTCGTAGCGTAGTGGTGGCACGTCACGATTTTCCTTTGGGCTTAAGCCCGCCAAGATGGCAATGCGCGCGTGTACGATGAAGTGAGTGCAGCCTTTGCTTGCTACGGTATCGACAAAGTTTAGTAGGTCATCGAAATGCTCTAGGCCATCGATGCCGATGCGATGTTTTACCGTCACCGGCACGCGCACAGCTGCTTGCATCGCCGCTAACGCATCTGCCACTAATGCAGGCTCTGCCATTAAGCAGGCACCAATGCGGCCTTGCTGCACGCGGTCGGAAGGGCAGCCGACATTGAGATTGATCTCGTCGTAACCCCAGTCTTCACCCAGTTTGGCGCAATGTACGAGGTCTTTGATGTCGCTGCCACCAAGCTGCAGCGCGATGGGGTGTTCAAGCGCCTCAAAACGTAAATGCCGCGGGATATCGCCGTAGACCAGCGCCTGTGTGGTGACCATTTCCGTATAAAGCCGAGCCTGAGGGCTGCACAGGCGCAGGAAATTGCGCGCATGGCGCGTGGTCCAATCCATCATCGGTGCTACTGAAAGTAGTTTTGGCTGTGAAGTCATAATATTTATTGTGCCTGACCCCCCTGATTGCGGGGGCATATAAAAGTCAAAGCTTACTAGACTTTGGAGGTCAATTTAGGTTTGGAGATAAGCAAATGTTTAAACTTAACCCCTCAGCGTTAGTGCTATCGCTCAGTGCAGCGGCGCTACTGTCTGCTTGTGGCGGCGGAGGTGGCGGTAGCGCAGCGGCTCCGAGCTTAAGCGGTGTTGCTGCTGTTGGTGCACCGATTGTTGGTGGTGATGTTGATGCAAAGTGCAGTGATGGCAATACCTATAATGCAAATCCTACCTCCACAACTGGTGCTTGGAGTATTGCTACTGTGCCTGCTGCAGCTTTCCCCTGCGTAGTACAGGTTCGTAATGGCGATCCAGCATCCGTGTTAAATAGCTATGCCGCAGGTCCTGGGGTAGTAAACATCACGCCATTTACAGATTTGCTCTTGGCTATGGCCGCAAGAGGTAATCCATCAGATTATTTTTCTAATGTGTCTGAAAGTAATAAAGCAGAGTTAACGAGTGAGATGAATGCTGCTATTGCCAAGCTTAAGACTGCATTGGTCACAGGTGGCTACTTGGCTACCGGAGACTCATTCGATCCAATTAATGCACGATTTACAGCAGCAAAGGGTAATTTTTACGACGACTTACTAGAGGCCTTTAAAAAAGGGCTTAACAACGATAGTGGCAAAATCTATGATGATATTTTAGCCAGCGTTATTGCTAATCCTGATGCTGATCTAGTTTTTCCTGATGCACCACCAAAAGAGACAGGTGGAGGCACAACAACGCCGGGTAGCGACACAGTGGCTGGAACTGTTCATAGTTCGCTAGTCAAAACCTATAATTTAAATTTCAAGAAGGGTGGTGGCGCAGGCTGTGGCTCTGACTGCAGCTTTACTGAAGGGCAAGAGATAATAGCAATTGTTGGTGCTGATAACTCGCTTACAGTTAATTCAAAAAGGCTTAGTAATCCATTTAATAGAACTTTATCTGCTGGAGGAACTCCACACTTGCCTGAAATAATTTGGCTCGATGGCAATATTGAATATGCACTCTCTGATAATAAGCGTGGCATATTTAATGAGATTAACATTGGTAAATCGAAATCAGGCGGTGGTACTCCAGGATTTATTGGCCAACTTAAAGCAGCAGAGGTGAAGGATGATCCTGTCGCTAAGCTTAAGCCGTTTGCTGGGTCTTATGTGCCTAAGTTTGTTTTGAAGAGTAATTACAATCTTCCAAGTCAAACAGTAAGTAACCCTCCTGTTAATGCAGATATTAAAGTTTCAATTTCAACAAGCGGAATTATAAAAGTTGATGAGGATGCAGCTTCTGGACCTTTGGTTTTTGATCCAGCTGCTAGTAGCTATGACTTTAAGATAGAGCCGGCAAATGAAGGCAAGCTGATGCGCTATATAGCGTCATACATGCTTGAGGATAGCTCGAAACTATCGATTTATATTAGCTTTGCGGAGAATAATATTGTTGCCTGGCGAATTGAACAAGCCAAGGGTAGTGGCCGGAACTCCTCTTTGTTAGCGGAGAGTTATACGGATAAGCAAAAAGTACTTATTGATTCATTAATAAATGCTGATATTGCATCCATAGATGGTATTAAGCTAACTGCTATTAGTGATGATGAAAGTAGTGATAAGCGCTTTAAAAAGTGTGACAAGCTTGCTCTTGATTTATTCGATGAAAATAGGAATGCTCAAAAGCTTTATAAATTACTTGGGTACGATAGCGATAAAAAAACGTACTCAAGATTTCTAAACTCGGGCGTTTTTGATAGACAGTTTTTAGACTTTGATAATTTTAGTGATCCAACAGAGTTTTCTGTCGCATTCGCAAAGATAGGACAGCGTAAAGGCACAGGTTTTATTGACTTCACCAAGCTAGACAGCGTCACTCGAAGTGGTTTAGGTAGAGCTACGAATGACCCCACTGATATTCTCAATGCTGGATGTGGAGGTCCGACTTAGTGCGTAGCAATTAAGCCTTGATGGATCAGAAGGAGCTTACGGAAGCTCCTTCTGCATTTTTAGTACTTGGCCATGATAAAGTAGCTGCCAGCTCGCAAAATAATAATAAAGGTGCAGTTATGTGGCGATGGATTCGATGGTTGACTTTAGTGTTGGTGGCTCTGTTTATCGCCAGCTTTTTACCGTGGTCGATATCGTCACAAGCTATCGCGTTACCCGATAACTTGCCCGCAGCATCGCCGCCTGAATCTATGCGCGTGAGCGCTTTACCGACTGGCACCATGCATTCTTCAGCGATGCTGGCTTTTCGCGGCGGTAATCCATTAGAAAATCGCGATTTCAGCATGACTGCCGTGCTAGTGCAGCATCCGCGCGGAGACTTGCTGATCGACACTGGTTTTGGCCGTGAGGTGGATGATCAGGTGAAGTTGCTGCCGCTACTGATGCAGCTCACCACCGATTACGACAAAACCACGCCAGCCGCTGAGCAACTTATAACGCAGGGCTATGACCTGAAATCGCTGGTCGGCGTAATTCTTACGCATGCGCATTGGGATCATGTTAGTGGCCTAGATAGCCTACGCAATACGCCGGTGCTTGTGCCGACAACTGAGCAAGCGTTTATCAGCGATGGCGGCGATAACTCGGCACTAGCGAGACAACTCAGCGCAGATCATCTAAAAAGTTACGCCTTTGTGAACAAACCTTACCTAGGTTTTGCTCAGCAGTTCGATGTTTGGGGCGATGGCAGTGTGGTTTTGGTGCCAGCACCTGGGCATACGCCGGGCTCAGTCTTGGTGTTTTTGACGCTGCCATCGGGCCAACGCTTAGCGCTTTTGGGCGATTTAGTTTGGCAGCTCGATGGCATTACTCACCTCGCTGAGAAGCCATGGATTGCGCGACAACTTATTGATGAGGATACAGATACCGTGCGTGATGCAATTGCACACGTTTCAGCGATTGCGAAAAAGTTCCCGCAAGTTAAGTTATTGCCCGCGCATGATGCGAAAGCGATGGGCTCACTGCCGGTTTATCCTAGTACGTTGCGTTAATTCTGGTCTCATCATAGCCAGCACTATTTTTATTGAAAGTGGTGCTGGCTATAAATTGTAGACAAAAGCCCCCCGGGGCCCTCATTTCTTTTACGCTATCTGGTTTTAAATGCGCTTGACCAGTCAGTTTCGTCGCGTTATTGTCGGTGCATCGAAAAGATTGTAGACAATATCTGCTTATGCCACCGAAGCTCACTCCCGCCGTTGCAGATGCCGCTGATACTTCAGCTGCTCGCACGACGCTGGCCGATAGAGTTTTTGCCTTGATGCAAGAGGCCATTGTGCGCGGTGATCTTGAAGCGGGCTCACGCATATCTGAAGCTGAATTAGCTGCTCGCTATGGCGTTTCGCGCGGACCATTACGTGAAGCATTGCGTCGCCTTGAAGGCCGCCAACTCATTACCCGCATCCCGCATGTGGGCGTGCGCATCATGGCGCTGTCATTGGAAGAGCTGCTGCAGATTTATGAAGTGCGCGAAACCCTGGAAGGGTTAGCTTGCCGTTTGGCGGCTAAGCATATGCCGGCGAGTGAAATTGCCGAGCTCAAGCAGCTACTAGCCAAGCATGCTGAGCAAATCGAAGAACAAGAAGGTCGTGCCTATATTCAAGAAGAGGGCAACGTCGACTTTCATTACCGCGTCATTCAAGGCAGCCATAATGCCGTGCTGATTCATATGCTCTGCGGTGAGCTATATCACCGCGTGCGAATTTATCGTGGCCAATTTTCTATTACTGAAGGTCGGCCGCAACAGGCTCTGGCTGAGCATCAACGCATTCTCGATGCCATTGAGGCACGTGATGGCGAACTCGCCGAGTTTTTAATGCGGCGTCACATTGCCACAGCCCGCGCCAATATTGCCGCGCGTGTTGATCCTGCTCATGGCGCTGTCGTGACTAAACCCGCTACTAATCACACCACTGATTTTACAACAGACACGCCGGATGCCCCGGCTAGGAGAGCCTAATGGCAATTAACTCAAGCACGCTTAGCGCAGGTCGTCGTTTCCGCGACGCCATTGCCAGCGAAAAACCATTACAGGTGATGGG